>JBEKTN010000296.1:0-11050 GCA_049516015.1 Isosphaeraceae bacterium | reverse complement strand
CAGCCTTCGGGGCGGCGTCATCGCGCCGCGCAGCCGCCCAGGTTCGCCAGGTGGTGCACGCCCAGACGCTCGGCGACTTCCCGCAACCGGGCTCGGCTGGCGGCGAAGAAACGGCCCAGCAACCGGCCTGCGGCCAGCTTCCGCAACCGCGCCTGCCAGTTCTCGGCGTTACTTCCCAGCCGCTCGAAGATCCCGGCCAGCTCACCGGAGATCCCGGCTTCGCCCGCGCGGAACAACCGCCCGGTGTACTCCACCAGGAGCAGGTAATTGCCCAGCGACAATCCTTCGATCATCCCTTCGCGTGACGAATCCAGCCGTCTTCGATCCTCGACCGGGCAGAGCCACAGCCCCTCCTCCAGGCCCGCCGCCGCTGTCGAGCCCGCGACGCTGCCTGCTTGGGCGGCCTTCAGGTCCTCGGTTCGTCCCTGTTCCGTGACATGCTCGACTCGTTGCTTGATCGAGGTATGTGCGCTGGCCTCGGGAACCTCGGCGATGCCAGCGGCAACGGGGTTCAAATCGATGTAAGCACAGGTCGCCAGCAACGACTCCTCATCGAGGATCGCCACGCTCTTGAACCGGCCCTCGAAGAACGCGCCGCGGGTCTGCTCCTCGCGGTTGACCAGCCGTGAGAGCGGCTCCTTCAAGCACTTCATGAACCAGCTCAGGCTTTGCAACCGCTGGCGCACAGTCGCGACCCACCTGGCGTCTATGAGCCGCGCCTGGACCCACTCGTCCGAGACCGGGGCCACCTGTCGCGCCTTGTCGCGGGGCGGAAAGAGGCGTCCCCAGCGTCGCACGACGTCCTCATCCGACCAGCCCTGGGCCACGTCCGGATCGAGCCGCACCAGCAGGTGCAAATGATTGTCCAGGATCGCAAACCCCGCCACGGCCACCGAGAAGATTTCCGCAAGTTCCTCGAGCCGATGTTCAATCCAGCTTTTCCGGTCGTGCATCCCTCCCCGAGCAGGAAGGCCCGTCGCACGCAGCGCGTTACACAGTGGTACCAGCGAGTTACGGAAGGATCAACGAGATGGGCACGCGCAATCGTCAAGAGCGGATCTCCTGGGATGATCCGCACATACTACCGAATCAAACCCGCTGAGTCAATACTTCTATGCATGTCCTCGAACTCTGCCATCGCGAACAGCTCGCGAGGGTTGACCCAATCGAGCTTCGCGGGCGAGACCAGGACGCGGAAGACCTCGATCCCGGGCGGGTCGGTGAACCGGAATTGGCCGTCTGGTGGGAGGGTCGCCTGCTGCCCCTGCCCGACTAGCAAGTCCTCCTCGCCCCGCGTCGGCAGGAGGACCACCTCACGGCCCTCCGGGTCGCGATTAAGGTGTAATCCAGAGGTCACACTGGGCCTCGATGCAGAGCCGCAAGGCCTGCCCAGTGCGGAAGATTTGATCGGGCCGTGCCGGCTGGAATCGTCCCGCGGCATCGGGCAGGAGGATCTGCCACCGGAATCCTCGGGCCATGCGCCAGCCCGTCTTCGCCGCTAGGTCGTCTCCCACCTGCCTCGGGCGTCGACCTTCTCTCGCAGGATGCTCCGCGTCCCGGCCTGCGATCCCATGGGGAGGGCGAAGGCCAGCGCCATGCCCATCATCGCCAGCGGGATTGCGAGTACGCCCATGTTCGCCTCCTCGGCCCCGATTCTCGGGGGACATCGGCCGCCGCGGCTGCCCTCGTGGGATGCTCCGACGGTATGGACTCGCCGGACGTGCCCTCTGGACGACCCCCCATCCGGCCGCGTCGACTCATTCCACACTTTTGACGATGACTTCCTTACGGACCCAGGCCCCGCAGCGATCCAGGGTCTCGGACGCCTTCGCGGGCTTCCCGAGCTCGATGGCCATACCCCGGATCAGCGCCTCGCGGAGCTCGGTGGCGCTGATCTGCGTGCCGCGGGCCCTTAGACGCCGGGCCACGTCCTCCAGCCGGCCGACGACCAGAGCCTCGCCGTATAGGCCGAAGGGGAAGCCGGCGAACGGGTTCTTCTCCAGCAGATAGACATAGTAGGTCTCCTCCCCCACCGGCGGCTGGACCTCCAGCCCTTGGGCGTAAGGGATCATCGCGTCCTGCCCTTTACCGATAAAGTTGTTGAGCCGGTACCGGTTAGGGAAGAGGAAGGAGACGTCGCCGCCGGGCGAGACTGTGAGCACGACTAGGTAGCCCGACGCGCCGGGTCGGACCCTCAGCGCGAAGCGGGTCCCGAGGCGTAAAGGGCCGGGCTGGCTGGTCCGGACGTCGAGTGTTACTCCATCGACCTTGGTCGCCGCTGGTAGCGTCAACAGCGACTCCAGGGCACCCATGAGCTGCTCTTCCTGCGGAGCCTTGAGCGGATCGGGAAAGAAGCCCGGAATGAACGGCTCATCCTCAGTCAGCCCACGGAGGATGACGACCGGCGACTGGGGGATCGAGTACAGGCTGTCCGTGAGGTGGCGCCGCAGGGCGCCGAAGGTCATCACGCCGTCCCCGCCGACCAACCTGTGCCGCTCTTGGAAGACACCGCGGATGAAGGCTTCCGTGAATGCGCTCAGGGGATTGCCGCTCCTCGCGACTTGGAACTGGTTACACGCGGCGAGGAAAACCAGGTGATGGCCCGCCGGCGGGATCTGGATCTCGGTGGGGAGCCTGTCGCCGTCGAGGCTCCCCTTCTTCCTCCCGACCGTCGCCACCTCGCGGAACGGCCCCGGTTGCTGTCCCGCTTCGACCAGCATCCGCCTCAGCCTCCATTCGGGGATCTCCTTGATCTTCCGCGCCTTCGGGTCGTCGAGGTCCCCATTGAGGATATCCCCGGAGTGGCAACAATCGAACATGATCAGGAGCCGTTCGGCGCCGGCGGCGATGGCGTTGACGTAGAGGAAGAACTGATCATCGCGGATCACGAAATCCTCCCACGGATCCCTCGGCGCGAAGATGGCCACGAAGGCTTCGTCGGTGTCGTCGTCGGGGCCCTCGTCGCCGTCGTCGTCGGGCAGCGTGGTGCCGTGGCCGCTGAAGAAGATGACGACTTGCTTGTGGTGACGCCCCTTGCACTCCCTGGCCACCGCCTGGAGGGCCCGGATGATGTCTCGCTTTCGGGCATCGGTGAGCAGCGTGATCTCGTCGGGCCGGTAGCCCTCCGTCAGGAGCCAGGAGGCGACCGCCTTGGCGTCGTTCACGCAGCTGCCCAGGCGGGTACCCTTCGGGTAGGCGTCGTTACCGATGACCAGGGCAAGGTGCGGGCCGTTGGTCTTGTTTCCGCCTTCTTCGATACGGGCTAAAGCCGTAACTCCCGCTAGACGGCTGGTCGGTTGCCCCACTGTCGCAAGGCTGACGGGCTGAGGGCCGGTGCCCGCGGCTGTAACTCCTGCCGGACGGCTGGTCGGTTGCCGCACGGGCGGGCCCTGGGACCTCTCTGCTCCGCCGGGCCTCGCCTCGCCTGTCGGACGTTGTACCAGGGGCATGAGCGCTCGCCCGTCGGACGACTTCCAAAAATGCAGGGTCAGCCATGCAGCCACGCCCACCAGGGTGAAGCCGACGAGCAAGAGCCAGAGCGCCCTAGGGTGTCGGCGATCCAAGGTCGGGGATAGACGACCTGCATTGCCGGCCCGCCAGCCCCGGCCGCGGTCTCCGCTTGCCTCTGCCCGGGTGGCTTGTTGGACCGCATTAAAGGTCGCGCCGACATCTTGGAGATGGTGCTCTTTGCCGCTCGACGCCATCGCCAGCGTTGAAGCGACTTGGGTGTCCTCTGGTGGGGGGAACTGAAGCTCTGATGGTAGCGGAGCCAGGCTGCCAGGGCTGGCGAGGGCAATCCTGGTCAGGGAAGCCACTCGGAGGAACGCTTCGGCCAGCTCGCGGGCCGACTGGTACCGCCGGTCCGGATCCTTGGCCAGGCAGCGGAGCACGACCTGCTCGACCTCGGGCGGGACGTTCACGTCCGGATTTTTCTCGGCGAACTTCGGCGGCGGGGTGTAGAGGTGGTCGTGGATGACCGTGGCAATCCCGCCGGCGAAGGGGCGGTAGCCGGTAAGCATCTCGCAAAGGATGATCCCGACGGAGTAGAGGTCGCTGCGGCCATCGATCTTGCCGCTGCCGGCCTGCTCGGGGCTCGTGTATAGCGGGGACCCGATGAAAGCACCGGTGCGGGTCTGGGCATCGCACTGGTCGTCGGGGGCCAGGATCTTGGCGATGCCAAAATCCAGCACCTTCAAGAACGGAGCTTCGGACGGGCGGCCATCAAGGAGCATGAGATTCGACGGCTTCAAGTCGCGGTGCACGATCTGACGGTCGTGGGCAGCCTGGAGCACATCGCAGAGCTGGACGAGGATCCGGGCCACCCATTCCAAGTGCGAGGGCACACCCGGGCGCAGCAGGGCGTCGAGGCTTCGGCCCCGGACATATTCCATCTCGATGAAGGACCCGTCGCGGTCGATCTGGGCGTCGTGCACGGTCACGGCGTGGGGATGCGATAACTTGGCCATCACCCGGGCCTCGCGGCGGAAGCGACCTAGCGCCTCCGGTGTGAGGGCGATTTCCGGCACAATAATCTTCAGGGCTCGCTCGGTGTCAAGCTCCCTGTGTTGGACCAACCAGACTGACCCCATCCCCCCCCTGCCGAGTTGCCGAACGACAAGATATCGGCCGAAGAGGAGTTGGCCCGGCTCGAACTGGGCAGCGCGATTGTTGGTCTTCCAACTGCTTGGGCCGGGGCATTGTCCCCCGTCGGCATCGGGTTCGTTGGGAGTGGACAAGGATACACCATATCTCCGCAAAAGGCAGCGACCGTTATGCCGATTCGACATTGATCTCAGATAAATTGAATAAGTACATTTCGGCGCATACAAAAGCCCCATCCGTGCGAGCGGACACACGGCGGGGTCACCATGACCAGAACCCATAAGCCCGTCGCGAGTCGATGGTTCTTAAATTAAGAATATCCCTGGGCTGTTAGGTATTTCAAGAGACCAGAGCAAGACGGTAGGGCTATTGACAGACGTTCATGTCCTGTTTCGGGGAGGTGCCACCAATATCGGCTTTTGTGGGGCTGCAGCGCGGCCTCACGGAGATAACGAGCCACCTGGGCTGGGGAGATCGAGTCGACGATGCCGCGCTTGATCACCTCATCAGTAAGCTCGAGGATGGTCCAGTGCGTGATCGGGCGTCCGAACTTCTCGGGCGGTTCGCAGGCGACGGCGAGGATCTGGACGACCTCCTCAGGGGTAAACTTGCCGGGGGCGCCAGCTCGGACATCGTCGGTAAGGACCTTCTCAATGGCCCGGCGCAAGGTCGCGGCGGACTCGGTACACTCAATCAGGACGAGACGATTGAAAGCTGCGGCCCAGCGCAGTCGCCAACGGCCGACCTGGTGCCTTTCCAGACCGATGTCGCGGGCGATGTCTTGATTGACGGTGCCCTCGAAGGCTAGGATGATGATGTTGGCGCGTTGGCGGAGTCGCGAAGGCGCCGTGACGGAGTTACCAAGTCTGCGAAGGATCTCTTGTTGACGTTCGGTGATCGTAATTTTGGCGGCGCTGCCCGGCATGGTGGTCCTCCTGTTGACCGGAAAGCTGCAAAAGCCGGGTAAGCTTAGCAAGGCTCCCACCACCTTGGAACCTCGACTAGGAAATTCTGGACTAGCCCGCGCTCGGCTTCGCGCCCGAGGGAGCCGCTCCCTGACGTTGGACTTGTTCCAGCAAGACCTCCAGGAGACCCTGGCACCGGTCCCTCAGACGCCGCTGATCTTCCCGATCGGCCTGGCGAAGGAAGCCGCGCTGCTGCCGGGCCTCTTCTCGGACCCGGATCGCGCCGAGATCCAGGAGCGGCTGGCGGCGATCCTGGATCGCCTACTGGGCTTGGCACCCCAGGATCGAGTGAAAGACTGGCAGCTCGAGGCACGGCCCAGCGTCCGCGGGCCGCTCCGGGTCGGGACCGAGTTCGCGCTGCAGGTGCGGCCGGCGAAGGCGGGACACCTCGTTGTCTTCACCGTCGCGGCCGACGACTCCGTCACCTTCCTCTTCCCGAACCGCTATGTGCCTCAGTCCGCCGTCGAAGCCAATCGCGAGCGAGCGATCCCGTATCCCCGGGGTCTGGTCATCCAGCCGCCGGTGGGGAAGGAGACCTACTATCTCTACTGGCTCGACAAGGGCCACGACCCATTCGAGGCCTTCCCGATCGGCCTGTGCGGCGATCAGATGCCGGTCGGCCGGCTCGACGACCTGGTCCGCCGCCTGGAGGGGCGCGGAATACGTAAGGACGCCGCCAGCCTCCGAGACGCGGTCGGGCGGGGCATGGCGATCAAACCCGCTGGAGAGACGGGGACGGGCAAAAAACAGGGCGACGCGACGAGGCCCGTCCCCTGGACCCGCGCCGTGGTCGCCGTGCAAAGCGTCCATTGAACGAAGGCGGCCTGACTGGCACGCCACCCTACCCGTGAGAGGAAGTTACGATCATGAGCCGCACCGTTCTGATGGTCATTGCAATCTCGGGATTGGTCGTGTCGGGCCAGGCCCAGCCAATACCTCGGGACATTGTTCGGGACCACGATGGGGCTTCTGAAACGGCCGCACCGAAGCTCGTGCTGGAGACCGGGGGGTTCACTTCCAGAGTCACTACCCTGGACTTCAGCACCGACGGCCGCCTCCTCGCCGCGGGAGGGACCGACAAGACGGTCCGGATCTGGGACCTGGCCACGGGACAACTCCGCGCCACGCTGCGTGGCGAGGATGGCGTGTCGCGTCTCGGGCAGCCGAACAGCCTCGCATTCTCGCCCGACGGCCGCGAGCTGGTTGTGGGGATCGCCAACCTCGATGCAGATGGCTCGATCCGCGTCTACCAACTTCAGGACCTCAGCCGGATTGCGCAGACACTGTCCTGCCATCCGCTAGGGACGTTGCATGTGGCATTCTCGACTGACGGCAAGTATCTGGCCTCTGACGACGCCGATGGTGAGATCATCATCTGGGACTGGACGGCTCGACGTGCCCTGCATCGAATCCGCTCTCCACGAGCCTTGTCCTTCTTCAGGTTCCAGACGCGTTTGCCGTACCTCGTGACCGTGGATGTAACCTTGGCGACCCATGTTTGGTTCGCCCCGAACGGCCGGGACATCACCACGTTGTCTCCCCAGGAGAAGCAAGCCCTGACAGAGTCACTCGGCGGTCAGGCCGTCGTCACGGGATTGCTCCAGAAGGCCCTCCAACACGCCACCCGCTTGCGCTCGCCCCAGTCTCCGTTCGGTGGAAAGAACACCGCGACGGGCCAACGTTACCTTGACAGCGGCCACCTCGTGTTGGGAGGCATGGGGACCAAGGATGGGCGGGACCATTATTACGTGGCAGTGTGGCAGGCTGAGCACGGCAACCAGCCGGTGCGGGTCTATGAGGACCACACCTACCTCCCGACGGCAGTCGCGCTCAGTCCGGACCGTTCGCTCGTCGCAAGCGCGGACTTCTTGGGCGAGATCCACGTCTGGGAAGTCGCGACGGGTCAGCGCCGATTGAAGGTTCTCACAGGGGATGGCCGAGCGTACTACAAGGTTGCCTTCGACGAGAGCGGGCGACGGATCGCTTTCGGATCTGTCCCTCACAGCGGCCGGGAATGGTACTACAACCATTACGCCGATCCGGAACGGACCTTCGACCTGGAGAGACGTCGCATCGTCGACGGATACTCAGGCCAGCTTCAGACTGAACTGACCCGCAAGGATGATATGGAACTGAAGGCAGTCCGGTCGGTGAAGGCACTCCAGTCGGGGAACTCGGTCGGCCTGGCCTGGTATCGATCTGGTCAGCTTGTGAACAATTATACCCCGGAGGCGATGCTGCTGTGCTTCTCGATCCTCCGGTCGGACCGACCCGGTTTTACCGATCCGGTCGTATTCAGCGACGGCGCCGTGGTGAGGTGCGTGGACCCGCACAGCATTAAGGCGCGACGGGTCTTCATCGGACACCAGGGACCCGCCTATTCGATGAGCGAGTCGCCCGATGGCCGGTTCCTGGCCACCGCCTCCACCGACCGGACCATTCGGCTCTGGAGCCTAGAAAAGTTCGCAGTTCACGGGATGCCCGACTTTGACATCGCCGGTGAGGGGCTGATCCGTGTCGTCCCCGACGGTAGCTCCGCGCAAGCGGCCGGCATCCAGGTTGGGGACCGGTTCCTGACGATCAATGGGCTAAGCCGTGTCGCCATGGCAGATCGGCGACTCAACAACCGCTGGGACCTGCAGCCCGGTCAAAGAGTCCCCGTCGAGATCGAGCGCAACGGCCAGCGCTACCAAGTCGAGGTCACGCTGACGGCCGGCTCAGACCTGGCCGACCCGCTTTTGAGCCTGTTCATGGCCAAGGACGGCGAGTGGGTCCTCTGGACCCCGCAGGGCTACTACGATGCCTCGCTGGGAGGCGACCGGCTGATCGGCTGGCATGTCAACCAAGGCCGGAACCGCGCGGCCAAGTTTTACCTGGCGCACCAGTTCCGCAAGCAGTTCTACCGCCCCGATATCATCGACAAGGTCCTCCAGACCGGGGACGTGAGGCAGGCGATCGAGCTGGCCAATGCCGAGCAGTCGCACCCGACCGAACCGCACGATCTGCGCAATCTCGGGGACCTGCGCCGCCAGGAACCGCCTCGGGTCCGAATCCTCGCCCCCATCGAGGGAACGCATACGACGTCCCCTGCGATCACCGTTCGGGCCGAAATCCACTCACAGAACGACCTGCCCGTCAGCGAGGTCACCATCCTGGTCAACGGCCGCCCCGCATGGTCCAAGAACATCGAGCGGACCCAGAACAACGACGATTCGCAGGCGATGGTCATTGAACGGCAGGTCCAGCTCTTGCCCGGCGACAACACCCTCGCGCTGGTCGCGTCGAACGCCGCCTCGAACAGCTACCCAGCGCCAATCCGCGTCGTCTATGAGACCCAGGCTCCGATCGCCCGGCCGAACCTCTATATCCTGGCCGTGGGTATCTCCGAGTACGCCCAGCCCGAGCTGAACCTCCGGTTCGCCCACCGCGACGCCGAGGAATTCGCCACCGTCTGGAAACCGCAGGAGGGCCCGGTTTACGCCAAGGTCGAGACCCGCGTCCTGACCAACAAGGAGGCCACCGTTCGCGGCATCCTCGATGGCATGGAGTGGCTGGTCCATAGCGTCACCCAGAAAGACGTCGCCATCCTTTTCCTTTCGGCTCACGGCGTCCGCGACGAGCGCGACAATTACTACCTGGCGGCCCACGAGATCGACCCGAAACGACTGCGCAGCACCGCCGTGCGGTGGAACGAGATCGAGAGCCTGATCCAGGATGTGCCAGGCAAGTTCCTGCTGTTCGTCGATACCTGCCACAGCGCCGGCATCACCGGTGCCAAGGGTTCCCGCGGGGTCGACCCCCTTCGCGAGCTCGTCTCCGAGGACACCGGCGCCATCGTCCTGTCGTCCTCGATGGCTCGCGAGGTCAGCCTGGAGGACTCCAGATGGGGCCACGGCGCCTTCACCAGGGCCCTGCTTGATATCTTCCGCGGCGGGGCCGAGAGCGATTACAACAAGGACGGCTACCTCTCCTTGACCGAGCTGAACGACAAGCTGTCCGAGCGCGTCAAGGAACTCACCGAAGGTCACCAGCACACTGCGACCAAGTGGCCGCCGACGATCACCAACTTCAACTTCTACCGGCTCGACACCGCCGCCCGTTGAGGCGGCCTTCAACCCTGGACCCCGGAGACGAGCCATGGCCTCCCGGATCTTCGTCGTCCTGTGCATCGTCGCGCTCGCGTACCAGACAGCGCGGGGTCAGTCCACGACACGCGACATCCTCCGACAGCGGACCAGCCCCGACGGCGTCCCCGACGCCGCCCTGGCCACCCAGACCGGCTGGAGCACGGTGCGCGGGTACGCCTACAAGGTCCTCCTCAAGGCGCCCGACGGTTCTTACAAGCCGGTGGATCCCCGCCAGCCATTCCGCACCGGCCAGTCGTTCCGGCTCGAGATCGAGGCTCATAACGACCTCTGGTTCTACATCCTCAACCGAGGCCCCGACGGGGCCGAGCGGCTTCTCCTGCCCGAAGGGGACGAGGAACACCTGCTGATCCGCCGCGGGGAGCGCGTGACGGTCCCCTCCGATGGCTGCTTCACCTTCGCCGACCCGCCGGGGACCGAGCGGTTCCGGATCGTGGCCTCACCCGACAAGCTGCCGTGGGCCAATCCCCACGAGCTGTTCCAGCTCGAGAACGGCCGGCTGCTCGCGCCGGGCCAGGAGCTGGCCGCCCGGGGTCAGCAGGAGACCCGCGCCCGATCGATCGAGACCCTCCAGCGACGGCAGGCCCGGCTGGAGATCCGCGACGAGCCGCTGGCCAAGGTCATCGAACGATCCGCCGGAGATGCCGCCTCACGGTGCAAGAATACGATCCTCCGCCCGCCCCCACCTGAGGGCGGAGATACCGCGGCGACAGACATCGTCCGCGCCTCCCCGGACGCCCGCGACCGCTCCCCGTTCATCCACAAGATCCAGCTCGAACACAAACGACCATGAAACGGTTCCTCGTCTCCGCCGAACACACAGCCATAACCACCCACTCTCATCGAGGATGAGGAGTTTCCGATGCGCAAGCCACTCATTCTGACCCTGGTAATCGTCACCCTCGGCGGCGCCGGCCTCCGCGCCCAGGAGACCGCGATCATGAAGACCAGTAACAAGGGCTTCGGACGGGGTGAAAGGTGACGGCCACCAAACCTGGAGAATCCAGATAATACAGGCAACTGTGACAAGCCTATGATTGTTTCTTCGGTCTTCCACGGGGTCGAATCGTACATTCTAGCCCCAATCGTTTGACCGTGTCCGTGACCCAGTTAGGATCGCCGAGGGGCCGACCGCGATTGACGCAGCAACGCAACGCCGCCACTTCGGCTTCCGTTTGTGGTTGGTTGACATGTTGCAGCCAATCGGTGGGGCGACGCAAAGGCCACGTCGAGAGGATGGGAAACGCCGGGTCTTCGCGCTCCACACGGCGCAAACTCGACCAACGCCACGATTCCGCTCGCTCCACGAGGTTGGCACGCAGGGCATTCCGCTCCACG
>JBEKTN010000295.1:0-11059 GCA_049516015.1 Isosphaeraceae bacterium | reverse complement strand
TGCGGAGCAAAAGCGCCAGATCGAGGATTCAATCCTCAAGCAAGCGGCGGCCTAAGTTATTATGCGACCATGAGATACTTGAAGAATCGATAGAATCCCTGATTGGCGTTGGGGGCCACCCAGTTACTGGCATCCGGGCAACGTGGGCGGCTCCTTTCGCCCCGCGGAAGGTCTTCCATGATGCCGCCAGTCCCGCTCCGAAAATGAAACGGCCCTTTGGCGGTCGCGCATCCCCTTGATTCAGGTCGCAATCTGGATCAAACTGAGGTTAGCTGCCGTGATGCCCCGACGGATCGCGGCGATCCTCCCGGCCGCCCCGACGATCGATCAAGGGCGCGACCCTCACCGTGGAGGCAACGTGCGAACATGGCCAAGATCCAGCAGAAATCCCCGGATGCCGATCCGGGCCTCGCTCATCCCAGCGGCGATAACCGGTTCAAGATGCTCGACGCGAGCATGAAGCGGCAGCGGTTCCAGCCCGACGCCCTGATCGAGGTGCTGCACACCGCGCAAGAGCTCTTTGGCTATCTTCAGGACGACATCCTGCATTACGTCGCCCACGGACTCAAGCTTCCCCCCAGCCGGGTCTACGGCGTCGCGACCTTTTACCACTTCTTCACCTTCGCCCCCAGGGGTGCTCATACCTGCGTTGTTTGCATGGGTACCGCCTGCTACGTGAAGGGGGGAGAGACGCTGCTGGCCACCGTTCGCGCGTGCGCGGCCGGGGAGAACCGGGAATCCGGGGAAAACGGTCCGTTCGTGTCGGTCGAGACCGCCAGGTGCCTGGGCGCCTGCGGCCTGGCGCCGGTCGTGGTCTTCGATGGCGAGGTCTGCGGCACCGTCGAGCCCGCCCTTGCCGAGGCGCGGATGAAAGGATGGCTGCAACATGGACCTGGCTGAGCTCCAGGAGATTGGCGAGAAGGAGCTGGCGGCGCGCAAGCCGATCAGGATTCGCGTCTGCACGGCGGCCGGCTGCCTCTCGTCGGGTGCTCTTGACGTGCAGAAGCGGCTGGAGGAGGCTGTCGAGCGCGCGAGCCTGGGCGCCACGGTCCAGGTCTGCGCCGTGGGCTGCATGCGGCTCTGTTGCGAGGGCCCCCTGGTCCAGCTCGATCCCGAGAGCAGCTTTTACGAACGGGTCAGTTCCGATCAGGCTGCCTCGATCGTGGCCGGACTGAATGGGGGCGCGGTGACCGCCCGGAGGTGTGATCCCGGGCGGCCGTTCTTCGCCCGCCAGAAGTCGATCGTGCTGGAGAATAGCGGCAAGATCGAGCCCGAGCGCATCGAATCGTACATCGCGGCCGGCGGCTATCGCGCGCTCTACGAAGTGGTTCGGGAGATGAATCCCGCGGAGGTGATCGACGCCGTCACCCGTAGCGGCCTGAGGGGCCGGGGTGGCGCCGGGTATCCTACGGGGCTGAAGTGGGGGACGGTCGCCAAGAACCAGGGGCCGCACAAGTACGTTGTCTGCAACGCCGACGAGGGCGACCCCGGCGCTTTCATGGACCGCAGCGTGCTCGAGAGCGACCCGCACCGGGTCCTCGAGGGCATGGCCATCGCGGCTTACGCGGTCGGGGCCGACCTGGGCTACATTTACGTCCGGGGCGAGTATCCCGTGGCCATCCACCGGCTCGAGACCGGGATCCGCCAGGCGCGGCGGCTTGGGCTCTTGGGAACCCAGATCTTCGAGTCGCCGTTCAACTTCCGTGTCGATTTGCGGATCGGCGCCGGCGCCTTCGTCTGCGGCGAGGAGACAGCGCTGCTCGCCTCGATCGAGGGCGGGCGCGGAAGCCCCCGGCCCCGTCCTCCCTATCCAGCCGCCTCGGGACTTTGGGGGAATCCGACTCTCATCAACAACGTCGAGACCTTCGCCAACATCCCCGTCATCATCCGCAACGGGCCCGACTGGTTCGCCGCGATCGGCACCGAGAAGAGCAAGGGGACAAAGGTCTTCGCCCTGGCCGGCAAGATCCGCAACACCGGGCTGGTCGAGGTGCCCATGGGAACCTCCTTGAGGGAGATCGTCGAGGAGATCGGCGGCGGCGCCCCCGATGGCGGCAGGATCAAGGCGGTCCAGACCGGCGGCCCCTCGGGCGGCTGCATCCCGGCCGCGGCGCTCGACACCCCGGTCGATTACGAGTCGCTCGTGCAACTGGGCTCGATCATGGGCTCGGGTGGGATGATTGTCATGGACGAGACCACCAATATGGTCGACGTTGCCAAGTTCTTCATGGAGTTCTGCATGGACGAGTCGTGCGGCAAGTGTATCCCCTGCCGCGCCGGCACTGTCCAGCTTCACCGGCTGCTGGCCAGGATCACCCAACGGAAGGCGACGGCTGGCGACCTGGCCCGGCTCGAGTCGCTCTGTCAGATGGTGAAACTGACCAGCCTCTGCGGCCTGGGACAGTCTGCCCCCAACCCCGTGCTGAGCACGCTGCGTTACTTCCGCAACGAATACCTGGAGCTGCTTGGCGACGACGCGGCAACGCCGTCGTCCACAATGTGTGCCCCAGGGTTGGCCCTGCGCCAGGGCGGCCCGTCTCCCTCGTGACTGACTGGTGAAGGCGGTGATCATGGCCGCGGTCAAGACCCTGTCGATCGACGGAAGGCTCATCAACGCACGCGGCGACCAGACGATTCTCGAGGCCGCGAAGGAAGCGGGAATCGCGATTCCGACCCTCTGCCATCTCGAGGGTGTCTCCGACGTGGGCGCCTGCCGGATGTGCCTGGTCGAAGTCGGCGATCCACCCCGCTTGATGCCGGCCTGCACGACGCAGGTCTTCGAGGAAATGAAGGTGCAGACCAGCACGGAGCGGCTGCGGAACTTCCGGCGGATGATCGTCGAGCTCCTCTTCGCCGAGCGCAACCACGTGTGTGCCGTGTGCGTGGCCAACGGCAACTGCGAGCTCCAGAACCTTGCCGAGCGGGTCGGCATGGACCACGTGCGGTTCGACTATCTCTACCCCAAGCTGCCCGTGGATATCAGCCACGAGCGGTTCGGCATCGACCACAACCGCTGCATCCTCTGTACCCGCTGCGTGCGGGTCTGCGACCAGATCGAAGGCGCCCACACCTGGGACGTCGCGCATCGCGGGGTGAACGCCCGCGTCATCACCGATATGCATCAGCCCTGGGGAACATCGCCGACCTGTACGTCTTGCGGCAAGTGCATGCAGGCCTGCCCCACCGGGGCCATCTTCGCCCAGCGCTCCACGGTCGCTGAGATGGAACGCAACCGGTCGATGCTCACGTTCCTGATCAACGCCCGGGAGAAGAAGCAATGGAACATCTGAAGCTGGCAACCATGTGGCTGGCGGGCTGCTCCGGATGCCACATGTCGTTCCTGGACCTCGACGAGTTCCTGATCGACCTGGCGGGAATGATCGATATCGTCTACACCCCCTTGATCGACGCCAAGGTTTTCCCCGAGCGGGTCGACGTGACACTGCTGGAAGGCGCCGTGGCCAACCAGGACCACCTCGAGTTCGTCAGGATGGTCCGGGCACGCACGACGATCCTCGTCTCCTTTGGCGACTGCGCCGTGACCGGCAACGTCACCGCGATGCGCAACCCGCTGGGAGGCGCGGAGGTCGTCCTGCGCCGGTCCTACATCGACAGCGGCGACGCGGGTGCCCAGTTCCCCAGCAGCCCGGGGGTATTGCCCCAGCTCCTGGACCGGGTCGTCCCGATCCATCACGTCGTGCCGGTGGATGTGTACATTCCGGGTTGTCCCCCGCCCGCGTCGCGGATCCGTGCGGTGCTCGAGCAACTGATCGGCCAGCATCCCGCCCAGCTCGCCGGTACCGACCTCAAGTTCGGCTGAAAGGAAGAAGGTCAGACCGATGGCACAGCAGATCCTGATCGACCCCGTGACGCGGATCGAAGGTCACGCCAAGATCACGATCCAGCTCGATGATGCTGGCAAGGTGAGCGACGCCCGCTTCCACGTGGCCGAGTTCCGCGGGTTCGAAAAGTTCTGCGAAGGGCGTCCCCTGTGGGAGATGCCCGGAATCACGGCCCGGATCTGCGGCATCTGCCCGGTCAGCCATTTGCTGGCCTCGGCCAAGGCGGGCGACAAGATCCTCGCCGTCACCATCCCGCCGGCCGCGAACAAGCTCCGCCGGCTCATGAACCTGGGTCAGCTCGTCCAGTCCCACGCGCTGTCGTTCTTCCACCTGAGCGGGCCCGACTTGCTCCTGGGCATGGACGCCGATCCGGCCGGGCGGAACATCTTCGGCCTGATCGCCGCCGACCCCGACTTCGCGCGCCGGGGCATTCGCCTGCGGCAGTTCGGCCAGGAGATCATCGAGCTTTTGGGTGGCAAGAAAATTCATCCGGCCTGGTCGGTGCCTGGCGGCGTCCGTGCCGCCCTGGCCCGCGAGGGCCGCGAGCACATCCGCTCCCGCTTGCCCGAAGCGTTCGAGACTGCCCAGCTCGCGCTCCGCCGCTTCAAGACCCTCTTCGATCACTTCCATGAAGAGGCCGTCAGCTTCGGCGACTTCCCCTCGCTGTTCATGGCCCTGGTCTCCGAGGAAGGGAACTGGGAGCATTACGACGGCAGTCTCCGATTCGTCAACTCCGACGGAGAGATCGTGGCCGACCAGATTGATCCTGTCTTCTACCAGCAATACATCGGCGAGGCGGTCCAGCCCGACTCCTACCTCAAGTCGCCTTATTACAAACCGCTGGGCCCCACCCAGGGAATCTATCGCGTCGGCCCGCTGGCCCGGCTCAACGTTTGCACGCACATGGGCGTTCCCCTCGCCGACCTGGAGCTCAAGGAATACCGCTACCGGTTCCACGGCACGGCCACCTCATCGTTTCTCTACCACTACGCCCGGCTGATCGAGATCCTGGCCGCTCTCGAGCTGATCGAACGCATGATCGACGACCCCGACCTCACCTCGGACCACCTTCGTGCCGTCGCCGGGATCAACCGGCTCGACGGTGTGGGCGTCAGCGAGGCGCCCCGGGGCACGCTCTTCCACCATTACCAGGTGGACAGGGATGGCCTGATCCGATGGGTCAACCTGATCATCGCGAGCGGTCAGAACAATCTGGCCATGAACCGGACCGTGGCTCAGATCGCCGGACACTACATCCACGGACCGCGCATTCCCGAGGGCGTGCTCAATCGCATCGAGGCAGGCATCCGCGCCTTCGACCCATGCCTGAGCTGTTCGACTCACGCGGTTGGCTTCATGCCGCTGCACGTCCAGCTCGTCGCGGCTGATGGTACGATCCAGGACGAGATCTGGAGGGACTGAGAGAGGTGCGATGCCCGACTCGCGACCAGCTTCGATCTTGGTGATCGGCTACGGCAACACGCTGCGCCGGGACGACGCCCTGGGCTGCCTGATCGCCGACATGGTGGGGCGCTGGCAGCGCCCGGGTGTGCGCTCGATGAGCCTGGCTCAGCTCACCCCGGAGCTGGCCGCCGAGCTGGCGGCAGCCGAGACGGCCGTCTTCGTGGATGCCCGGAGATGTTCCTCATCCTCCGAGCCGACGGTCCAGGTCGAGCCGCTCTCGCCGCGCGGCGAAGATTGGGCCTCGCTGGTCCATGCGCTCACGCCGTCCGTCCTGCTAGGACTTTGCAAGGCCGCGTTTGGCCAGTGTCCAGGGGCCTGGCAGGTCTCCGTTCCCGGCTCGGATTTCTCGTTCGGCGAGGGACTTTCCGACCTGGCTGGCCGGGGCATGGGCCAAGCGCTCGGCATGATCGAAACACTGCTTGCCCGCGCCGGTTCCCCCGCACCCGATCCCGCACCCGAGTGTCCCAGAAGCGGTTCTCCTCAGGCTCCGCTGGCTTCCCAGGACTCCGAACATGAGCACGCGCATCATCCAGGTTGATTCGTTCAGCGACCGGCCTTTCGCCGGCAACCCCGCGGCCGTCTGCCTGCTCCACGCAGCCGCGCCCGAGCCCTGGATGCAGCACGTCGCTGCCGAGATGAATCTTTCGGAGACCGCCTTCGTCCATCCGATCGAACCAGGCCCCCTGTTTCGTCTCCGCTGGTTCACTCCCAGGGTGGAAGTGGATCTGTGCGGTCACGCCACTCTGGCGGCGGCCCACGTGCTCTGGGAAGAACGAATGCTCCACCGGCAAGCCCCCGCGCAGTTCGAGACCCGCAGCGGCCGGCTCGGTGCCCGCCGGCAGCGCGGCTGGATCGAGCTCGATTTCCCCGCCGAAGCGCTCGACACCCCGATCATCGACCAGCTCGAGCTCGATCGGATTGCCGCTGCCCTGAACGCGCCCTTGATCTCGGCGGGCCGGAACCGGTTCGACCTCCTGGTCGAGTTCGCCGACGAGCAGACCGTCCGGGGGCTCCAGCCGGATTACCGCCTGATCGCCTCCTTCCCCGTCCGCGGGGTGATCGCCACGAGCCGGGCCTCAGCGCCCGAGTTCGATTTCGTCTCTCGGTTCTTCGCTCCTCGGGTCGGCGTGGACGAGGATCCGGTCTGCGGCTCGGCGCATTGCTGCCTGGGCCCATTCTGGGCATCAAAACTGGGCCGCACCGAGCTGACCGGCCACCAGGTCTCGCCCCGCGGCGGAGTGGTCAAGGTCCGCGTCGATGGATCGCGAGTGGCCCTGATAGGTCAGGCGGTGACCGTGCTCAGGGGCGAGTTGCTGGGCTGACCGCCGGGTGCAAAGGAACCGCGACCGCCTGTTGTCAGACTGCGGTTTTGACGGGCGCAGTACCGAACGTCGGCAGTGAGACCGACCAACCTAGCTTGACGACCGCGGGCAATGGCGGCCCGTTTCCCTGGGGAAACTGTTGTGGGTCACTATGGGTGCAGTTGGTTCAAATTGGTAATCTAGCCGCGGCCGGCCCACCGGCGAGGGGTCCAACTCGTGCAGCCCATAATCGCTGACCAAACTCGCAAGATTCACGCTCGGCGTCTTTCGTGAGGTCAATTGTGAGAGCGCCTGGTTTGCAACCAGGAGGTTACCGGTTCGATCCCGGTCGTCTCCATTTACAAATTGATCATGCCCACCACCAACCCCTGAGCCGGTTTCGTGTATGTACTCACGGGGCTCCCGGATGATTTCGCCAGTGACCCGTGAGCGACACAGAAGTTGATCCGATGGCACACGATCCGGCAGCCATGACACCAACGTCCCTGGCTATCGGAACACATTATTTTGACCTGATTTATGAGAGCCAGTTACGTGCGACGGTTGACGATGCGCCGAGCCCAGCAGTGCTTGTGCGCTCCCGTTTGGTTGCGAATGAAGCGGTTGCCGACCGTGTTCCGGGGACACCATACCGAACTATCGCACAGGAAGTCCGGCAACACGAACAAGGACGCGCCGTCGGAGTCCGTGTCTGGCGGCGGGCGCTCGGGACGGATGGCGTTCACGCTCAGCGGATAGTTCCGTCGGCGTTGATGTGGTCCGCGTGCGCGACCATGAGGGAGTGGCCAGGACCCTCTTCGTATACAAAACCGGCCAGCCAAACATCATCAGAGGTCACGCCCTTCGGACAAATGACGTACACGCCGCTGCCGCTGATACCACCAAAGCTCGTCAATGGCTTCTGTCCCTTCGGTACGAACACGTGTGCGTCCTGGTCTTCGTCAGCGATAACAAAGTGACGCTCGCTCACAGAAACAACACGCATGACAGCCGACAGCGGGCTCGCACCGAGCGCGCCGCTTTGCTCGACGTTTCGTCCTTCTCCCGGATATCCCACGAGAACAGCGAGCATGCCTTTTTCAGCGCGCGGGGGTGGCCACTTTTCCGGACACAGGAACAGCTTTCTTTGGTTGAAAACCGTCAGAGGCGGCACTGAAAGCACAGCGAGATCGAAGGCTTTGTCTGCGCCAAGGCATTTGGCTTCGGAGATATCCAAGAACCGCATGCCGTGGGCGCCAGACATTATCAGCTTGCTGTGCGGGTTTTTGTCTCGGTGTGACTGGAACTCAGCATAGACATGATGATTTGTAACCAAGAACTGGTTTTTTCCAGTGTTAATGAGCGTGCCGGTCGCATTGGCGACCACATCGTTTGCGGTCGGACTTTTTCCCGTCGTGATCGCGAGCATAGCCGTGAAATGGTCAAGGCCTTTTTCGACCGAGAGCGCGAAATTCCGGGCTGCTCTGGCGCCGACGACAACGGCCGCCTGCCCTTCTCCGAGCTGACGCCTTGTCTCTCGATTCCGCCTTTTGCGGTCCCGATTCCTTCTCGGCATTGGGGTTCTCCGCAGCGAGTATCCACCGAACGCGTCGGGCGGCGGCGCTTCCGTCGAAGACGTTCGGGCGTGCGCTCAATAGCCGGGCACGCCAGCATCCCTGAAATGCTTCTCGCGCGCCTCACGCCCTCTTTGCAAATAAGCCAGAAGTGAAGTAGCGCCGCCCAGCGGTTCAATCGCGTGCTCATAGCTAACTGGACATCCCACATAATGAGACTCAACGCAATTCATGACGGCCCGAAGCGCCGCAAGAGCGTCCTCCACGTCATGACGGCTAGAAGTTGCCAAAGGCTGAACAGCAGGATTCAGCGCGAGCGCCAGGTCGCTGTGAGCCAATCGCCGATTACGCCAGTCACGAGCAAATCCGGTTTTGTCCACAGCGAGATCGACCAAGCGTTTCAGCTCGTCCTTAATTGTCACTTCCATCAGAGGCGGCATCCTTTGGATTGTTAGATTGTCTCTTCCCATAGTTTGTTCGCGGTCGGTAAACCTGCATAGGTGAAGAAGGACGTCTTCCCACATCACACGCTCGAGGTCGTAGAAGAACGCCGGCGCGGTCGCGTTCAGCAAGGCGATCGTGTCAGGGGACGTCCCGAACAGCTCCCGATAACTCTTCCATCTGATATGGAGCAGAACGATCTGATTGTTGAGCTCATAGCGAATGTTTCCGAGCGCCGCACCCATCTTCGCGACGCTCTCGGCACGGATCTCGTCAGCCGCCATGTATTCACTCATGGATCGACGCCTCTTCTAATTCTTGAGCCTACAGCCAGTTGCTCACTTCGTTGTTCTGAAATTCGATCGCTTCTCTCGTCGCGGCGCCTACACCGCCCCAGAAATACTTCGGATTCATTTGGCAGACCTGGAACAGTCGGGCCACGAGCGCATCAATGTCAGCTATGCGAAGGGCGTAGCGAGGAAGACTCGGCTCCTGCTGTTCGGACGTTAATGTCAGCGGACTCCAGTCGATCGAAAATGCCGCCCCGTGCTTCATGTAATCGTTGGGATAGCGGACAGTTTCAAATCGGTCGAGTTCCGCGATCAACCGGTCAAAACGGTCAAGGCCGTCGCCAGGATGACTCTCCTTTATTGCTCGCCAGAGTTTGTCGAGCTTGTGGCCGTAATTCGCTTTGAGATCGTCAAGCCCTGCATGTTTTCCGAGTTCGCTCTTCAAGAGCATCTCTAATGAATGGTGGAAGATGTTTCCGGCAACCCTGGTCAAGTGGCAACGCGCTGCACATCGGCCGGCGATGTAGTATTCAAGGCCAGTCGCAAAAGAGGACCGAAAGCGGGACAGGTTCGCTTTCGGCTGAATAGGTAGATGCGTCGAGTTCGGCGGAAGCCGAGGCGGTTCTCTTGGCGTGCAGGGGAGCTATCGCTTATTTGCCTATCTTCCCAATACCGGACCTGTCCCGCTTTCATGACCCGCGTTCGTCGGCTGTTGTCATCCCGCTGGTTCCCGTGTCAGCCGTCCGACTCACAGCAGTTTACCGATGGGTGGCTCACGAGCCATACTCCCCCGTAGAATTGGCGAGACACCGAAAGTTCGCGCCGGAAGACACGGGTTGATTCCGCCAAATCGGAATTCAGGAGCCAGGTAACCTATGTCTACGATCGCAGTGACGAACCCGAGGACGTCGTCGACCGACCGGTCCTGGAT
This sequence comes from Isosphaeraceae bacterium, assembly GCA_049516015.1. Lineage (GTDB taxonomy): Bacteria > Planctomycetota > Planctomycetia > Isosphaerales > Isosphaeraceae > Aquisphaera. The sequence goes on along the minus strand of JBEKTN010000295.1, from coordinate 1,216 downwards.
CCCGTCATCGCTCTATCGCTTGACTGTGGAACAGTACGAGGCGATGGTCGATTCCGGCATCTTTAACGGGCGGGACAAGGTCCACCTCATCAACGGGTATCTGGTGGCCAAGATGACCCAAAACACGCCCCACGCGACGGCCGATGACCTGTGTGGCAATCTGCTCGATCGCGTGATTCCGCTCGGTTGGTATATGCGGGTGGCCAAGCCGATCCGGCTTCCGACGGAATCCAGTGAGCCTGAACCGGACCGATGTGTGGTCCGGGGTGGAATCCGGGATTATTCGGCCCGCCATCCGGGGCCGGCCGATGTCGCCTTGGTGGTCGAGGTAGCGGATTCCAGCCTGGATGATGACCGCAAGCAGGCCGAGGTCTATGGCCGGGCTGGCATCCCGGTCTACTGGATCATCAACTTGATCGACCGCCAAGTGGAAGTCTACTCGAACCCCGGCGCTTCCGGTTACCAGTCGCTGGAAGTTCTCGTACCGCCCCATGTTCTGACCGTGATGATCGATGGCGTCGAAGTCGGAGAGATTCCGGTGGCCGACATGTTGCCATGAGGGCGGAATGCGCGCGGTTGCCAATCGTTTCAATCCCACTCACGCCGCCTTTTTTTCAATGAGACGACACGGGGCTAAGAACGCCGATTATCGCGGAGGCGTAACTTGCCTCTATGACACCCAACTTCTTGGCGCCTGCTTGCATGCATCCGAGTCCGGTGGCCGCTCTCGCCCTGAGGCCGTCAGGGGCATGCCAGACGTACCAATCGCCCCCTCAGCCACCGGGCCCCGGAGGGATGGGCGGCTGTCGGCTTTGTCAGCCCAACCTCTTTCAACAGGGGCGTTGTGGGCGCGTTTGCTGAGGGTTTTGGGTTCTTGACCTCTGATTTTGGGGTCGGAAAGAGTCAGGATCTGGGTTGTTGACCGTTTCTGACCCTGGCTTGATTTTTCCAGAATCGGCTTGCCGATGGCCACAAGTCTTTGATGCCCAAGCGATTAGATTGCGTCCCATGACCTTGTTCAACCCCGTTTTTAATTGCCAGACGCCTTAAGGTCGTAAAACGATCAAAAACCCAGGCTGATGCATGGGCATTTCCTGACCCTACCGGATTGCAGGTATTGAAGAAATGCCGAGTATCCGGCCGGCGGCATTTTTGTCATCCTACTTCTTTCCAGGGAAGGGGATGCGAGAATGGACGCTCGACCGAAGACCCGGCA
>JBEKTN010000294.1:0-11067 GCA_049516015.1 Isosphaeraceae bacterium | reverse complement strand
GGTCAGACCTAGTTATTATTTATTTTCCGCCCTGAAAACGGGAGTTCGTTTGGGGAAAGGTGATAGGTGTTAATAACGTTCATTGATAGTGGAAGGTCACTCCCATCCGTCGGGTCATAATTCTCTTCATCATGATCGTCCGGATCGCGATCGACACGGGCCTCCAGCCGCGCGAGGATCTCGTCAACGAAGGGCTCCCAGCACCCTGAAGCGCCGCTGACCTCGTGGGAGGGAGAGTAATACTGCTTTGCATGTCCTCGAACTCTTCGGAACTCTTCGAACTCTTCGGAACTCTCATGAAGGCAGTCTCGCAGACACGAGAGCGGAGATAGTACGCGCATCAGTCGCTGGACGACGGCGAAAAGGCAGGCGGTGATGGCTGAGACACCAGTTCGGAGGCAGGATGAGGCTCGATCCCTGGGTCAGAACCGGTGGCGACTTGACCGGACCGTTCCGGCCTGTTGGAATTTTGTTTCAAGTGACCAGGCATGTGACCAAATCGCTCGGTCTCAGCGGTCATCTGGGAAATCTCGGGTTAAATTTCTGGCTCGCCGGGATAAATGAATGACATCCTGGCGCAATCGAACTCAACGGACTTTCCTCGGGAGATTTCACGATGGCGGCCTCCAAGCAGAAAGATCTTTTGCTCGCGCTCGAGTTGATCACGGCTCCGGAACTACCACGCATCGCCCGGAGCTTCGCGGCCGAGGCGCTCAAGATGCAAGAGAAAGCAAAGCCCTGGGCGATGGGAAAGGGGATTCAGGGGATCGGGATCGCCGAGAAAATCACCGACGGACAGAAACTAGGCGTCCTGGCCATCAAGGTCTACGTCGAGAAGAAACTCCCGAAGTCGAAGCTGGAGGACGTGGTTCCAAAAAATTTAACTGTTCCCGGGGTCGAGGAGAAGATCGAGACCGACATCCAGGAAATCGGGATCGTGACGAAGGAGCCGAACACGATCCGCGTCCGGCCGGCGATCCCGGGGTTTGGGGTCGGCCACGTCAACATCACCGTCGGCACTTTTGGTTGCCTGGTCCGCAAGAAGGATGACGACGAGACGCTCTATATTCTCAGCAACTCGCATGTGCTGGCCGATGAAGGAACCGGCGCCGTGGGTGATCGGGTGATCCAGCCGGGCAAATACGACGGAGGGGCGGCTCCCGGCGACGTGATTGCCGAACTCAGCCAGTGGATCCCATTCCAGTTTACCAGCACGGGGTATCCGAACACCGTCGACGCCTCGATTGCCAAGGTCAAGAACAAGGCGTCGGTCACCTCGGCGATCCGACTGATCGGCGTTCCTACCGGTGCCAGCAACCGAGTCAGGCGCGGGATGCGGGTGCAGAAGACGGGTCGGACGACGGACTACACCCAGGGGATCATCCAGGATATCAACTACCGCATGGCGCTCAATTACAAGAAACCCGGCGGCGGGTCCGGTCGCGTCGGCTTGCAGGACCTGGTTCTCTGCACCCGATTCACCGATGGCGGAGACAGCGGATCCGCCGTGCTGGACATGAACAAGAGGATCGTGGGCCTCCATTTCGCGGGTTCCCCTTCTTCCAGTATCTTCAACAAGATAAACAATGTCCTCACCCAACTCGACATCGATGTCGTCACGTCGAAAATCTGAGGGCGATCCTTGAATTTCCTCCGGAGATCGTACCGATTTGCTACACTTGATGGGGCCAGTCACGCGGTCGATCGGGAAGTCCCAGGCATCCTCTCGGGACGCCGGGGCTCCCGGCGTGAACCCTCATCAAGTTCCCACGAGGCTGCCCGGATGGTCCTTGCGACCATCTCAAGACAGAAGCACGCAGGAGTTGGCCATGGCCACGCAAAAGCAAGCCAAGCGAGCTCTGGATCTTTTCGAGCACTCCCTGTCCCAGCGTCCCAACGTGGTCGGGCTCGGCATCGTCCCGAAGGACGAGCGAGGTTCCAAGGGCGGGATGGCGGTCGGAGTCTACGTCTCGAAGAAGTTGTCCCAGGACCTCCTCGGTGCCGACGAACTCGTCCCCGACCACCTGGAAATCCCGGGCAAGAACAACTCCGTCGTGGTGCCAACCAAGGTGATCGAGCAGGGCGAGGTCCGGCTCGAATCCCTCAAGTAGTCCCAAATTTTATGTGAGTATAGGACTTACGCGGTTGCATTGAGCCCATGAAGGCCAATTGCTCGTGGTGTTAATCATTGACATATTGTGACTTAGGACGAACGAATGCGGGATCGAGCAGGAAAACAAACCCCATTTCCGGCCGGCGGCAATGCGACGCAAGCAAGTGTGAGATGAGCCGGCTCGGTCGCGTTCCCCCGAGCGCTGGGCGTGTTGTGATCCATAGGAAAGCTTGCTACCTGTCCCTCCTGGCTCAAGCGGCAGTCTGGCTGCGTGAACTCCGCGTTTCTCGGACTTTTCTAGAGAATGTACGGCTCATCTGTTCAGTACATGGATACACAACTCGACGCCCTGCCAACACTTCCTGTCCTCGCTCGGGGCGTTTCCGGCTGCGTGAACTCCGCGTTTCTCGGACTTTTCTAGAGAATGTACGGCTCATCTGTTCAGTCCATGGATGCCCAGCTCGGCGCGCGGCCTCGACGGTGGACCCTAACGATCCACCGAGGTAGTGGTCAACGAACAATCGCCTTTCGGCCGACCGTGGTCTCCAGCAGAGGCGCCAACGGTCGGAGACTGAGAGACCGTCGGTCGAGGAGGATGGGCGGGTCAGGGGACCCGTGCCCGAACCAGCGCAATAAATCCGAGAGGAAAGAAAACATACGTCAACCGCAACTTTGCAGCATGCCAGGGCGAGGCCACTGCCGAGCCTTGCCAGGGGGCTCGGCAGGGCCTCGCCCTCCCGAAGATCGCCTACCCTACCGAGGGAGTTATGTTCGACGGACTTATCTGGGGCTCATTCCCTGGCTGGTCCTGGCTCCGCGACTGCGTTCTGAAGTGCCTTCCAGCCGAGCAGACCACATTTCATCCGGGTTGGTGAGAGGGTCACACCGAGCAGCTTTACTACATCGACTGGGGTGATGTGGCGGACCTCGTCGAGTGTGGCGCCTTCCACGCGGTCGGCCAGCAGCGAGGTCGCGGCCTGGCTGATCACGCAGCCGTGGCCATCGAAGCGCACCTGCTCGATCCGGCCATCGGCGCCCAGGCTGAGCTCGAGATGAATCTCGTCGCCGCAGAGCGGGTTGTCCAGATCGGAAACCAGGTCGGGAGATTCGAGGTGTCCGCGGTGGGGTGAGGAATAGTAATGGTCGAGGATTTCCTCGCGGTAGAGAGGGTCATCCATTCGGGAACTCCGTCGCTGCGTGGGTGGCCGGCCGCGGCGCCACCTGTCCGTGGGAGTGGCGCCGGAAGAGGAGCCTGATCGACTCGAGGGCCACACCAAGCCGGTCGATCTCAGCAATCGTATTGTACATGGAGAAGCTGGCGCGCGCGGAGGCCGGTATTCCCAGACGCACGTGCAGGGGCATGGCGCAATGATGTCCCGCGCGGATCGCAATGCCGTGGCGATCGAGAAGCTGTGCCAGGTCGTGCGGATGCGTTCCCCCCATCGTGAAGCTCACGATCGCCCCTTTCTGTTCCAGATCGGCCGGGCCGAGGATCCGGAGGGACGCGATCTGGCCAAGGACGTCGTGGGCATGCGTCAGCAGCCCCCGCTCGTGGTCGGCGAGATCCTGGGCGGAGAACTGGCTCAGGAAATCGATCGCGGCGCCCAGGCCGATGGCCTCGGCGATCGGCGGTGTGCCGGCCTCGAACTTCCAGGGGACCTCGTTCCATTCGGCCCGCTGGCGGTCGACGCGGACGACCATGCTGCCGCCGAAGCTCACCGGTGGCATGGCCTCGAGCAGCTCTCGCTTGCCGTAGAGCACGCCGATTCCCGTCGGCCCGAAAAGCTTGTGTCCCGAGAAAGCCAGGAAATCGACCCCCAGCCGGCCGAAGTTCAGGCGCTGATGAGGCAGGCTCTGGGCCGCGTCAACCAGGACGCGGGCCCCGCGGGCGTGAACCATTTCAACGATCCGCTCCAGCGGCGGGATCGTGCCGGTGACATTCGACATCCCGGTCACCGCGACCAGGCGCACCCGGTCAGTCAGCGCGGCATCGAGCGCGTCGAGGTCGAGCCGGGCGTCATCCGTCAGCTCGACATACTTCAGCTCGACGTCCCGCTCGCGAGCCAGCATCTGCCAGGGCACGAGGTTGGAATGATGCTCGAGTTCGCTGAGCACGATCGCATCGCCCGACTTCAGGGTGGCACGTCCCCAGCTCTGGGCGACGAGGTTGATCGCCTCGGTCGTTCCCCGTGTGAAGATGATTTGCCCCGAGTCCTCGACCCCGAGCAGCCGGGCGACCTTGTCCCTGACCCCTTCGAAGGCCTCCGTGGCGCGCTCGCTCAAGGTATGCAAGCCACGGTGGACGTTGGCCGGGTAGATCGTCATGTAGTCGAGAACCGCCTGGACGACCTGTTGAGGCTTGAGGCTGGTCGCCGCCGAGTCGATGTAGATCAGCGGAACTCCCGGGCTGACTTCCTGCCCCAGCGCGGGGAAGGCAGCCCGGATTTCCTCGACGTTGAGCCCGCCGGCCTGGTGAGCCGCGGCTTGCCTTTTTCCACCAGCCGCTCCGGCTTGCGGCAGATCGTCAATCGACTCCCGGCTCGGTGAACCAGAGCGTCGCTCCGCCTGGTGAACCGGATCGGCCTTCATTTCGGTTAAGTCCACCGCTGGTGACTCCTGAATCGCAAACGGCCCGTGACCTGTAATGCCACAATTCTATCCAAACACCAGGTGAATTCAGAGTCTTTCCTTGACGACCGACGACGGGCACCAGCCAGATCGATCGCAAGGCAGTTATGATAATGTCTCGCGGGTTTGCTAAACCTTCAGACCGGGAAACCGGTCTCGGGGGTTCGGTTCCCTCGCGACTATCTCTTCTGCTGCCCCAGCCCTCTCTTTGCCCTCGCATGCCGGCGCGATCGGGTCGCACGGATCGTTGCAAGGTCGTTGGGAACCGCACCATCCGCCGCGAATCGGCTTCGTTTCCGACCTTCCGGACCGGGATCAGATAACTTAACCTCCAGCGAAAACGAGTCTTGCGTCGATTCCATTTTGGCTTCGTTGGGCGCCTTTTCTGGCGTCTTCAGGCCGCCAGGCAGGCTCTGCCGGACGCAAGCGCCCTGACACGGTCGGTCTGCCGCGTCCGTTCCCTCGTGGGATAAGATTCCGATCTTGTCGTTTGTCGAATCATCAATGACAAGATTGGAATCGAGTCCCACGACCTGACCCTGGCTCACCTCTGGCGTCGGCTCGCCGCGCTTGGGTTCGCTTTCTTCACAGCTTCCCGACGCCACTTGCCGCTCGCCACTCCCTCCAGATTCACTGGCCACTGTGGGCGTGAGGCGTGGAGCGTGGAGCGTGCAGCGGTATCTCCCTCGAATTGGCTTCGTTTTCGACCCGCAGGCTCGGGCGCCGACGATTCAACCTCAAGTGGCAAAGAGCTTTGCGTTGATTCCAGTTTGGCTTCGTTGGGCGCCTTTTCTGGTGCCGGGCACTCCTCTTGCGGCGGCTCGCTGCGCTCGGGTTCGCCTTCCCCACAGCCACCCGGCGTGCCGGCAATCCCGGTCGCCTGGGACCCCGGCCACGACTCACCATAGAGAAGGTCCCAGAACTCCTGTGCCATTTCCTCGCTGGGTGCCTGAGGCCACGGCACGTCGCTCTCCCCGTCACCACACCCACCCGACCTCATCTCGAATCTGTCATCCGTTATCCACCCTTCGTCATCCGCCCTCTGCCATTTGCCAACCGGCATCTGCCTTTTGCCATCCGCCATCTGCCCTCTGTCATCCCCCGTCCGGCATCCGTCATCCCCCGTCCGGCATCCGTCATCCGCCATCTGACATTTGCCATCCGCCATCTGACATTTGCCATCCGCCTTTTCTGCTTCCCCATTCCCCAGTCCAAAATCCGCAATCCGCAATTTCCGAAACGCTTCCAGCGTTCGCAGCAGCTCTCGGTGCCGGGCGGACTGGTAGCGGGGGTGCCGCTCGAATGCCGGGCTGCAATCCAGCGCCGCGCGGTCGTACCGCTCGTCTGCCTCGTCTGCCTCGATTTCCTCATGCTCGGCCAGCAGCTTCTCGAGCCGGCCGACGTGCCGCTCGATGACCGAGCGGATGAGGATCAGCGCCGCGGTCTCATCGCTGGGCGGCGGGGCGATCTCGCGATAGGGCACTAACAGGAAGCCGCCCTTATAGCCAATCGGCAGCATATCTCTGCGGTCCTTCCAGAACTTGTGGCCGATGCGTTGGCCGAGCGCATCGAAGGCATGGAAGAGGGAATAGAAGTGAAAAAGGGACATCACTGATATCGACCGTTTGAGGAGGTATAAAGCTAAGGTGACATGCACGTAAACGCTTGATGCAAGCGGCTTAGGGATAAATGAAGCGCTATTCAGTGATGTCCCTTTTTCCCTCCTTCTATTCAGTGATGTCCCTTTTCCCGTCCTTTGATCGTGAATTCAGTACGTGTTGACCACCGGCGACTGTCCCTCGACCATCTGGCGGGCCATCGTGTGGGCGTGGTAATGCAAGGCGCACTTGACCACGGAGAGCCAGAGAATGCTCGGGTCGCGGCGGGCCCTGACGAGCCGCCAGATCCGCCTGAGATACTCGCGACGAAGGGTGGCATCTCCCACTTTCCATGTCAGCCGGGCCAGGAGACCGAGGGCCTGGCCGAGAATCAAGCCCCGGGCCCTGACCGAGTGCCAGGGATGTCGACGCCAGTACCGATTGGCCCCGCGGCTGAAGTCCAGCCGGGCGTCCAGGTAGAGAGCCTCGAGCCGATCGAAATACGCGGCGGTGTCGTTGAAGGCGGAGAGGACATAGACAAAACCGTCGCGGAGCTGTTCGCGGCCCAGCCGCAGCGGGACGATATTGGTGCCAAACTCCGGCTCCGCCTCGGTGTCGAGCCGCCCTTCCTTGACCATCCGATTGTAAAGCGGAGTCTTGGGGATCGCCGAGAGCATCCCCAGCATCACGTTGATCACCCGCGCTTCGGAGATGAACTTCACCTGTGCCTCGAAGATCGTTTCGTCGTCATGGTCGAAGCCCAGGATCATGCCGCACATGACTTCCATGCCCGCGTCCTGGATCCGTCGAACCTTCTCGGCAAGCGTACCCCCGGGCCGGACGTTCTGAAGCTTCTTGGTCTCGCGCAGCGACACCTCGTTGGGGCTCTCGATGCCGACGAAGACGTTGACGATGTTCGCCTCCACCATCAGCCGCATCAATTCGGGTTCATCGGCCAGGTCGATCGAGGCCTCCGTGAAGAAAGTCATCGGGTAGCCGTGCTGCTCCTGCCAGGCGATCAGGTCCTGGAGCACGGGACGGATGGCCTTCTTGTTGCCGATGAGGTTGTCGTCGACGATGAACGTTCCCCGGACGCCCTGGGCCCGCAAGGCGTCGAGCTCAGCACGGATCTGCCGGCTCGTCTTGATTCTCGGCTTGCGTCCGAAGGTGACGATGATGTCGCAGAACTCGCATTGAAACGGGCAGCCGCGTGAGAACTGGACGTTGCCGAAGACGTAATCGCGCATCTTCAGCAGGTCGAATCGGGGTGTCGGGACCGTCGCCATGTCGGTCCGTTCGTCCTGCTCGTATCGAAACCGGTGTTCACCCCGCTGCCATTCGTCGAGAAACCGGGGCCACGTTTGCTCGGCCTCACCGATGAAGACCACGTCCGCCAATCCGTCGAAGTCGTCTTCCTTGACCGTGACCCACGGTCCTCCCACAACCACGAACACCCTTCGCCGCTTGAGCTCGGTCAGGATCTCCCGCATCCGACCGCGCTGGACGACCATGCCGGTCAGGCCAACTATATCGGCCCTGGCACACCGATCGAAATCGATGTCCTCGATATTCTCGTCGACCAGGGTCACCGAGTGCCCCGATGGAGTCAAGGCAGCCAGCAGCGGGAGAGAAGCGAGCGGCATGTTGGCTCGCTTGCCGATCAGCGGCAGGGCGTGCTCCAGGCCCCAGTACGAGACCTCGAACCGGGGATTGATGAAAAGGATCTCGGCCATGGATCGGTGGACCTCAAGACACGGTACAAAAGACCGGTTCGTGAAGGCATGGACTCTTCCGAGCGACCGGGCGGGCAGACGGCCAACTGCTCGGAGACGATTGCCCTGAATGAGAAAGGCCAGGTGGACATGACAACGATGATAGTTGCACAGGGCTTTCGTTGAAAAGGGAAAAGGGCCAACCAGGAACAATTGGTGTCAAGGAACAATTGGTGTCAGTTCAGTCTTCAACGAAAACTGGGCTGACACCAATTATCAACGTAGGACCTCGTTGTCGGGGTGCCGGCAGGCTCCGCACGGGCTGCCTGCCTTCCAGAATAACGCCCATGGGTGCCCCCCTCCGCCTGGCAAGACCTCCAGACAGCACCAGAGGGTAACTCGCATCCGCCGCACGTCAGGATCGCTTCTGGTAACCGCGCAACCTGGCCGCCAAACGCGCCCACCCCGGCGCGACTGCCACCGGAATTGCTACCGCTCCGCCTGCCGCAGGATCGACCTGAGCGGACCGAGGTTTTCAGGAACAGGCCGATGCAATGGCAAGGGAATTCTGTTACAACAGAACTCATCGAAATTCTGATCCGTACAGGCACTTCAATCCCGTCTAAATCTGAAGTCTTGGTAACTCGGTTGGCTTATGCGAGTTTGGGAGCGGGAAGATGGGGAGCAAGCAAGCCTGGCCCGAGATGACGGTAGCGAGTCCTGAGCAGAAGGAATCTGCAATGGGCGTCATCGAGATCGTTCCCGAGGCCGGCCCGGCGGAGGAAGCTCGGGGTCGGATTTACGCGTTTCTCGGGGCGCTTTTCTCGCATCCGGACACAGGCAAGTGGGGGCGGGTTCTGAACGCCGATGAGCAGCGGCTGGCCATCGCCACCGCCGACGCGTTGCGCACGCGGGCATGCGGCATGAAGTACCCGGTGCTGGCGGACGAGCTCCCGGCCTGCGAGCTGGACCTGCGATTCCTGGTGGTCGAGCTCTGTCAGCCCTTGGAGCATCTGAAGGCGGAGTATGAGCGCGTCCTGTGCGTTCGAAAGCCTCGGCCGGGGTGTTCGCCGTTCGCGCTGGACCACCAGAAAGAGATCACTGGTTTCCTCCTCGCCGAGGCTCTGGCCAATCTGGCCGGGTTCTACCGTGCTTTTGGATTCGCCCAGGGCAACAAGCTGCCCCTGCGAACCGATCACATCGCTTACGAGCTCGAGTTCATGAACTGGCTGATCAGCCAGCGGCGTCTGGCGTCCCGGATGGCTCTTGTCGATCGTCAGGCCGCCGAGCTGGCCACGCGTTGTGATCTTGCCCAACGGCGCTTCTTCGGCGATCATCTGGCTGGCTGGGCAGGGCCGCTCTCCGCTGGTTTACAAAAGTACACTAGCGGAGGTTACTTCGAACCCCTGGGCAGGTTCCTGGCGGCCTGGATTCCCCTGGAACGCCACTTTCTGAATGCTGAGCCACCGTGTGAGGAGATCCACGAGAGCCGGCAGGCGGTTCCAGTGGGGAGCTGAAACGGGCCCTTTTCCGTTGCCTGAGTGAGCACGAGGCGATTTCGGATCATCCGGGATTTACAGACAAGGAGGTCGAGGTCATGGACTTCGGTCTGTCCGAACAGCAGCAGAAGTGGTATGACGCCGCGGTGCGGTTCGCCCGCGACGAGCTGGCCGACGCGGAATCGGTCGCTCGCGAGCAGCGCGGCGAGTTCTGGCGCGAGGGTTATGAACGGTGCGGGCGATTCGGAATTCTCGGGCTGCCCATTCCCAGCGGGTACGGCGGCCAGGGCACCGACATCCGGACGGCGGTCGCGGCCATGGAAGGACTTGGCTACGGTTGCCCCGACACCGGGTTGATATTTGCCCTCAATGCGTCGCTCTGGACGATCACGATGCCGATTCTGACGTTCGGCACCGAGGCGCAGAAGGCACGCTACCTGCCCCGACTGTGCGACGGCCGCAGCTTTGGTGCCAACGGGGCCAGCGAACCGGAAGCCGGCTCCGACATCTTCAGCATGACCACACGCGCCGTGCGCCGGGCCGACCGCTGGGTCCTGAACGGCCGCAAGGTCTGGATCACGGGCGGACCGATCGCTGATGTTTTCCTGTGCTTCGCCACCACCGACCCGTCCAAGGGAGTGCTGGGAATCACTGCCTTCCTGATCGATCGCGAAACACCGGGGTTCCACGTCGTCCGCGAGATTCCCAAACTGGGGATGCGCACGGCGCCCATGGGCGAGCTCGTTTTCGAGGACTGCGAATTGCCCGCGGAAAACCTGCTGGGCCGCGAGGGACGCGGATCGCGAATCTTCAATGCCGCCCTGGAGTGGGAGCGGGGAGCCATCCTGGCAAGCGTCGTCGGCACCATGCACCGCCAGCTTGACCGCTGCATTCAACAGGCGCGGACGCGCAAGCAGTTCGGCCAGCCGATCGGCAAGTTCCAGTCGGTTTCCAACCGGATCGTCGATATGATGACACGGCTCGAGACCAGCCGGTGGATGATCCAGCGCTACGCCTGGCTCAAGCAAGAGGGCAAGGACGCCGCGATCGCGGCCTCGATGGCAAAGCTGCACGTTTCGGAGTGCTTCGTCCAGAACAGTCTGGACGCGGTCCGTATTTTCGGCGCCTCGGGTTACTCGGTCGAAGGGGGCCTGGAGCGCGATGTTCGCGACAGCGTGGGGGGTGTGCTCTTCTCCGGCACCAACGACATCCAGCGCAACATCATCGCCCAGCACCTGCGGCTCTGATCGCCGGAGGTCCACCCGGCCGGTGGAATCGATCGCGTCGAACACTTGAGCCTGAAGGAAGTCCAGGACCCAGAAAGGAAAGGAACCTCGATTCCGATTCCCGGGCCGCCGCGGCGGCTGATCCACGATCATGCCGAGCTTCGAAAAGCTCTGACTCTACCGGATTGCAGGTTGGCGGTTTCTGAAGCCCATCAGTGAGGTGGACGCCATGAGATTGTGGAGCCAATGTTCATGATAGCGTTTGCCGTTGAGTCGATGGGCGGGACTGTC
>JBEKTN010000293.1:0-11106 GCA_049516015.1 Isosphaeraceae bacterium | reverse complement strand
TGGGGGGCCGGGGGTGGGTATCGCCTCGGGGATTCGCTCGGCGGGGCGCAAGTCCGGCGGCTTGCCCCGCCGTTCATGATTTCCAAATTCTACTTCATTCGGCAACCTGGAATATCTCTGTTGACAGGCCATGACACCCGTTTACAATGTGGACTGACCAGTCAGTCCGTTGGTGAGAGCTATCCACGCATGCAAGAGCTCAGTGAGAAGAAATCGAAGCGGTGCTGCTCGGACGAGGAGATCCTCGCCCGCAAGGAGGAGATCCTGCGGACGGCGACCGAGCTGTTTGCCGAGCATGGCTTTTCAGATGCAATCACGCAGGCGCTGGCCGATCGGCTCCAGCTCGGCAAGGGAACAATCTACCGCCATTTTCCCAGCAAGCGCGATCTTTTCCTGGCCGCGGCGGATCGGGTGATGAGGAAGATGCAGGAGAAGATCCTGGCGAGCATCGCCGGGGTCGAGGACGGTCTGGAGCAGGTGTCCCGGGGCATCATGGCATTCCTCTCGTTCTTCGCGGAGCATCCGGAATACGTGGAGTTGCTGATCCAGGAGCGAGCCCAGTTCAAGGACCGCAAGCGGCCCACCTATTTCGAGCATCGCGAGGTGAACGTCGTGCGCTGGCGAAAGCTCTACGCCCGGCTGATCGCCGAGGGCCGGGTCCGCGACTTGCCGGTGGAGCGGATTACCAACGTGGTGGGCAATTTGATCTACGGCACGATGTTCACAAATTACTTCATCGGGCAGGCAAAACCGGTGGAAGAGCAGGCGCAGGAGATCCTCGACATCGTTTTCCGGGGAATCCTCACCGAACCGGAACTGGCGCGGATGGAGGCCGCCGAGGCGGGTAATGTCGCTCATCAAGTCGTGGCCGCAACATCGACGAACGCTCGGGGTCATTGAACCATTGGAGGCTTGGACACTCATGGACCGCCGCTTGTGTGCAGGGCTCTTGTTGCTCGCCGGCATGGCCGGGGTCGCCGGTTGCGGGCAGGCCAGCTCCCAGACCGCTCCGCCGCCACCGCCAGCAACAGGGGTCGTTTATGACACCCCGATCACCCAGGTCGTGACCGACTACGAGGATTTTCCCGGCCGGACCGACGCGATCTACACGGTCGAGGTCCGCGCACGAGTCTCCGGATACTTGAAGCGCGTCTATTTCCACGATGGTCAGGAAGTGAGGAAGGACGAGCCGCTCTTCCTGATCGATCCGCGTCCGTTCCAGGCCACGCTGGACCGACAAAAGGGAGCACTCGAGCAGGCCGAAGCGCACGCCAAACGGCTGAATAACGAGTACCACCGGGCCAAGGTTCTCTTCGAGCAGGGACGGGCGATCAGCCGGGAGGAATTTGATCGCTACGCCTTCGATCACGCCGAGGCAGAGGCGGCGCTCAGTACCGCCAGGGCCAACGTGGACCTGGCGCAACTCGATCTCGACTGGACAAAGGTCACGGCCGACCTGCCCGAGGGCGTCACGGGCCGGCTTAGCCGCCGCATGGTCGATCCCGGCAATCTGATCAAGGCCGACGACACGATGATGACGACGATCGTCAGCCAGGACCCGCTCTACGTCTACTTCGACGTCCACGAGCAGGCCATGCTGCGAATCCGCCGCTTGATCCAGGAAGGGAAGGTCAAGGCCAAGTCGGAGAAGGAGGTTCCCTTGCTGATCGGCCTGTCCGACGAGAAGGATCGTGAAGGCAACCCCGTCTATCCCCACCAGGGCATGGTGGACTTCACCGATAACCGGGTGGATGTGAACACCGGCACCCTGAGGTTCCGGGCCAAGCTGTCGAACCCCGACCAGATGATCTCGCCCGGGCTCTTCGTGAAGGTGCGGCTGCCGATCGGCGAAGCCCATCCGGCGCTCATGATCCGCGAGCAAGCCCTGCAGGCCGACCAGGGTCTCAAGAAGGTTTTCGTGCTCCGGTCCCAAGATGAAAAGGGGAATCCCTATTCCCTCAAGGATGCCAAGGGCGAGCCAGTCCCCGCGTACAAACCCGTCGCGGTCGATGTCGGCAACCCAGGCGTGCTGCGCAATGGGTTTCGTGAGATCAGCCAGGGAATCAAACCCGGAGACAAGGTGGTCGCCGTGGGCATGCAGAAGATTCGCCTGGGAAAGAACCCGCTCACCGGCGAAGACTTCCTGTACAAGGCCCGGCCGTTCGATCCCGAGAAGGACTCGTCGAATCGCCCGGTTGCACCGCCAGCCGCCGATTCCGCCGGCGGTTCTGCCGGTTCCGTAGCCGGTGCCACCGGAAAATCGCTCATCGGTGACTCCGCGGCAGCACCCGCGGTCCCGGCCGCCGGCAGCCCCGCCGGCACGCCAAAACAGTCCTCTCGGAGCCCTGGGCCAGCGCCCGCCCGCCCGTCAACAGCAGCCGGTCACGAATCCGGATCGAGCAGCCGACGTGGGAGATGACAGGAAGTTTCCTGGGACCTGATCGCGAGTTCTCACTGTGTTCACTCGCTTCTTCATTGAACGGCCGATCTTCGCCTCGGTCCTGTCGATCGTGATCACCCTGGCCGGGGGGCTGGCGCTCCTGGCCTTGCCGATCGCCATGTTCCCCCAGATCGCGCCGCCCACTGTGTCGGTCACTTGCCAGTACCCCGGCGCCAGTGCGCAGGTCGTCGCCGAGACCATCGCCGCGCCCATCGAGCAGCAGGTCAACGGCGTCGAGAACATGATGTACATGTCGTCGGCCTGCACCAACGACGGCAACTATGCGCTGACGGTGACCTTCAAGCAGGGCATCGACATGAACCTGGCCCAGGTGCTGGTGCAGAACCGGGTCTCGCTGGCCGTCCCACTGCTGCCGGACGTGATCAAGGCAACCGGCGTGACGACCAAGAAACGGTCTCCCGATATTTTGCTGGCGATCAGCATCTACTCGCCCGACGGCCGCTATGACCAGCTCTACCTGAGCAACTACGCTTACATGCGGGTTCGCGACGAGCTCTCACGGCTGGAGGGCGTCAGCGACGTGACCATGTTCGGCCAGCGCGATTACAGCATGCGCATCTGGCTCGATCCCGACAAGCTGGCGCAGCGGAACATGACGGCCGGTGATGTCGTCCTCGCGCTCCGCGAGCAAAACCTCCAGGTCGCAACCGGGCAAATCGGCCAGTCGCCGATCGTCCGCGGGCAACAAACCCAGGTCACGCTGAGCACGCTGGGCCGGCTGGTTGACCCCGACCAGTTTGAGAAGATCGTCGTGAAGACCACTGCCGACGGCAGGATGGTCCGGATCCGCGACGTGGGTTGGGTCGAGCTCGGCGCCAAGAACCAGGACATGAGCAGCGCGGTCGGCACCCTGGACGAGAAAGGCGAGATGCACCTTTACCCGGTCGCCAACCTCGCCATTTTCCAGCTTCCCGATGCCAACGCGCTGGAGACGGCCGATCTGGTCAAGGCCAAGATCGAGGAGCTCAAGAAAGATTTCCCCGAGGGCGTGGACTACATGATCCGCTACGACACCACGCCGTTCATCCGCGAATCGATCCAGGAAGTGTTCAAGACACTGCTCGATTCGGTGATCCTGGTCGCCCTGGTCGTCTTGCTGTTCCTGCAAAACTGGCGATCGGCGCTGATTCCGCTGATCGCCGTGCCGGTAGCCATCATCGGCACCTTCGCGGTCATGGCGGCGTTCGGCTTCTCGCTCAACAACCTGACGCTCTTCGGGCTGGTGCTGGCGATCGGCATCGTGGTGGACGACGCGATCGTGGTGGTCGAGTCGGTCGAGCACCACATCGAGAACGGGATGGGGCCCAAGCAGGCGACGTTGCAGGCGATGAGCGAGGTCTCGGCGCCAGTGATCGCGGTGGGCCTAGTGCTCTCGGCCGTGTTCATACCGTGCGCCTTCATCTCGGGGATCACGGGTCAGTTCTTCCGCCAGTTCGCGCTGACCATCGCCTCGTCGACGATCCTCTCGACGATCAACTCACTGACCCTGAGCCCGGCGCTCTCGGCCTTGCTCCTCCGGCCCCGCGTGAAGGGTCAGTACCAGGCACTGCCGCGACTGGCGTTCGCGGCCCTGGGGGCATGGCAAGGCTACGTCTGGTTCGGCCCCTACCTGCTGCCTTTCGTCCCGAGTTCCGGGCTGATGGGCCGGGTTGCATCGGCCAGCCTCGTGCCCGAGGTGGGCAGCGACTTCGCGGCCACACCCGCGGTCGCGGCCGGCCTGGCGGGCGCACTGCTGGGCGGCCTGGGCGGCTGGGCGCTCGGCAAGCCGCTCAACCAGGCGCTCGGCCGGTTCTTCGACCTCTTCAATCGCGGATTCACGGCAACAGCCGGTCTCTATTCCCGCCTGGTCGGCGGCATGCTGCGGGTCTTCGTGCTGGTTTTCCTCGTCTACGCCGGCCTGCTGTTCCTGACCTATCATAAGTTTCTCGGCACTCCGCGCGGCTTCATCCCCGCGCAGGACATGGGCTACATGCTGGTCAATATCCAGCTTCCCGATTCGGCGGCGCTGGAGCGGACCGAGAGGGTTATCCGGCAGATCAATGAAATCGCCACCAGGACTCCCGGCGTGTCGGCCACCGTGGGAATCACCGGCCAGTCGTTGCTCTTGAACGCGTACGGGTCGAACTTCGGCACCATGTTCATCACGCTCGATGAATTCAAGAAGCGGCCTGCTCCAAGTCCGACCTGGGAGGCGATCGAGAACTGGGGACGTCGGCGCCTGGGCCTGAAGGAGAAGCCCCCCACGCCTGACCTCTATTACGAAGCCATCATGAACAAGCTGCGCGGTCAATTCGGCCGGGCCATTCCCGAGGCCAACATCGCCCTCTTCGGGCCCCCGCCCGTCCGCGGCGTGGGTCGCGCCGGCGGCTGGATGCTGATGATCGAGGATCGCGGCGACCTGGGCGCAACGGCGCTTCAGAAAGAGGTGGAAAACCTGTCGAGGCTGGGGAATGACGGGATCGACCTGACGGGCATGCCGATAGTGCGTGACAAGCGTCCCACGGGCAGCATGCCATCAGGGCCCGCCAGGCAGTCCGCCGTCCAGGGGCTGGCGTCGGTCTTCCGCGCCAACGTTCCGCAGGTCTTTCTCGACGTCGACCGCACAGCCTGCATGCTCAAGGGCGTCGAGCTGCGGGATGTCTTCATGACCTTGCAGGCCTATCTCGGCTCGCTCTACGTCAACGACTTCAACCGGTTCGGCCGCACCTGGCAGGTGATCGTCCAGGCCATGGCCAAGTACCGCGACCAGAAAGACGACATCAACCGGCTTCAAGTCCGCAACAATCGAGGAACGATGGTGCCCCTGGGCGCAGTCGCCTCGGTGCGCGAGATCAACGGGCCGCTGGTGCTCACCCGCTACAACATGTACCCGGCCGCGTCGATCAACGGCAACGCGGTACCCGGGGTCAGCTCGGGCAGCGCCATCCGGGCCGTGGAGGGGCTCTCCAATCGCGAGCTTCCCCAGTCGATGAGCTACGAGTGGACCGAGATGGCCTACCTTGAGCTCCTGGCCGGCAACACGGCGATCATCGTCTTCGGTTTCTCGATCGTGATGGTCTTTCTGGTGCTGGCCGCCCAGTTCGAGAGCTGGGCCATGCCGCTGGCGGTTATCCTGTCGGTCCCGCTCTGCATGCTCAGCGCCCTCCTGGGCGTGACCAATGCCAAGCTCCTGGGCGCCAACAATACCAGCCTGGATATCAACATCTTCACCCAGATCGGCCTGGTGGTGCTGGTGGGCCTGGCCAGCAAGAACTCGATCCTGATCGTCCAGTTCGCCAAGCTGATCCACGGCCGGGGCAAGCCGATCCGCGAGGCCACGCTCGAGGCTTGCCGGCTGCGGCTGCGGCCGATCATCATGACCTCGATGGCGTTCATCCTGGGCGTGGTGCCCCTGCTCTTCGCCCACGGCGCCGGGGCCGAGATGCGCCAGTCGCTGGGAGTCGCCGTCTTCAGCGGCATGATCGGCGTGACGTTCTTCGGCGTGATGCTGACGCCGGTCTTCTTCTACGTGATCGATACCGTGGCCGAGTCCCGCATCTTCGCCAACCCGGTGGTGCGGCGCGTCGGCAGAATCTTTGTCAGCGTGGTGCCTTTCATCCTTTGTCGGGAGCTGTTCCGGTTCGCCTTCCGACGGCTGCTGATGGCACAGGGAAAACCACAGTCCAAGAGCGAAGAGCCTGAGCTCGTCGAACATAAGTGAGGGTAGCCGTGTTCTCGCGCTTCTTCATCGACCGCCCGATCTTCGCCTCGGTCCTGTCGATCATCATCACGCTGGCGGGGGGCATCACGCTCTTCACGCTGTCGGTGGCACAGTACCCCGAGATCACGCCGCCGACCGTCGAGGTCTCGGCGTTCTATCCGGGCGCCAACGCGCAGGTGGTGGCCGATACCGTGGCCGCGCCCATCGAGCAGCAGGTCAACGGCGTCGAGAACATGATGTACATGTCGTCGCAGTGCACCAACGACGGCACCTACATCTTGACCGTCACCTTCAAACCGGGCGTCGATCTGAACATGGCCCAGGTGCTGGTGCAGAACCGTGAATCGCTGGCCGAGCCGATCCTCCCCGACCTGGTCAAGCGGCGCGGCGTGTCGGTGAAGAAGAAGTCGCCCAGCATCCTGATGATCATCAACGTGTTCTCGCCCGATGGCGTCAAGGACAACCTCTACCTCAGCAACTACGCGACGATCCAGTTGCGCGACGAGCTGGCCCGGCTCGACGGCGTCGCCGACATCACCTACATCGGCCAGCGCAATTACAGCATGCGCGTCTGGCTCGATCCCCAGAAGATGACGTTTCGCAACCTGACCTCCTCGGACGTGGTCAGCGCCATCGAGCAGCAGAACATCCAGGTCGCGGCCGGCCAGCTCGGCCAGCCGCCCGTCTCCACCGGCCAGGCGTTCCAGTTCACGATCACGACCCTGGGAAGGCTGACCGATGCGGACCAGTTCTCCGAAATGATCCTCAAGACCGACAACCTGGGAGGCGTGGTCCGGCTGCGGGACGTGGGACGGGTCGAGCTGGGAGCCCAGGGCTATGACCAGGAATGTACGCTCGACGGCCAGCAGACCGTCGCGCTGTCGGTCTACCAGCGACCCGGGTCCAACGCGCTGCAAACCGCCAGGCTCGTCAAGGAGAAGATGGAAGAGCTCAAGCAGCGCTTCCCCGAGGGGGTCGATTACGCCATCGTCTACGACACCACGCCGTTCATCACCGAGTCGGTCAACGAGGTGTTCAAGACGCTCCAGGACGCGGTCATCCTGGTGGCGATCGTGGTCCTCTTGTTCCTTCAGAACTGGCGGTCGGCGCTCATTCCGCTGATCGCCGTGCCGGTGGCCATCATCGGCACCTTCGCGGTCATGGCCGCGATGGGGTTCTCGCTCAACAACCTGACGCTCTTCGGGCTGGTGCTGGCGATCGGCATCGTGGTGGACGACGCGATCGTGGTGGTCGAGGCGGTCGAACACCACATCGAGGCCGGTTTGAAACCGCGTGAGGCCACGATCAAGGCCATGGATCAGGTCTCCGCGCCGGTCATCGCCGTGGGACTGGTGCTCACGGCCGTCTTCTTGCCATGTGCCTTCATCAGCGGCATCATCGGCCAGTTCTACCGCCAGTTCGCGCTGACGATCGCGACCTCGACGGTGATCTCGGCGTTCAACTCGCTGACCCTGAGCCCGGCGCTCTCGGCCCTGCTCTTGCGGCCGCGGCAAAAGGGCGTGTACCAGGCCCTGCCCCGGCTGGCGTTCGTGGCGATCGGCTGCTGGGCCGGCGCCAGCCTGCTGGCGCCCTACCTGGGCGGTTGGGCAGCCCTCTACCTGCCCGACCGGCTGGAGGAACTGCGCACGGCCTTGCCGTCCTACGTGACGATCGATCGCCTGAGCGCGGCCGCCGGTGCGGTGGCCGGCGGGCTTATCGGCTGGATCTTGAGCAGGCCGCTGAACGCCGTCATGGGCTGGTGCTTCTTCCAGTTCAACCGGGGCTTCGACGCGGCCACCGGCGTTTACGCCCGCGTCGTCAAGGGGCTGCTCCGGGTCAGCCTGGTGGTCCTGGTGATCTACGGCGGGCTGCTCTGGCTCACCTACTGGGGCTTCACGCGCACACCCACGGGTTTCATTCCGGCGCAGGACAAGGGCTACCTGCTGGTCAACGTCCAGCTTCCCGACTCGTCGTCGCTGGACCGGACCAAGGCGGTGATGAGGCACGTGGAGGAGGTGACCGGAAAGTTGCCGGGCGTCACGCACACGCTGTCGATCGCGGGGCAATCGATCTTGATGAACGCCAACGCACCCAACTTTGGCGCGATGTACGTCATGCTCGACGATTTCCACCATCGGGCCCGGGAAGGACTGACCGGCCCGGTGGTCGCAAGCCGGGTGCAGGCGGCGCTTCAGGACGAGATCGAGGACGGGCTTGTCAACGTCTTCGAGGCGCCTCCGGTAGACGGCCTGGGAACCGCGGGCGGCTTCAAGATCGTGATCGAGGACCGGGGCGACCTGGGCACGAAGGAGCTCGAGACCGTCGCCAACCAGGTCGTCGCGGCAGGCAATGCCGACTCGAGGCTGAAAGGGCTCTTCACCAGCTTCCGGGCCAACACACCATGGCTCTTCCTGGACATCGACCGCGAGAAGGCCAAGCTGATGGGCGTGTCGATCGCCGAGCTGTTCAACACGCTTCAGGTTTATCTCGGTTCGCTCTACGTCAACGACTTCAACCGGTTCGGCCGCACCTGGCAGGTCAATGTGCAGGGCGACGCCGACTTCCGCAAACAGATCGACGACCTGTCGGCCCTGCGGGTACGCGGCGAGCGGGGCGGCATGGTGCCCCTGGGCACGCTCGCCCAGATCCGCGACGTCAGCGGACCGGTGATGATCATCAGGTACAACCTCTACCCGTCGGCCACCGTGAACCTCAACACGGCGCCGGGCACCAGCTCGGGCCAGGCGCTCGAGATCATGGAAAATGTCGTCGCCAAGGAGCTGCCCCAGTCGATGCGGTCGGTCTGGACCGAGCTGGCCTTGCTGCAACTCCAGACCGGCAGCACGGCGATGTACGCCTTCGCGCTGGCCGTGGTGCTCGTCTTCCTGGTGCTGGCGGCCCAGTACGAGAGCTGGTCGCTGCCCCTGGCGGTCATCCTGGTGGTACCGATGTGCCTGCTCTGCTCGACGGCCGGCGTGAACGTGGCCCGGATGGACATCAACATCTTCACCCAGGTGGGCTTCATCGTGCTGGTCGGCCTGGCGTGCAAGAATGCGATCCTGATCGTCGAGTTCGCCAAGAAGCGGCGCGAGCTCGGCGTACCGCGGCTCGAGGCCACGCTCGACGCCTGCGAGCTGCGGTTGCGGCCGATCATCATGACCTCGATGGCGTTCATCCTGGGCGTGGTGCCATTGATCACTTCGGTGGGCGCCGGTTCCGAGATGCGCAAGACCCTGGGCATCGCCGTCTTCAGCGGCATGCTCGGCGTCACGCTGTTCGGCATCTTCCTCACACCGGTCTTCTACTTCGTGATCCAGTGGGCCAGCGACATGCGGACCGAGCGCCGCCAGCGCGCCGGCCTGCTCGTCGAGACAGCCCAGTACGGACGCCCGCATTATGACCAGTCCGCCAACGGTCATCCCCGGCCCTCGCACCGCGGCGAGGAGTTTGATGGCGATGGCGCGATTCATCATCCCTCCCCACACGACGAAGATCTGTTCGCCACGGAAACCGAGGTCCGCGACTGAGCGGCCGCGCCGCCGGAAGTTGCTGAAGCCGGAGTCGGGAGACCAAGGTCCTTCCTGCAATTCCGAGTTTCCTCGCGGGGGCTGGCTCGCGTATCCTTGAACGGAGCGGGGAACTGTTGCCCCACCCGGACTGGGCTTCTGAACGACCACGAACCAACCCTCATGTCGCTCGCGGACCAGACGCGCACCAAGACGGCCTACGCGCTGCAATGGAACCGGTTCCGGATCTTGCGGCCGGAGGAGGACCGCGCGACCTTCCGGAACCGGACGGGGCTCTCCGCCGCCGACCTGGCCGGCAAGGTCGTGCTCGACGGCGGCTGCGGCATGGGCCGGTATCTCCGGATCGCGGCCGAGCTGGGCCCGGCGCTGCTGGTTGGCATCGACCTCAGCCTGGCTATCGTGGCGGCCCGCGACCTGACGGCGGGCCTGGACGGGGTGGCGATCGTTCAGGGCGACCTGCTGCGACCGCCGTTTGAGCGGGGCAGCTTCGATCACATTTACTCGATCGGTGTGCTCGATCACACGCCCGATCCCCGGGCCGCCTTCCTGCGCCTATCTGCGCTCTTGAAGCCCGGGGGCCGGATCGCGATCTGGATCTACAAACGTGAGCGGCCGGCGGTCGAACGGGTCATGAATGCCCACCGCGCGGTCTCGACACGCCTGCCACTGGGAATGCTGACCTTGATGTCGCAGTTGGCCGCGCCGGTGGGCGGCCTCAAGCGCAGGCTGATGGCCAGCCGGCATCGGCTCGTCGAGCGCGCCGGGGTGGCCCTGCACTTGCTGACGATCGGCGTCTCGATGCACCCCGATCCGGAGGTCAGGGTCTGCGACACGCTCGACTGGTACGCGCCTCGCTATCTCTCCCGGCACACCAGGGAGGAAGTCGCCGGCTGGTTCACCCAGGCTGGACTGATCGAGATCGAAGACCTGAGCGCGAGCCAGGTCTTCTTCCACGCGGGACAGGGTCACGGCATCAATCTGGCGGGCCGGCGGCCGCCAGGGTTGTTTCAAGTTTCCCGGGAAGGCGCGGCTCCCGCCGAGCCGCCCTTAATCCCAATACCGTTGAATTAACCGTAAAGTCATGGGAGGCAGTTGGTTAATTCACTCTCTCCCCTTGCGGGAGAGGGTAGGGTGAGGGGTCGCACCAGCTAGCTCGACCCTTCGGACAAGGCGGTTGGTCGTGCCCAGCCCCCTCACCCCAATCCTCTCCCGCAAGGGGAGAGGGAGTCAGAAGTCCCTTCGATCAAGGGCGTTACTGCTATTTCAACAACGAGCCGACAAAGAGCTAAAAGCACTGCCGCCACTGAGAGGATCGGCCATGGTGGCGCGACCCACCAGACCGCAAATCTTTGCAGTAAACTGAACTGCGCCAGCTTGCCACGACCGCAGGGCCGCGCCGGCGCGCGCCTGTTCCAGCA
>JBEKTN010000292.1:0-11115 GCA_049516015.1 Isosphaeraceae bacterium | reverse complement strand
AAGTAGCGATCAGAACCAGAACTCCCAAACCAGAGTTCACGGGACGCGAGGGCGCCGCCGAAGGTGGCACGATAGGTTTCGCTTGCGCTTCAGGCTTGTTGCAAGCGACTTCCCCGGCATCGTTTGCATTCTCGACGCCGATCGATCTGGCGCTGTAGAATTAGCTATGCTCAAAGATCCTGCAAACCGAGACTACCGAGGAAGATGACGAAATGGCAGGACGGCGGCGAAAGCACCGGGACGGGGACGATTCATGGACATCATCTACCGTTACGACCCGTTCGCGGCGCTCATTCCCCGGCAGTCGATGGACGCGCAACTGGCCATCCGCGAGCTGGAGGAAGGGCACCAGCGATTCCGCGCTATCGTCATGCACGTTCAGAAGGAACTGGTGGGGAATGCTCGTCCCGGGTCGATCATCATCCC
Organism: Isosphaeraceae bacterium; assembly: GCA_049516015.1. Classification (GTDB taxonomy): domain Bacteria; phylum Planctomycetota; class Planctomycetia; order Isosphaerales; family Isosphaeraceae; genus Aquisphaera. The sequence continues at coordinate 10,689 of JBEKTN010000292.1, read as the reverse complement.
CTCAGACCCGCTCTCCTTGGGATTTGCCCTGATCGCCAGCGCTCCAGTCCAGCAGGCGCCTTATGCCCTGATCCTGGGCTGCTCGGACGCCCGCGTCCCGATCGAGCGGATCTTCGACCAGCCTCCCAACGAGTTGTTCGTGATTCGCGTCGCCGGCAACGTGCTGGGCACGGAGTGTCTGGGAAGCATCGACTACGCCGTCCAGAATCTCAAAGAGAGCCTCAGGCTCCTGGTCGTCCTCGGTCATTCTGGCTGCGGCGCTGTTTCCGCTGCCGTCGACTCGTACCTCTCGCCCCAGGACTATCCCGAGATCGCTTTTACCCATGCCCTGCGTTCACTGGTCGATCGCATCCAGATCGCCGTGCGCGGGGCCGCCAAGGCGCTCGATCGGGTTCACGGCCCATCCCTCAAGCGGAATCCAGGCTATCGCGACGCTCTCGTGGAAACGGCGGTTTACCTGAATGCGGCCTTGACGGCGTTCGATGTGCGGAAGGAGATCGAGGCGATCGAGGGACACATGGTCCAAACCGTGTACGGCGTCTTCGACCTCGTCGATCAGAGAGTCCACGCCCTGCCACACCGCAAGAACGCTGTCGCGGAAGCCACCTTCGGCCAGATCCCATCGAGTACTGAAGAATTCACCGCGCTTGGCGACCGCCTTGCCACGGCAGTGCAGACCAAGGGAATTCTGGGTCCATTATCGAGCGAGTTTGTCCTGCTGTGAGTTTCGGAAGCCCCCATTTCCTCTGGCTCTTCTTGCTCGTGCTTGGCTCGGGCCCGTGGGCGATCCGCGGCCAGCGGCTTCGAGCGCGATCCTGGCGGCTCTTGGCCCAGCGCGGGAAAGTGCCGAACCTTCGTTCTCTCAGCATCCTGCTGGCCGCCGTTTTTCTGATCCTGGGGCTGGCCCGGCCTCGGTTCGGCTCGATCATCGGGCCGCCGCTACCACCGGGACACGACGTGGCACTCTTGATCGACGTCAGCCGGAGCATGGGCGCGGAGGATGCCGTCCCGAATCGGCTGGCGGTGGCGATCGATGCGGCCGAGAGCCTGGTCAGCGCCCTGGCTCCCGACCCCGCCAACCGCGTGGCGATCGTGGTCTTCGCCGGTCGCGGGGTGGTCCGGTACCCGCTCACGGAGAACCTCGGGGCGGTCGTCGACGTCTTGCAGCGGCTGCGGCCAGGCTCGGTCCGGCCTGGCGGCACGGACCTGGGCGCGGGACTCGATGCGGCGCTCGAGACGTTGGGACAGGAAGAGCATGCCGCGGGACGTTCGATCGTGGTGTTTTCCGACGGGGAGGATCTCGCGGATCACTGGCGATCACGGCTCGACCGCCTTGTCCGGGCTGGGGTCATCGTTCATGTCGTGGCGATCGGCGACCCCGAGCATGGCCATCCGGTGCCCTCGGGAACCGGGGGCCAACCACTCAGCTATCAGGGTGAAAAGGTGCTGTCGCGCCGGGTTGACACGGCCCTGGAGGCGATCGCGCAAGAGACCGATGGGGCGGTCTTGAAACTTGGCCTGGCCGCCGCCGACCTGAAGACGCTTTACCAGACCAGGATTGCGCCCGTGGCCCAGCGGAAGCGCGCGGCAAGGAGGTTTGCTGAGCGCCCGGAGCGGTTTCCGCTGTTCCTTGCCGCCGCGCTGGGGCTGGCACTCTCAGGATGCTGGCCGGGCGGACGCATCGGCCCCTGGCGCTGGGTCTGGAGCCGAGTCGCGGGAGCCGTACTGCTGGGGTGCCTGGCGGTGGCGGGAATCGGGGCAGGGCAAGGTCAAGGAAATGGTAGCCTGCCACCAGAGCCCGGACCGGCTGGCACCCGGACCATCTCCCATTCCACGCAGGCAGGCATTCCTCCAGGGGCAACGGCGGCCGCGCTGGTGGCCCGGGGTGAAGCGGCTTACCTTGCCGGGCAGTTCACGGAAGCGCTGTCGATGTTCGAATCGGCGATCGAGCGGGCGCCGGGCCAGCCGATTCCCCGGTACGACTCCGCCGCGACCTTGTTCCAGCTCCAACGTTACGAAGAGGCCCGCCAGCGCTATGAAGAGGCCCGCGACCGAGCGAGTACTGCGCTGCGCACGAAGATCGACTATGCTCTGGGCAACACGGTGCTGGTGCTGGGCGATGTCGCCGGCGCGGTCGAGCACTATGACAACTGCCTGGCCTCGACCGCGGTTGGCGCGGGGCTTGACGCGGTCCGGCAGGACGCGGCGATCAACCGCCAGTTCGCGCTGGAGCAAGCTCCTCCCTCCATCGCACCGCAGGGCGAGAGCGACCGCGATCAGTCTCCTTCCAAGCAGCGGAATCGTCCGCCCGGTGCGCGTAAGCGAGGCGACGACGGGAGCAACCCAACACCGGACGATTCCTCCAGGACCGGTCCCGAACCTGGTGGCTCGAACTCGCAGGATGAAGCGGACAACCGGCCGGCGAAAGGCCGCCGGCGAGCCGGGGGCGGCGGGGGAGCCAGCAACGTGCCGCCGGGGTCTCCGGGCCAATCACCGGACGACCGCCTGGACAATGCTCTCGACCAGATCCGCGACGCCCAGCGCCGGCGGCTCCCCGAGGATTCGCCATCCGAATCCTCCGGGGACGGCCGTAAGGATTGGTGAGGCCATGCGGCCCTCTGCGTGTGGGCTCCCGGCGAGACGCATCTCCCTGGCGAGTTTCCCTGCAATATCGATCATGGTGCCGGTCTTGCTGCTCTGCATGCGGATCGAGCCCGCGCGTGCCCGTCCTCCAGACGCGCTGCGCGTCCGCCTCGAGGCCGGCCCGGGGCCTTTCTACGAGGGTCAGGGCATCGCAGCGGCCGCCCTGGTGCTCGGCCGTGACCAGAGGCCCAAGATCGAGCTTCCCCGCTTGAGCCATGCCGGGATCTGGACTGCCGGAACCTCGTTCAAGCCGGTGAGTGCGACCGGAATTGGCTCCGTGGAATCGGGCGAAAACCTGTATATCACCCGGCTGAGAATCGTGCCCCGCCGGTCGGGCCCGCTCGAGATTCCGCCGATCCTGGCCCGCATTGACAGCCGGTCTGGCCGGAGCGGGCCGTTGCGCCTCACGGTCGAGCCTGTTCCCTTCGAGGGACGGCCCGCTGAGTTCCTGGGAGGGGTGGGCGAGTTCTCGGTTCAAGCGAGCGTAATGCCCACCACGATTCGCGTCGGTCAAGAGTTCGTTTATCGGATTGGGCTCACCGGCCCGGCCGCCTGGGGAACGACCTCACGTCCTGATCTCAGCCGGTTCGATCGAATTCCGCTGGCCCTTCGAGTCGAGGTCTTACCCGATGAGAGAACGAGTGAACCGCCATCGGTGACGTTCGTTTATCGCATCCGGCCCACCCGGGCAGGCAGCGGCGTTGTACCGCCGGTGGCGATCGCGGCGTTTGATCCAAGATCCATGCGGTACATCACCAAGGTGACTCAGGGCGTGCCGATCAAAGCCGCCGCCGTTCCGGCGTTCGACCCGAGGACCATCAACTACACTGCCCCGGATGGCGATCGAAATCGCCGGATCGCCTGGGCGAGTACGGCGCTCATCCTGATCCTCTGCGCATTCCTGGGACTTGCAGTCGTCATCCGGCGACGGCGACTCCTGGCACGGCAAACCAGCCTTCGGCAGGCGCAGCGGATCGCCCGGCGAATGGTCCGTGAGCTGAGCCATGCTGGCGATGCAGGCACAGCGACGAGATCTGAGGGGGAAGTGGCCGGGAAGATCATTCACGGTCTGATCGCCTACGCCCGGCTCGGGATCGGCCGGCCGCCGGGTGCTCTGACACCCTCTGAGGCTCGGTCGGTTGTCCACGAGCTCACCCGATCGGACGACCTGGGAAGCCAGGCCGCCGCACTTGTCGCCCGATGCGATGGGTGCTTGTTCGCGCAACGGCAAACGGGCCACGACGCGGAGCAACTGGTCGCGACCGCCCGACAGCTCTTCAGGGCCCTCGGGCGAGCGTCGGTTTCCAGGACGCCGGAGACCCCGATCAGCGAATCGCCAGCTCGTGCGAGCGAGTGACCGCCGTGTTGTAGAGCTCGCGGGCGGCCGGTGCGGTGGTTCCCGCCTTGGACACCTCGAAACCCTCGATCCGCAAGGCTGGAATGACCTTGTTGATCAGATTCTCGATGATCGTCAGCGGCTCGCCCTGGTCGGGCCCGACGAACAGGTAAGCGATGCCGTCCTTACCCATCCGGCCGGTCCGGCCGATCCGGTGGACATAGTTCTCGGCATCATCAGGGACGTCGTAATTGATGACGTGGCTGATCCCCTCGACATCGATGCCCCGGCCGACGACATCGGTAGCCACGAGAACCGGAATGGTTCCGTGGCGAAACCCGCGCATCACGCGATCACGGGCAGCCTGGGGCAGATCACCGTGGATCGCCGCGACGCCGGGGACCACGCGCCGCAACCGCTCGGCCAGCCGATCCGCCCCGCGCTTGGTCCGGGTGAAGACGATGCACTGGCGGGGATTGTCTCGTTTGAGCAGGTGAATCAAGAGCTCGACCTTGCGATCGTGATTCACCGAGATGTAATACTGCTGGATGGTCTCGACCGACAGCTCGTCCTGCGAGAGGTTGACCTCGATCGGTTCGAACATATACCGGTGGGCCAGCTTCCGGACATCCGCACTGATCGTGGCGGAGAGGAGCATGGTCTGGTGCGGGGTCGGCACCTTGCGGAGGATGCGTTCGATGTCGGGACGGAACCCGATGTCGAGCATCCGGTCGGCCTCGTCGAGAACGACGTGGAAAATATCCCCCATGTAGAGCGTGCGCCGCTCGATGTGGTCGAGCACCCGGCCGGGCGTGCCGACGACCAGGTCGACCCCCCGGCTCAAGGCTTTCAACTGCCGCTCGATCGGCTCGCCGCCGTAGATCCCGCAGACCGACACATCACGTGCATGTGCAAGCTTTTGCAGCTCACCAACGATCTGCTGCGTGAGCTCGCGCGTGGGGGCCAGAATGATCCCCTGCGGGCCGCGAGACCGGCCCTCCAGCATCTCGATCAGCGGAATGCCAAAGGCCGCCGTCTTGCCGGTGCCTGTCTTGGCTTGACCGATGACGTCCAGGCCATCAAGTGCCCGCGGAATGAAGTCCGCCTGGACCGGGGTGGGTGTGGTGTAATGGGCATGCGCCAGGGACTTGAGCATCATCGGGCTCAAACCCATCGAATGGAATCCCGCAACGGGTTCCTCCTTGGCTCGTCGATTCAAACAATCCTCCAGAAATGTCAATCTTGCGGTGATAAGTGGGCCGTGGCAACTAAGGCGGCACGACCGCTGAACTTTGTCAAGCTTGTTCTTGACTGCACTTATCTTATCAGTTTACTAGGTTTCGTCAAAGGGATTACGGCGGCAGCCGGATGCTTTGGCTGGGAGCAGGCCGGCCTGGCGCTCTCGAGGCCAGCATCGGGCCCGGATCGGGAAACCGGGGATGTCGAGCAATTTTGTCCCTGCGAGCCGGTCAAAGTTCTTGCTCCCGGAGAGTCTGGCGCGCTAGTGTCGTATAAGGTCGAAAGCGGGATGCATGGCGTTGCGGTTGGACCACGTTCCCCGCTTCCAGGATCCCCCATCCGACCGGATCCGGGGGCCTTTACCGGACGACAGCCGCCGGGGGCCCCGCCGAGGCAGACCACACCAGGAGGCAACCCGTGGCCGATCCAGCACCCCCATCGCCCGACTTGCAGCAGAAGTACCGGCAATTCCTCGACTTGCTGCCGCTCACCATCGCCCTGGCGGGTCTTCCTCCGAGCGAGGGGCGGCTCTTCGGCGAAGATCAGATCGAGGGCCGCGGCATCACCATCAAGATGGCTTACCGCGTGGCCCGCAATGTCGCGAAGGAATGCCTGGGCGGATCGTAAGACCGATGCCGGTCGCGTGTCACGACCGCAAGCGATTCTCGATCTCGGGGCTATTCGCGGCTCGAGGGGAAACCGATAAGTATCGCGTGACGAGCATGGCCGCCGAGCGCGATCGGGATGGGCCGCTGCTCGACATGCCCGTCCCTTCGGCATCCGCACGCGAAAGGCATACTCCGAGATGACCACGACGCAGCAATCGCTCGCACGACCGCGCCGCATCCGAGCCGCCTTGATCGGCCTCGGCCTGGACTCCTACGACGACCATCATCGGTTGACCCGGAGCGAGCAATCCCTGGTGTTCGGCGGCTCCGCCGAGACCCATGCCCAGCTCCAGGAGACCGTCCTGCTGATGGAGATGGAGCTGGACCGGCAGGGGCAGCGACTCGGCGACCTCAATCCGCTCGAGCTGGCCGAACTGGCCTGGCGGATCGACTCGCCCGAGTTGCATGAGATCGCCCTGCGGCTCGAGGCCGGCCTCAACCGGCAAGGCCGCGCGTTCGAGGAGCTTTCCGCGGCGGAGCTGACTGCCTTGCTGGCACCCGAACGGGTCGATCTGGTTCACTAGCCGCGAACGCAGACCGGACCAACCCTGGCCGCCATTCTCCCGGACGCACCCCGCCAGCCCTCCTTCGGAATACGACCATCCGCGGCGATCAGGTTTCCTTGATCCCTGACCGCCGCGGATGGTCGTCTGCTTGCGCCCCTCGCGCTGGCTGTTCTCGGAATAATTCCGTGTCGGAGGCGAATCTTGAAACGAGAGAATGGCCGCCGCAGTATGAGGAGCTGACCGACGCGTTGTCGGCGGCCATTGGGTCGGGCGGGTAAGCTGACCATGACGATGGACGACCCCACGCTGGTCAAGGCAGTCCGGTCGGGAGATCCCCAGGCAACTCGCCTGCTGGTTGAGCGTTTTCACGGCATCGTCTTCGGCCTTTGCTACCGGATGCTGAACCACCGGCAGGACGCCGAGGACGTGACCCAGGAGACGTTTCTGCGCGCTTTGCGGGCGATATTCGGCTTCGACTCTGCCCGTCCCATCCGCCCCTGGCTGCTGGAGATTGCCGCCAACCGTTGCCGCACGGCGCTGGCCTTGCGGATGCGGCGGCCCAAGCTCGCCCCGGTCTCCGCGGCCGAGGACCATGCCGACCCGCGGCCCGGGGTGAACGATCCCGATAACCTCGCCGGCGAACTGGAAAGGGCGGTCAACCGGCTTCGTCCCGAGTACCGACTGGTCTTCTCTCTCTACCACGAACAGAATCTGTCCTATGAAGAGATCGCCCAGAGCCTCGATCGGCCGGTCGGCACTGTCAAGACCTGGCTCCATCGCGCCCGGGCCGAACTGGCCGAGCACCTCGCCCGACGCGGCGTGGGATGCTGAGACTTAAGGCCGGGATTGCCGTCGTGTCTGACCAGGCTGGAACAACAAACGTGCTCGCCGGGGAGTGCCAGACCCATGAACTGCCAGGACTGCGACCAGATCTGGAACGAGATTCTCGATGCGGAATCGTTGTCTCGGGCACGGGTTACGACCGGTCTTGAGCCATCGCCGCAGCTCCTTGCCGAGCGTGAGCAAGCCGCTTGCACCCACGCCCTGGGCTGCTCACGGTGCCGGCAGGTTCAGGCCAATTACCAAACCCTGCGGCGTGCTCTGCGCGCCTGGGTCTCCAGCGCGCGCCCTGAGATGACGTTATCACCGGCTTTGGTCGAGCGGATCGTTGCCGAGCAGAAAACCGGCTCGAGCCGTCGCGCCAGGCGCTGGCGTGCCGCACTACCGCTGGGGGCTGCGGTGGCGGCTGTCGCGTGCCTGATCGCCCTTGTTCTGGCTCCCCTTCCGTGGCGGCCGGAGCGAGTCTCACCCGGCAGTGACCGCGGCCGGCCGCCCGGCCCGGCAAGCGGATCAGCCCTGCGCCCCTCGAACCGCCCGTCTGACTCGCGAGTCTTGAGCGCGGCACTGGCCGACGCGACCGCGGCGACCTGGGACCTGGCCCGTACGACGTCCGAACCCGCGGCTCGCCTCGGCCGCCAGGTGCTCGCGAGCGCAACCCAGGTGGAGTATCCCACTCGCGCGGGAGCATCCGCCGCCGATCCCGCCGGTTCCTCGTACCCCGGCCTGGACTCACTCACCGGGGTCCTCCCGGTCGTTCCGCAAGCGCCGCCGGGCTCTGCCCTGCTTCAGCAAGTGGGGGATGGTTTGTCGGCGAGCGTCCGCCCCCTGTCGTCCACCGCGCGCCAGGCCTTCGGGTTCCTGCGTATCCCGTCGCTCGAGAAGACCGACAACAGCCCTCTCCACCAGCCCGCCTCGAAGGGAGCCTGAGATGTTTTCCTCGCTCAACCTCCTGAACCGGAAGTACCCCGCACCTGCCCGCCAGTGGCTGCCAGGCTGGCTAGCGATCGTGGGCCTGGAATTGATCTTGCTGGCGACGGCCGCGCGGGCTGGCGAACCGGTCTCTCCCGCTCGAGAGTTGCAGAAGCTGATTCCGCCCGACGCCAGCGTGGTCTTGACGGTGGAAGACCTTCGTGGCCAGGCCCGCGAGCTCCTGGCCTCGCGCCTCGCGGCAGAGTTTCAAAAGCTGCCAACGGTCAAAGCCTGGTTCGACTCCGAGAAATACGAACAGCTCGAGACCGCACGCGACCAGATCGAGGGCGTCCTCCAGGCCAAGCTCACCGAGATCCGCGACGAGATTGTCGGCGATGCCGTGGTGGTCGCCTTGCGCCTGCCCCCTGATTCGCCTTTTGACCCCAGCCACGCGCGCGGCATCCTGACTCTGAAAGCCACCAATCCGGGCCTGCTGAAACGACTGATCGACCTGGTCAACACCACCCAGAAGCAGAATGGCGAGCTTGCCGCTGTCGTCGAGCGCAAGCGGGGCGACATCTCGTACTTCGTCCGCGAGTTCCCGGCCGGGTCGGACCACCGGCCGGAAGTTTATGTGACCTTCCCCGATGGAATCTTCGCCGTTTCCAACGGCGTGGAGCTGATTGCGGATTTCATCGATCTCAAGATCGGTAAGACCGATCACAGCTCCCAACGGCCGGCGACCCTGGCGGACTTGCCACGGTTTCAGACGCTCGATCACAAGCTTCCCGCGCGAGCCCTCGCCCGGCTGTACATTGACCCGCGACTGGCGGCAAGCTTGCTCAAGAACTCGCCGGGGCCCCGATCGCCCGGCGAGGCACTGATCGAACGTTATGTCGGCGCCCTGGAATCCGCAGGCGCGGCCCTGGTCGTTGGCGAGGGACATCTGGCGCTGCAGACCGCGGAGGTCTTCGAGCCGCGCAAGTTCCACGAGGTGATCGGCAGCGGGACCGTCCGGTCAACATCGACCGCACCACGGATCGACCACGTGCCTGCGACGACCCTGGCCGTCGGCTCGCTTCAGGTGGATTTCGCCGCACTGTACAGGCTTTTCCTGCAAACGGTCCCCGAGCCGGAACAAACCCGTCTGGCCAATGCGGAGATCGCACTGAAGGGCATCTTTCTGGGACAGGACCCGCGGACCCGGATCCTGCCTGGCCTGGGTCCTCGAATCCTGGCCTGCGCGGATGCCCCGGCGGACTGGGAACCGGGGCGCAAGCTCGACGTCCCAGCCGGTCGCAACTGGCCGTTCCCAGCGGTGATCGCCCTGGAACTGCAAGCCGCTCCGGATCAGAACCCCTCCTCTGCATCGGCGGCAAGACAACCCACGGTCGCGGACGCGCTGGACAACGCCCTGAACACCCTGCTCGCTCTCGTCACGTTCAACGGCAAGCTATCCGAGGCCCGGTCGCGGATCGTCACGCGTGAGGTTTCTGGCGTGACCGTGAAAACCCTCGATCCGCCGGTCCCATTTGCCTATGCCGTGGACCGCGCCGGCCAGCGCCTGATGCTTGGCGACTCTGCCGGCGCAGTGGAGCGCTACCTGGCCTGCGGCTCCGACCCGCAAGCCGGAGCCCGGTTTCGGGGCCTCCAGGCGCGGGCCTTCCCGGAAGCCCATTCGTTCCTCTGCCTCGACCTTGCCGCGGTCGGAATCATGATCGAAACACATCGCGACCGTATCCTTGGAATTCTCGCCAACCAGGAGCACCGGTCCCGTGACGAGGTCGCTCGCGATCTGGACCAATTCCTTGCCCTCAGCCGCCTCTTCGACGCCGCCTACCTGACCAACCGCATCGAGAGCAACTCGGCCACCGTCTTCCATGCCCTCGGGCTCCTCGCCCGCCAGGGCAAGTCGGCTGGGGCAACCTTTTCGAAACCCTGAGCTGGCCAGTACCGACCCCTTTGAGGACGCAAAGGCCCAGTCCACGGCATGCCATTCGCACGACGAGGCGGCATTCGGGTTGAGCAATCCTTGTCACCCTTGGCCGACTTCATCCCACGACCACTTCCCTCTCACGCTCCACGCCTCACGATCCTTGGGGTCCACCGTCGATGTCGCGCGCCGAGCTGAGTATCCATGACCTGAGAAGCTGGGGCCGCAACTGGTCTAGAAAAGTCCGAGAAACGCCGAGTTCAAGCAGCCAGAAACGGTGCGAGCCCGCCGCCCACCCCTGTCGGGGGCCCGGTGGCCAGGCCGGAGATGAGCACGGCGGACCGCCTTGGTTCAAGGGAACGCGCGGCAGGGGCCACCCACTTTGTGACACCAATGTCAGCTTGTACAAAATCCACTTCCACTAGAACTGAACAGGCGTTTGGTAGCTAAAAGTAGACATTCTGAAGTTTTTTCAGCCGTCAACGCCTCTGTTGGACCTCCGCATTGCTTCGTCATAAGTTCTAATCTGACAACGATAAACACCAGCGCAATTGGCTCTGCTCTGACACTGCACCGTCAATTCCACCTCTCTCCCTTGGATCCACTGGCTCGGAA
>JBEKTN010000291.1:0-11189 GCA_049516015.1 Isosphaeraceae bacterium | reverse complement strand
GAAAGACGGGAAAAGCAGCCTATTTTCGAAGATCCTCGCGTCTCCTAATGAATTCGCGATGCTGATTGCTTGTTGCAGTTGACCTTGGAGTTACGTCAAGCATAGCGCTGTAGTACTAAGAATATACGCCTATAGGGTATACCCATACGTCCAAGGATCTACTATACTGCAGATCATGTGAGCATGTGAGACAGCAGCACTTAACCTCTTTCTTCACAACGAGTTACCGTGTCTCACATACCCAAACCTAGTGAGCCGGCATGTGAGCACGTGAGACGCTACAGGCTTGCTGGATTGTCGACGCCACCGGGATCTGGTGTGAGGAAGCGTGCTTGTTCATCCAAGGACTTCGCATGACTTGGGACTGCTTGCATGTAGTCGCCTGCCTAGCTGGCGTCGCGGCCTTCGAGACCGAAATCCGAGCAGAGAGGGTTCTCGCTGGTCAGACTGCGGCGCGGGTTCGTGGTGTGCGCTGGGGTGGTTCGGCTCGGGGTCGTCGGATCAAGGTGAAGGCCGAGCAGATTGCATCCATCCAGTGCGGTCTGATGGCCAGGGAATCGCCGCGATCGCGAGGGCTACTGGCCTTTCGCGTCCGACGGTTTACCGGGACGGGAGCGGGAGGGGAAAGGGGTCATCACTGAATAGCGCTTTCCTAACCCCTAAGCCGCCTGCATCAAGCGTTTACGTGCGTGTCCTCGAGGCTTCTTCGCCTCTCAAACGGTCGATATCAGTGATGACCCCTTTTCCCTCACGTGGCTGATCGTGGCGAACGGGATGAGCCGCTCCCCCGCCGGCCCGATCGCCGCGACCTGCCACTTGGGCCCGATCGCCGACCGCAGCCGGGCCTCAGCCTCCGATGCCGACAAACCCCACAACTCGCCTGCTGGCCGCTTCGACACCAAAGGCTCGCCGCGCCCCTGACCATCCACGAGCAGCACCGAGGGCTCGCCGCACGCCCCGTTGATCGCGATCGCGTCGACCCCCGCCCGCTTGGCCGCCAGCGCGAAGTGCGACGACGAAAGGGCGTCGCAGAGCCGGCCGGTTAGCGGGCTGAGCGCGACGACCGCGAACTTGGCCGACGTGGTCAGCGGGGTGCCGACCAGCGGGCTGAGTGCGAAGACGAGCGTCGCATCGATTCCAAGCGGGTCGGCGCCGGCGGGCGCCTCGCGAGCGACGACCCAGGTCCCCAGGCCCACGCCCCCGAGGAACCGGCGCAGTACGGCCTCGTCGAGCGGTTGGAGAGCCGCCAGTCCAGAGCCGGCGTCGACCATTAGGTAGCGACCGTGATAGCCAAACACGAGACTTAGCCCCCCACGTCCACGGTGAGAAGGATCAACGACTCGCCGTCCGCGAGTGGCGTGCCCGGGTCGGCCACGAACTGCTCGCCGTTGAGGTTGAGTGTGTAGGCCGGGTGGAGCGTCCCCCCGGCCAACACCGAGCCCTCCAGCGCCGGGCAGACCTTCGCCAGGGCGTCGAGAGCCGCGCCCACCGTCGCGGCCTCGACCGTCAGCTTGCCGACACCGGCGCGGAGGCGGGGCATGCCGAAGAGCTCGATCGTGACCCGGGGAGGTCCCGCCCGGCCCGTGGTTTCGGCCGGGTCTGCGGGGTCAAAGCAGGCATCTCGCAAGGCCGAGTGGTAGTCGTCCGGCCTGTTGAGGTTGCGCAGGGCGGCCAGCGCGGGGTCAACCTCTTGTCTAGGCACAAGGAGTTCCAACTCAGGCGCCGATTCTTCGTCACCTCGGGCAAACCCGGGAAAACAGAGCCCCCCCAAATCCGTGACGGTCAGAGATCTTAAGAACGCCGGGCTTTTTGGAGAATTCATCAGGATTGCACTCCTGGGAGCGTCGCCTCATCTTGCCCACTTTTGCTATTTTGGTGCGTTCGCTCTGGGGTCATCGGCCTGCCTCCTCAGGTTCGGCGAGGAAGCCGAGTTCGGCGAGCCGGCGCCACGTCTCGGACTCCTCGATCAGCGCACGGAAGGCGGAGACGGCGGGGCGGTCCCAGCGGTTGGCGGGGATGGCGAAGTCGTACCGCTCGGCGCGAATCGGGGTGAAGGCCAGACCGTAGGCGCGGGCCACCGGCGCGATCGCCACGCCCCAGTCGGCCCGCCCCTGGGCCACTGCGGCCGCCACGGCGTTGTGCGAACGGACCTCGACCGCCGACCCCGGCAGACGTCGCCCCCCCAGCAGGGCATCGAGCAAGACCCGCGTGCCGCTGCCTCGGTTGCGGTTGACCATCAGGCAGGAGGGATCGACACAGGCCCGGTCGATCGCTTCCGTGACCGAGCCTCCTTCCATGCGCCCGTCTCCCGGCCGGTAGACCAGCCCTTGCATCCGGCCGTAGCCACGCAAGAGCCGGACGCCGTCGGGCAGGAACGTGACGTTGTAGGTGTCGGTCCTGGGGTCGAGCAGGTGGACGCCCGCCACGTCGCACTCGCCCCGGGCCGCCGCGTCGAGGCCCCCTTGCGAGCCGACCCAGAGCGTCCTGGAGCGGAACCCACGCTCGGCCAGGAGCCCAAGTAGCAGGTCGAGCCCGACGCAGTGCGAGCCGATCACCACCAGGTCGGCCGCCGCGATCCCCCGGCCCAGCGGCGTGACGGCCACCCGCTCGCCGCGCTCGACGTATTCCTGGTTCCTCGGGATGACGATGAAACCGTCGGCCCGGCTGAAGGTCGTCACCGAGCCCGAACCCTTGCCCATCGGATAGGCCGACAGCCCGTCCAGGCCGGGGACGAGGCCAACCAGCAGATACTCGGTCCGCCCGCGCTCGCTGTTGCACCGCAGGGACATCGTGGCTTCGATCGCGGCGCGGGCCTCGGGGCTGAGTCCCGCCATCCGCCGCAAGACCGGGGCGACGAACTCGTGGAAGGTGAAGATGGCCGAGGTCGGGAAGCCCGGCAGGATCGCCACCGGGGTCGTCCCCGCCGCGCCGAGGCAGATCGGCTTGCCCGGCTTGAGGGCCACGCCATGCACAACGATCCCCGGCGACCGACGGCCCAGGGTGCGGTACGAGAGGTCGCCGCCGCCCTTGCTCGTGCCGCCGCTCAGAAGGACCACGTCGGCTGACAGCAGCCCGCGCTCCAGGGCGGCTTCCAGCGCGGCTTCGTCGTCACCCACGATACCCAGCGGCACCGGTTCGCCCCCCAGCTCGCGAACGGCATCGGCCAGCAGGGTCGCATTGGCGTCATAGACACTGGCGGGGCGAGAGGGCGTGCCGGGGGCGATCACCTCGTCGCCCGTCGAGAGGATGGCCACACGAGGCCGACGCAGGGCCTCGACCTCGGCCCGTCCGATCGCGGCCAGCAGACCGGTCTCACGGGCGGTTAAGACGGTCCCCCGGCGCAAGACCAGCTCGCCGCGGGCCACGTCGGTCCCGGCGAAACTGACGTGCGTCCCGGGGGCCACCGGGCGGAGCAGGACCAGATCATCTCCGTCAATCCACGCATGCTCGACCATCAGCACTGCGTCGGCCCCGCGCGGGAGCATCCCGCCGGTGGCGATCGGCGTGGCCGTGCCCGGCATGGCGGACCGGCCTGGCACGACGCCCGTGGCCAGTTCCTCGGGGTTGAGCCGCAGCCGCCGCGGAGTCTCCTCGGCGGCGCCATAGGTTTCCTCGGCCCGCAGGGCGTAGCCGTCGACGTTCGAGCGGTCGAAGGCCGGCACGTCGACGTCGGCCGCCACGTCGTCGGCCAGCACCCGCCCCAGGGCCGTCGCCAGCGGCACGACCTCCGGGCCCAGCGGCTCGGGATGGATCGCGTCCCACCACCGCCGTTCGGCGGTGTCGCGGTCCACCACGTTGAGGAACTGGTCCTGCTCGTGTGCCATCGCGGGGTGCCATCCTCAGGTCAGAAGTCGTACAGCCAGACCGTCACGGTCGCGTCGGCGGGGTAGCCTTCGAGATCGGTCGGGACGACCACGAAGCCGTCGGCGCGGGTCGTGCTCGACAGGATCGACGCCCCGCTGATCGCCAGCGGCTCGACCCGTCCCTCGACGATCCTGACCCGCGCGTAATCGACCCGCCCCAGCGACGAGGTCAGCTTGTGGGCCAGTGGACGCTCGATGGCCCGGTAGGGCCACTCGGGCGACCGGCCCCCCAGGCGGCGGAGGATCGGCCCGGCGAAGAGATCATAGGCGCACAGGCAACTGACGGGATTGCCTGGCAGCAGCACCACAGGCAAACCGGCGATGAACCCCAGCCCTGTCGGGCTGGCGGGCCGCAGGGCGACGCCGTGCACGGCCAGCTCCCCCAGCTCGGCCACGAGGTCCGGCGCGTGGTCCTCGGGGCCGGTCGAGCTGCCGCCCGAGATCAGCACGGCGTCCGACGCCGCGACGGCCCCGGCCAGGGTTTCCTTCAGCGCGTCGCGGTCATCGGCCAGCGGACCGAGCACGCGCGGAAGGCCGCCGTCGCGAGCGACCAACGCCCCCACCATCACCGAGTTCATGTCGGCGATCCGGTCCTCGCGGGCCGGGGTACCGGCAGGCAACAACTCGTCTCCAGTGACAAGGATCGAGACCCGCGGCCGACGGATCACCAGCACGGCCGCGATTCCCAGAGCGCTGAGCACACCCAGATCCTGCGGGCGCAACAACCGTCCCGGCGACAGGACGCAGGCCCCCGCCAGGATATCCTCACCCCGCACGCTGACGTGCCGTCCTGGTGGGATCGCCTCCGAGACGCTGACGACGTCTCCCTCGACCCAGGTCGCCTCGACGGGGACGACCGCATCGGCCCCGGGCGGCAAGGGTGCCCCGGTGGCGATCTCCACCGCCTCATCCGCCCCGACCTTGCCCTCGAATCGTCGGCCCGGCCGGGACCTGCCGACGACCCGGAATACGGCGGGCGTGTAGGCGTCCGCTCCGAAGGTCTCCTCACCCCGCAGGGCGTAGCCGTCCATCGCCGCGCGATCGAACGGGGGCATGGACAGCGACGCGA
Organism: Isosphaeraceae bacterium; assembly: GCA_049516015.1. Classification (GTDB taxonomy): domain Bacteria; phylum Planctomycetota; class Planctomycetia; order Isosphaerales; family Isosphaeraceae; genus Aquisphaera. The sequence continues at coordinate 6,257 of JBEKTN010000291.1, read as the reverse complement.
CCGCCTCGACTGCCAGCACCCGACCGGTCGCCTCAGCCAGGGGAACCGCCTCGATCCCCAGGGGCCCGATCCGCCCGGCGATCAACGCGAGTACCTCGTCGACCGACGCCCGGAAACGAAATCCCCGGCGCCGCGGGTCGTAAAACACGGAGACGTTCGCGATCGGATCGTCGGTCATGGTTCGTTGTCGTGGTATCGTTCGGGTTCGGATGGGCCCTTCAGGTCGTTGTCCCAGGGAAGCCGTCGGTCGTTGCACTCGATGTCGGCCTAGACTCAACATTCGTGTCACCAATGGCAAACTGAGGAGCCAACATTTCGCAGGATGGGCACAAGGCGAAAAGAAGGATCACGGATCAAGCGGCTCGCAACGGTTCATGACGTTGGATTGGGGAGGATTTCGTAGCATCAGACCGAAAGGCGAAATCCTTGGCGGCAGGGTCGAGAGTTTCGTCTCGCCTCGATGTACCAGATCCACAGTCTCTGGCTGGCTACTTTACCCCTAGTAAGACGATTGTTGGGTTTGGGCCTTATTTATAGTCGGCATGATGGTATTCGTTGCGAACCGGCATGTTCTCGCTGATGAAGACAATGGCCAGCACACCCAGGGCCACCAGACCCACGCTCACCACCCACTCCGACCAGGCGGGAATGTAACTGGAGGTCTCGGTGAACATCCCGATCATGCTCACGTTCACCCGGTTGAGCACGACGCCGATGACCACCATCGTGGCGATGGTGAAGAGACGTCCCGGCGTCTCGCGCCATGAGCGGCTAAACAGCAACAATGCCGGCAGAGCCAGACCGATGCTCACCTCGACCAGGAAGGAGTAGGATTGCAGCGAACCTTCCGTCGCGGCGGACAAGGAGCCGCGCACAACCAGATCGCCGAGCCTCACCGCCAGGGCGACCAGCAGCACCCAGGGCAGCGGCCGGGTCAGATCGCCCAGCAGCTTGCCATCAAGCGGATGCTTGAGCAACCAACCGCTCAGGACCGACTCGAAGACGACCATGGCGAAACCCACGCAGATGGCGGTGAGCAGGAAGTTCACCGGAAGGATGGGCGACCACCACAGCGGGTGCAGGCGATGGCCCATCACCAGGAAGAGCGAGCCCAGCGACGACTGGTGCAGCGTGGAGAGGACGATGCCCAACACGATGAACACCGGCATGACCTTGCGCACCATGTGGAGCAGCCGGTCCAGGCCCAACCTCTCCAGCGGCGTGGGGAGAAACTCCACAAAGAGCACGGTGGTATAAAGTATCACGCACCAAGCCACTTCGAGCATGAACGAGCGGGGGTTCCACAGGTAGATGGGGTGGTAGATGCGCCAGGGCAGACCCACGTCGCCCAGCACACCCATGGTGACCAGGATGTACCCCACCAAGGACGTGAGCACGGCCGGCCTCAGGAACTGGTGGAACCGCTCTCGGCCGATCACCTCGATGTAGAAGGCCATGGTGAAGCCGCCAGCCGCCAGAGCCACGCCGGTCAGTATGTCCAAGCCGATCCACAGCCCCCACGGGAAATTGTCCCGCAGGTTGGTGCTCGCGCCCAGCCCCGCATAGAAACGCCAGGCCAGGGTACCAAAGGCCGCGGCGGCGAGCAGAAGCATCACGACGCGCGGCAACGTGAGGGGAAACGTCCATCCTGTGCGGGTGGTGGTGTAGGTCGTCATCGTTCACCCCCTTGCTGCTTGGCCTGAGGTCCTTCGGCCGCGAGTCCGGCGGCGATCTTCTTCCTGCGCGAGAAGAGCGCGTACACCCCGGTCAGAAAAGCGCCAAGACCCATCACCCACCAGGGAATGACCTTCATCACCTGGTCGGCATACACGGCCATGCTATGCGGCGCCACCGTCGGGAATCCCAGTTCGGAGAAGGGGACCGCGGCAAGGTACATCACGCCGGTCCCGCCGGCCTCTTTCTCGCCGTAGATATGCTCAACGTAGCGATCCGGGTTTTGCGCGATGCGCGCGCGGGCCTGGGCCAACAACTCTTCCCGGCGGCCGAACTGCAAGGCGCCGGTAGGACAGGCGCTCACGCAGGCGGGAGCCTTGCCGTTTTTCTGGCGGTCGTCGCACAGGGTGCACTTGCGCACGAAGGGAGAAGGACTCTGCCACTCGTAGCTCGGCACCGACCACGGACACGCCAGCATGCAATAGCGGCAGCCCATGCACTTATCGGGATCGTAGGCCACCGCGCCGTTGGGCTTCTTCTGAAGGGCGCCCACGGGGCAGACGGCGGCGCAGACAGGATCCTTGCAGTGCATACAACCGCGCTTGGTGAAGATCCAGCGCAGGCCGTCTTTGGCCTCGATTTCAGTGAAGGTGATCAGCGTGAAGGTGTTGGCGGAAAGAGCCGGCGGGTTCTGGTAGCCGGGCCCCCCGAAGAAGGTGGTCCGCTCCGCCTTAAGCCCGTTCCACTGCTTGCAGGCCACCTGGCATCCGCGACATCCCATGCACTTGGTAGTGTCGATCAGCATGCCCATAGATACAGACGAATCGGTCATCGTCCGCTCCTCTTCTCGATGCACGGCGCCTATGCCTTACGCAGGTCGCAGAGGAAGACTTTGTATTCGGGGATGGTGGTATTGGCATCGCCCACGTGCGGAGTCAGCAGGTTGGCGCTGTCGCCGGTGGCGATGCCGGCATAGCCCCAGTGCCAGGGCAGGCCGACCTGATGGATCTGCCTGCCGGCCACGGTCATGGGCTTGAACCGTTTGGTCACCAGCGCGTAGGCGGTCAGCTCGCCGCGGGCCGAGGTCACCGCCACCCGATCGCCGGTCTTGATCCCTTTCTCACGGGCCAGTTCCTCTGACAATTCCACGAACAGGTCGGGCTGAAGCTCCGCCAGCCACGGCAGGTTGCGGGTCATCGCGCCGGCCTGCCAATGCTCGGACAGCCGATAGGTGGTGGCCACGATGGGAAAGTCATTGGACGTGCCCGTCTCCCGCTCACGGTTGCGCCACAGGGCGATCTCCACCGCCGGGTTATAGGGCTGCGGGTTGAGCAGGTTGCGTACCGGCGACTCGTAGGGCTCGTAGTGCTCGGGCATGGGTCCGTCGATGGGCACGGGGGAGAACAGGTAAGCGTGACCCTCGGGGTTCATGATGAAGGAGTACCGGCCGTCCGCGCCGGCAGCCAGGGGCGGCCAGGGGCCGTCGGGCATGTCGCCTTCCCAGGCTTTCTTCTCCTTGTTCCAGCGCACCACCCACTTCTGCGGCGCGTAAGGACGTCCCTCGATGTCGCAGGAGGCACGATTGTAAAGGATGCGGCGGTTGACCGGCCAAGCCCAGGACCACTTGGGATACAGGCCAAGCCCGTTGATCGAGTCGGTTTTGTCTCTCCGGGCCATCATGTTGCCGGTCTTGTGATCGGCGGTCACGTAGGAACCGGCCATGACCCAGCAGCCACACGTGGTACGGCCGTCGTCAGTCAAGAAGGCGAAGGAGGGCACCTGGTCGCCCTTCCTGAAGGACTTGCCCTGGGCCGGGAAGTCCACGTCGGCGGTAAAGTAGCCGTTGACCTCGCGGGCGACCTTGTGGGGGCTGGGGCCGTGCCTGCCTGCCTCATCGTAATCCCAGTGCAGGTGGACGATGGGTTCGGGGAAGACTCCGCCTTGGGCATACTCTTGCTTGACCGCCTTGACCAAGTCGCTCATGATCTCCAAATCCGGCCTGGCATCCCCTGGGGGTTCCTGGGCCTGGTAGCGCCACTGAGCCCAGCGGCCCGAGTTGGTCACGCTGCCCTCCTTCTCCACCGAGGCGGCGGCGGGGAAGAAAAAGACCTCGGTGTTGATCGCGGCGGGATCTACGCCGGGGCGCTTCCAGAAGATGGAGGTGTCGGTCTCCCACAGGTCCATGCAGACGAGCCATTCCAGCCGACCCAACGCCTCCCGTTCGGCGTTGGCGTGAGGGCCGCTTACGGCGGGGTTCTGGCCCCACACCATCGCGCCTTTCACCTCACCGGCCAGCATGCCCTCGAAAATGGCGATGTGGGAGTAGTTGCGGTCGCGCTTGGGGAGGTAGTCGTAGGCGAAGTCGTTGGCGGCGCTCGCATGCTCACCCCACCAGGCTTTCAGCAAGCTCACCAGGTACTTGGGCCGGTTCTGCCACCAGTTGGGCGAGCGAGGATCGGCGCACTGGGGCGTGTTGCGGGCCCGGTAAACTGCCAGGGACACGTCCTGATCGGTGGGGGCAGGGAGGTAGCCGGGAAGGATGTGGTACAGCAGGCCCGCATCGGTGCTGGCCTGGACGTTGCTCTCGCCGCGCATGGCATTGATGCCGCCGCCGGCCATGCCGATGTTGCCCAGCAGCAGTTGCAGGACGGCATAGGCCCGGATGTTCTGGGTACCGTGCGTGTGCTGGGTGGTGCCCATCGCGTAGAGCATAGTCATGGTCTTGTCGGGCGCGGAGGTTTCAGCCACCAGGCCGCAAACCTTCAGGTACAACTCCAGGGGCGTGCCGGTGATGGAGCTGACCATCTCGGGGGTATAGCGGGCGTAGTGGCGCTTGAGCACCTGATACACGCAGCGGGGATGCTGGAGGGTCGGATCCTTGACCACTTGGCCGGCCGCGTTTTTCTCGAAGCCCCAAGTGGTCTTGTCGTACTTGCGGGTGGTGCCGTTATAGCCGGTGAACAGACCATCGGAGAAACCATATCCCTCAGCGACCAGGAAGGCCGCGTTGGTATGGTTCAGCACGTAGTCCTTCTGAATATGGCCGTGGGTCAACAGGTAGTTGATGATGCCGCCGATGAAGGCGATGTCGGTGCCCGAGCGCATGCGAGCGTAGACGTCCGAAACGGCGGCGGTGCGGGTGAAACGCGGGTCGATGGTGATGACCTTGGCTCCGTGTTCCTTGGCCCGGGTCACCCAACGGAAGGACATGGGATGGTTCTCGGCGGGGTTGCTGCCGATGACCATGACCAGGTCGGCGTGACGGATGTCGATCCAGTGGTTGGTCATGGCGCCGCGGCCGAAGCTGGCGGCCAAGCCCGCGACGGTGGAACTGTGGCACAGACGGGCCTGGTGGTCTATGTTGACGATACCCAGGGCCCTGGCGAATTTGGACAGTGCCATGCACTCCTCGTTGTCCAGCGCAGCGCCGCCGAAATTGGCGATGCCCATCGTGCGGTTGACCATCACGCCGGCACTGTTGGTGCGCACGAAAGACTCGTCGCGCTTCTTCTTGATGCGCTTGGCCACCTGCTCCACGGCCCATTGATAGGGCTTCTCTTCCCATTGGGAAGCGCCCGAGGGCCGATAGAGCACCTTGCCGGCGCGGCGCTCGTTGACCGCCACCTGGTACAGGGCCGCCCCCTTGCTGCACAGCGCGCCCTCATTGATGGGGTGGTCGGGGTCACCCTCGGTGTTGACCACCTTGCCGTTGCGGGTGCTGACCACGATGCCGCAGCCGCAGCCGCAGTAGGGGCAGATGGTGGTTGTTTCTGTGGTGGCCTCCAGCTTGTTCGCTCTCGCCACGGTCGAGGCTTGGGCTTCGAGCAGTGTCGACAGTCCGCCCGCTGAAGCGCCGGCTCCGACGCCCACCACCAACTTGAGTAAGGATCGTCTCTTCATGGTTCCACGCATCCTCTGCGGTACCCGTTCAACCACGAGATCGTTCGCTCCACTACCCACCGCCGCGTCAACAATTGTGAGCCTTTGACCGCCTCATTTTGCGCTTCATGATCTCCAACACCCAACCGCACCACCGCTCGATTATCAACACCGGTTGCAGTCCACATGGTTATCCCTCCAAGTCGAGGCGACTCATCGGTGAACGAATGGCGCACGACAATAAAAAAACCCGCCCACGCGATTATTCGCACGGAGGGGCCATCACGACCTAATCAGGCTCGCCCATCGCGAGCAAGTCTTTAAAATATCAATCTACCAATGCCGGTTCCTGCCGTCCACAAAAAAAGAACGCCAAGTATCCCGCCGGGTGGAACAAGGCGCTTGCCGTTCATCTGAAGGCAACGAGGGCTGGGTGAACAATGCCCCGGTGCTGCTACTGTTCATGGCCGCACCCACCTTCCGCATCAATGGCAGGCCCAACCGCCTCCCTCGGCAACCCGCGCGCCATTCCCTACGATGCTGCGAAATTGCCAAAATCTATTCAATTTACGCCTATTGTGGATCCAAGGGAAATCCCCGATAATAATTTCATCTTGATTCGCGATCTTGGTTCTCCGTGATCCGAGGTCCGTTAGATCGATTGAGGTTGGATGAGGATTTCATACTTGGGGAGGATCTTGTCG
>JBEKTN010000290.1:0-11238 GCA_049516015.1 Isosphaeraceae bacterium | reverse complement strand
CAACGCGACCGAGTTCACCTATCCGGGCACCGAGTTGAAACTCGTCTACTCGATCGCCGCCGAGGCCGAGAGCCCAAGTTCGGCCCCACATCAAAATCCCGCAGGTCAGGAGATCTGAGCCTTGGCGCTTCGGAACTGCCCGTCAGAAGGCGCTCCCGGCCACGATCCGAACGTTGGCATAGGAGCTGAACTCGGCGGTGCGGATGATGCCCTTGACGTCCAGCGACTGCTCCTTGAACTCGTGGAACGGAACCTCATCGACGTCGATGTCGCCCAGGATCTTGATCATCTCCTGGAACAGGCGCGGGCTGTACTCCTTGATCTCCGCCGGGACGGCGATCGACTCGATCACAAGCTCCTCGGCCACGGCACGGACCACGTCGAGAAGCCTGGGGATGCCCTGGGTCAAGGTGAGGTCGATGACGTGCCCGTCGGTCGGCAAGGGATAAGCGGCATCGACGATCAGCAGTTCGTCGGTTTGTCCCAGTTCGGCCAGAAGTGAGCAGATTGCCGGATTCAGGATGCCGCCCTTTTTCATCGCAACCAGTCCTTCCGATGCTAAACCAAGGGCCCGCCAAAGCGGCGCGGAGAGGGGGGGTTGGAACTTGGGTTCAGGATCGAGTCAGTCGCGGCCCGTCATGGCGAATCCTCGAGACCAATGTATGGGAAGGAGGGCTTTCGATACCCTCTGTCTACCAAGTATAACGGTCAGGTGGCTTTCGCTCCACCCAGGAAGCGGTCCGGGAGACGGGAGGAGTCCATCGCCGGAACGGCCGTGGCGATTGGGCCGGTCCGGATCGAACCGGCTCGATAAGCAGGTACGGCAAGTTGACAACCTGCTCAGGGTGACACGATGACCGGAGCACTTCACCATGACCAGCGGTGGATATCAGGTGAACGGGCGAGGCCCGCGGCCAGCCATGGTTTTGACGACGATGGCCGGACTCTTGGCCCTGGTGTCGATGTCATGTCATGACGCGGATCAGCCCACGGCACGGGTGCAGGTGAACTCGGCTCGGCCGCATCGGATCGATCCTGGGAAGGGCTTGACGCAGGCTGATTCTGGAGCGAACCGCCCCATATCCGGCCTTGTGACCTCCATCGTGGACCCGCGGCTGGGGTCGCTCCTCCGCGCCGCGGACCAGTGGAGACAGTCGCGAGGACCCGAGAGAACGGTCATCGACCAGGTTTATCTGGTTCCCGACCTGGCCAGCTTCCTGGACGTGATTGCCACCTGGGACGAGCGCAGCTTCTTCCCGATCTTGATCGACGACCCGGCCTGCACACTGCCCTTCCTTCGGGCTTTTCGTCCGGCTCGGGTGGTGCGGATCGTCGCCAAGGCCAGCACCGGGAGAGCGCCCTCCGAAGAGAGTGTGGCTGCGACCGATATGCATGCCCTCTGGACGGCCGCCCAACGTGCAGTGGCCCGGGCGTGGACCGGGGAGTCGGTCCCGGATGGAGGATTGCCCCCCGCTCACAGAGTTCCATCCAACCTGGGCCCGACGCCGCCCGGTCTCGTGCTCAGTAACCCCGAGAGCCCCATGCTCGCCGGCGCCGTGGCTCTTGCCGCGGGCCGCTTCCAGCCCCTCGTACGGCTAGACCCGATCAGCCGGTATTCGAATTCCGGGGAGCCTTCGGTCGGATCACGATTCAAAAGCTTTCGGGACGTCCTCTCGCTGGCCGAGGCCCGGGGGTTCGCACACATGATCGAAGCCCGCGCCGCGACGATCACCGGGACGTACGACCGGCTGGGCGACCACTGTGACTTTCTGACCTTGGCCGGCGACTGGCCCTACCGATATTCCAATGATGCGGAAGGCGGTGTCGTACGTGGCGAGCACGCCCTTGACGACCTGATCGGACGGCTGCTCGAGACCAATGAGGGAGGTCTGGCGCTGTCGCGATCTCGGTGGGCGTTCACCGGACGGCTTCTGGGAAACCCCGCCGCCAGCGTCTATCGCGCCATGTGCAGCCTGTTTCTTCAGCCTGACACCGCGTTGCTGTGGGACACCTACAGCGGAGGCCGCATCTGGTCGGATTACCGGATGACGGAAGCCGCCCGGACGCTCGGCCGGCTCTGGCCGCGGTCGATCCACCCGGTACATCGCTCTGGCGCCGATGCCAGCCTCGCCGCATGGCACCAGGTGTTCGATCCCGTCAACCGGTTCGGATGGATCATGGTCAACTCGTCAGGGGGGGCACCCCGCCAGTTTTCGATCCCGGGGGGGGGCGGCATCCCAGCCGACCTGCCTCGGGGCCGACCGACGGCCGTGTCGATCATCCACAGTTTCTCTGCCGCCGACCCGCTTGATCCCTCGACACTCGCGGGACGCTGGCTGGAAAACGGCGCCTACGTCTATTACGGTTCAATGAATGAGCCGTATCTCCATGCCTTCCGGTGTCCAAAGCTGGTCGCCGAGCTGGTCGCCGTCGAAATGCCCTTGAGCGCGGCGCTACGGCAGGGAGAGCATGAGTTGTTCGGCCGGCCCTGGCGATTGGTCTATCTGGGTGACCCGCTCTATCAATTCCGCCAGGACAGTGCCGGCGCCCGCCAGAGCCGCGTCGCCCCCAGGCCGGATCAGACCGCGCTTTCCGTCCGCGGCCACTGGACCGCACACGAGATCACCACCGAGGCACAACCGCTCGATCACCGCGCGAATGAGTCGACCCGGCTGCAATGGTGCCTTACCGCCGCGATCGGTGGCTTCTGCCACAAAGAGGATGCGGTGACATCAGGTAACTCGCCGGGCCAATCTGTTGAGGAACTCGAGGACTGGCAGTCGATCCTGATCAAGATCGATCGCGAACAACTCGCCCCCCCGCTCAAGCCGATTTTCGATGAGCTGGTGACTGACACCTTGCTGCATGCGGGCGACCAGAAGCGTCTGCTGGACTGGTTGTTGCGCATTCCACCCCCCGAATGCAGCCCGCGTATCGGGCGGACGATCGAGACGGTCGCGATGAGCCGGCTCGCGAACCTTGCCGGCAGCCAATCCATCACTCCTGCGCTCGATCTCTGGGATGAACTGATTCGCCGCCCCTGGCCCAACGACCAGGCCTTTCCGGCCCAGTTCACCCAGCGCCTTGGTGCCTTGGTGGATGCCAACCCGAAGCCCGCCCGAGAGCTCTATCGCCAGAGACTGGTCGAGGCCAAGCGTTTCCTGTCCCTGAACCCACAGAGATCCCCTTGTGTCGATCTTGTGAACGATGAGCTCAAGCGCCTCGATACGACACCCTCGTGAGTCACGGACCGAGTTTCTCCCTGATTTCCGGCATGGTTCAAACGCAGGTCACAGCTCAGGGGTGGCTGGGGTCGACGACCGAAGGGCGACGCCCCCAGATCCGAGGCAGGCGCGCTGGGGGCTCGCTAGCTGTTGCCAGCTCGACCCCAGCCACCCCGCTCTTGTCACCCGCGAAGATCCAGGGGGTTGAACCATGCGTGATCCCCTGAGGACCAAGCTTGTCTCTGAGTCGGCTTCCGGCATGGCCCGTGCTTCGATGTCCCCTCTTGGAGCGACCCGGAATTGGGTCCGCTTTGCATGCGTGATACCCTACGATTTGCTACGTTTTGGGGGGTTTTTGAAAATTTCGGAAACCAGGTTTTCGACGCAAGTTCGTACTGAATATATGGTTGTGGCTATGTACCTCTCGGCGCTCATTTGACAACAATTAACGCAATCGCATGACAATAAAGGAGTTGCGCCATAGCCGGCAACGTAGCATGTTCCTGCAAAAGTCCCCATTTTGCCCCCCTTTTGGGGCATTTTACCCCCATTTTGCCATCCAATCGGCTTTGAGAGCGGCAGGGGCCATCCGCTATCCGGCACCCAAGGAAAGAGAGTGGCCACGTTCGCTCTCGGGACGACGGTCGGGCCCGAACCGCGTCCTGCCAGATCAACCCCGGGTGAACCTGGCCGCGCTGCGGACCGTCAAGCTTTTGCCAGCCTTTCTTGCCCGACTAATCGACAAATCTTGCGCAATCGGCATGTCGGGCGGCCAGCTTTCCTTGTGTCAATGAGCATACACCCGCGTGCCGCAGTTCGGCGTGGGCGACACGCGGGCTTGCTTCTCACACCGAATTGCCAAAGATGGACGGCACGATCGCGACATACATAGTTTACGACATTGTCACGCAATGCTTCGGCCACGAATCTTTCGCTTCCAGCGTTCCTGAGCCGGCTATCGGTCCGACGACAGAAAGAACCTCCACCGTCGAGGCACGGGGACGGTCCGTACTGTTACCTGAAAAACCCAGGATTTGAACCATGCCTGATTTCCTGGTGATCCGGCCGCGGATCTTCGGGGTCCGTTGTCTGCAAGTCTTTGCATCGAAAGTGCTTGCCCTTCGTCCTGCGGAACGTTACGATATTCCTTCTGTTTCGCCCCGGCTCGGAGAAGCCGAGTGCCATGCTTCTCTCACCGTGGCGCCGTAGCCAAGTGGTAAGGCAGAGGTCTGCAAAACCTCCATCCCGAGTTCGAATCTCGGCGGCGCCTCTCACCGAACCAACCCGAACCAAGCCGACAGGAAGCGACAAAACCCCGTCTTTTGGTGGGTCACACCCTTCATCACCAAAGGTTCATCCGAACCCGCCATCCCGTCCCAACCCGACCGTTCCCGTCCCTTCCCGGAGTCTGCGCGCTACCCGCGTTTGTGTAGTAGCGCCCGCCACCGACGATAACCCCGACCTGGCCGCCGTGGTCGAAGCATGGCCCGACCTGCCCGAGGCCCTGAAGGCCGGCATTGTGGCAATGGTCAAGGCCGCGCGTTCCTGAGACGCCGCCGCCCGGAATGGGTCGGGCCGCGGCCCGGGCAGAGGTTGGCGGCGGAATTCGAGCCGGACCCCCGTTCACTCCCAATGTTGGAATGCCGTAGACTCATGCTCGAAGCCGTGAGTCATGACCCGGCGAATGGCCGTTCCGGTGGGCGCGACGAACCCTCATCCGCCCCGTCCCACCTGACGGCGCCCGCGTGGTGAGGGGGATAGATCGACGTTGAAGAACTCGAACGGCCAGGTTGCCGACGGCTCGAAAGTCCGTCGTCGGAGAGTCGACGATTCCGCCATCGTGCCGCCGGATCGGTCCCGGGGACTGGGATCACTTCCACCTGGCCGCCGTGGTCGATGCGAGGCCAGGGCTGCCCGAGACAATCAAGGCCGGCATCGTGGCGATGGTCAAGGCGTCGACCGAAAAGGAGTGAGCTGTCTCGGGGGACGGGCACAACCCGGACCGCTCCTCTCTTTTGTCGGTGAAGTGACCGTCCCTGTGCTCGACACAGCTCCCGAGAATCCGAATCATGGATGCCGCTGCCTTCGTTGACAAATGGCGGAAGTCTCTACGAACCGAGCGATCCGCCTCGCAAGAGCACTTCCTGGACCTGTGCGAGCTGCTCCACCATCCCAAGCCGGGCGCGGTCGATCCCAAGGGGTTGTCGTTCACGACGGAGCGCCGGGTCAAGAAGGAGGGGGGAAAGCACGGGTTCGCTGATGCTTGGAAGAAGGGTTTTTTCGGCTGGGAGTACAAGAAGAAGGGAGCGGACCTCAACGAGGCTTACAATCAACTGCTTCAGTACAGTGGTGACCTCGGAAACCCGCCTCTGCTGATCGTCTCGGACATGGAACGGATCGAGATCCGGACTCGGTTTACTGATTATCCGACCACGACTCACACCATCACACTCGACACGTTCACCTGGCCCGCCAATCTCGAGAGGCTCCGCTGCGCCTTCTACGAGCCCGAAAGACTCCGGCCCGAGAAGACCATCGAGAAGATCACGGAGGAGGCCGCCAAGAAGCTGGCGGAACTGGCCCCGAGCATGCGGCAACGGTTTGCCGATTCGACGAAAGTTGCCCACTTCCTGGACCGCATGATCTTCTGCATGTTCGCCGAAGATGTCGAACTTTTGCCGAATCAGGTTTTCAGCCAATTCCTCAAGAAGCCCAACCGGGACCCTCGCTTCGTCAATCGGGACGTCACCCAGCTATTCGAGGCGATGGCCAAAGGGGGGGATTTCTACGGGGAGACCATTCCGCACTTCAACGGGAACCTCTTCGATGAGACCACCCCCCTGGAACTGACCGGGAACGAGTTTCCTATCTTGATCGAGGCGAGTGCCTTCGACTGGAGCGAGATGGACCCGTCGATCTTCGGGACTCTCTTCGAGCGCGTGATGGACCCTGCCCAACGCTCTCAACTCGGTGCGCATTACACGGGCTATCGGGACATCTCAACGCTGGTTGAGCCCGTCGTCATGGCACCACTGCGGCGGGAATGGGCTGATCTCCTGGTGAAGATCGTTTCCCTCGTTCCCGATGTAATCGTCACCCGAAAAGGGGAAAGCCTCTTCCGCCCGGTGGATGAGTCACGAATCCAGGAAGCCCAGACGCTCGTTGACGCCTTCCTGGATCGCCTCAGGGCGATCCGTGTCCTGGACCCGGCTTGCGGATCGGGGAACTTTCTGTACGTAACCCTACGACTGCTCAAGGACTTGGAGAAGGAGGTTTTAATTGAGTGTCGGCACAGGGGGCTGAAGGAATTTGAGCTGAAGGTTGGGCCGAATCAACTCTTCGGGATCGAGATCAATCCCTATGCATTCGATCTGGCTCAGATGACGGTCTGGATCGGGTTTATCCAGTGGCAGAAGGACAACGGCTTCCCCGTCGAGCATGAGCCGATTCTCCAGTCTCTTCACAACTTCGAGTTGAAAGACGCGATTCTTGATCTGACCGACCCCGCAAGTCCTACCGAGCCCGAGTGGCCCGAGGCGGACTTCATAGTTGGCAATCCTCCCTTTCTCGGGTACAGCAAGCTGCGTTCCGAACTGGGACACTCTTACGTAGAGACGCTCTTCAGGTATTACTCTGGCCGTGTTTCAAATCAGAGTGACCTGTGCTGTTACTGGTTCGAGAAGACAAGAACCGCGATTGAGAATAATCGATGCGGCCGAGCCGGTCTTCTTGCAACGCAGGGAATCCGAGGGGGTAAGAACCGCGTGGTTCTTCAAAGCATAAAGCGAACAGGTGGTATTTTCTTGGCCTGCTCAGATCGCCCCTGGGTGCTGGACGGCGCAAGCGTCCATGTGTCGATTATTGGCTTCGACAACGGCGCGGAGATCGATAAACAGCTCGATGGGATCAGAGTTGAGACCATCAATCCCAATCTCTCCACAAGCGCAGACACGACAACAGCTAAACGGTTATCAGAGAATGCTGGCATCGGATTTGTGGGCAATTTCAAATTCGGCTCATTCGACATTGATGATACATCGGCAAGGAGGTTACTAGTCGCCCCGAGTTTGAGCACCAAACCGAATTCTCAGGTTGTCCGGCCTTGGGTCAATGGCTTAGACATACTTCGGAGACGGGCTCCCTGGTGGATTATAGATTTTGGTGAATTGCCGATAGAGGAGGCGTCTCTCTTTGAAGCTCCCTTCCGATGGGTTGCCGAGAAAGTGAAGCCGGAGCGAGACAAAATGCGGCGTGAACGGCGGAAGGAGCGATGGTGGATTCATGGTGAGGTCGGTGCAAATCTAAGGAGGGCAACCTCGAGGCTGGAAAGATTCATTGTTACCCCGTCCGTCTCGAAACATCGTCTGTTTGTCTGGATCGACTCGCTTGTGCTGCCGGACCATCAACTGATAGCATTCGCCCGCGATGACGACTACTTGCTAGGCGTCCTTCATTCAAGGCTCCACGAGGTTTGGGCACGAGCACAGGGGACGCAGGTTCGAGAGAGGGAGAGCGGCTTCCGGTACACTCCTTCAACCTGCTTTGCGACGTTTCCTCTTCCCAACGAAGGCGAGTCGCATCATCAGCACGTCAGAGCCACTGCGATCCGTCTGGACCAGCTTCGGAAGAGCTGGCTAAACCCCTCTGAGTGGGTGAGAGAGGAAGTCCTGGAATTTCGAGGCTCGATCGATGGACCATGGTCTCGTTACGTCCACGATCCCAACGACCGGGGAATCGGGACCGTGCTTTACCCTCGTTTGGTCGCAAGGGACGCCCACGTCTTCGACCTGGCCAAGCGAACCCTGACGAACCTGTACAACGAGCGCCCCACCTGGCTGGATCTCGCTCACAAGGCCCTGGACGAGGCGGTCTTCGACGCCTATGGCTGGGACCCCTCGATGACTGATGAGCAGATTCTCGACGCCTTACTGGAATTGAACCTCGAGCGATCGGCATCGAGCGGGTCAGCCCCTCTAAACGCCGAGATCGAAAGCGAACCCGAGTAAATTCTGATCGGATCTGATCATCGGCTCTCAAGGATATGAGACGCAACACCCGCGGAATCCTCGGAATCGAGGCGATGATCGAAGCCGCCTCGAGAACCGAAGCAGGGGGAGCCCGACGGCTGGCCGCATGAGCGGCTTGCTGGTCGGGAGACGGCAAAGTTCAGCGCCCCCTGTCGAGTAGTTCAACCAAGCGCGCGGCTGTAGGATGTCGCCTGACCTCCTCGAGACATTGCGGGTCTTCTATCATATGGCGCAGAAAGTATTCTCCCCATTCATGCTTGGCGGTCTTCATGTCGCCCCGGACGCGCTTGATCGCCTTCGGTTTGGGGTCGACGTCCCGCGCGACTTTGATGGCGAGTTGAAGGAGGTCTTCGGGCCGCTGCAGGTGCTCGTTCCACGTCGGCCATTTCCCCTGACCGCGATCCTTAACCCCGAGAGTCCTCCTGATCGTCTGTTCGCATACGATCAGGAGCGACTCGAACGTCGGCTCCATGCACACCGCAAGAACCGCCCCAACTTCAAGGACGGGGGGATCAGGCTTGCGTTGCCCTTTCTTCCGGCCGCTTAGCTCGCGGAAACGATTGCGGGCCCAGCGTCGCCATGGCTTATCGGGAAGGGCTTCACTCTGGGAGAGGCCGCGGTAGAGACTCTTTACTTCATCCCATCTGCACGTCGAGGCGTCCGGGTCCCAAGGTGGCTGGAGATCCCACGCGATCACCGCGACGCCAAAATCTTCCTTTTCGAGTTCACGAGCCATTAGTAGGTCGAGGGGCACCACACCGGTGCCGCTCATGTTGCTAGCCATCGCCTTGTCCATGGCTACGAGGTTCTTCTTGCTGATTCCGACGACGCGGTCGATGTCAATCAGACTGAGCGAACTCACGAGACGCCGTTGCCAGATTGTGCTCAAAGGGTCGGGAAGCCTGGGATGGCGCGTGATCTCGCCCTCGACGAACAGGACTGCTTTGCCCGCGAATGCCACTCAACCCTCCGTAGCGTAGATCGCGCCCGGGGGGACCCGGCCCTGGTAAGCCTTGACCGCTTCCGAGTCGGCAAATTGGCTGTAGATGGTCTTGCCCTCTTGCCTCTCGACGTGAATGATGTCTGCGACTTTGACGTGATCCAGGAGCCATGGTGAGTGGGTGGTAACGGCGACCTGGACGCCCCGGTCCGAGGCCGATTGCAATTCACGGAGCACCGCCTTCACGTTCCAGGGGTCCAGCCCGTTCTCGATCTCCTCGATGCAGAGAAATGTCGGCGGCGGTTCGTGCTGCAAGAGCGACAGAATAGCAGTGATTCGTCTCGTGCCCTCCGAGAGCATCACCGCCGGGATCGCGACCTTCTTCCGTCCCGTGCGTCCCCGGGAGGGCATCATCTCGGTGAGCGAGTAATAGACTTCCCCCTTCGGTATGATCGGCTGCGAGACATCGACTTCGCTGAAGTCAGGCAAGGCCCTCTGGATCGCGTGTATCAGCTCGACGCGCTGAGCCCTGGACAATTCACTAAGCAATGCCGGGAGAGTACTCCCGGACTCGTCGAGGAGCGGGGCATAGGATGGTCGGCTAGGCGCACCACTCATTGCCAGTTCGCTCGGGGTGAGTCTGAGGAAGACCGCCTCGCTCCAGAATTTCCCCAATGCTAGGAGATAAGGCACCGTGGAGTCGGTCGCGTCCCTTGCCAATGCGGTGCCTAGGAGGAGTTTCTCCCGGTAAGTGAAGGGCACGGGTTCTTTCTTTCGCATGGAGCGCAGCGTGCGTACTCCCTTGTCCGTTGTAATGATCAGATTAGGCTGGTCGGATTGCAGCGAGAGGGACAGTTCCTCATTCGCGATGACGGGAGTCCTGTGGTCATCGGCTTCACCAATCCTGAGGCTGTAATCAACCGTCGACCCCTCCTCACTGTCGCATGCCCATTTCAGGCTCACCTTGAAATGTCTTTCACTGCCCGTCGCTTGGTGGTTAATGACGTCGTGCACGCCGTTGTAGCGACGACATGCCTGGATGACGTCACTACGGAGCGCGGTGTCTATCCACTGCAAGGCCTCGAGTACGGTGCTCTTCCCGGCTCCGTTGCGGCCAATGATCACGTTGAAGGGACGGAAGGTGATCGGCTTCGTGGTCTTGAACGCGGCCTTGAAACGCTCCAGGCGGACTTCCGCGAGCCGCAACCGGATTGGGGGCGTTTCTGGCATCGGGAGCGTTCCGGCGCTGGTGGGGTGCGTTTGACTGCTACGACCTGCCTTCGTGCATCACGTTGCGCGCATGCTGCCGCGCGGCATGTCCTGCGTATCGTACTTCATCGGTAGCGAGGAAGAGAGACTTTAATGTTGTCGCCCTGCCAGCAAGCCTCGCGACCAGGCCGCCTCATTGGCGCCAGGACGAACCGCCGGGATGGGACGGGGAAACATCGAGCTATCAGACCGCGGCCTGGGAAACGGCCCCCGGGCCCCGGTGGGAATTGACCGGTCCGAGGAGGCCAGCCACGGTTCGAGCTTGGATCGAGAGGGGTGGCCGCCCGTGATGTTCGGCCCGAGACGATCAGCAAGAGACCGCCCGCGATGTCCCCGACCCCTACGCCGTTGCCGAACGGCTGGCGATCCAGGAGGAGAACGCTCCACCTGCTCGCAGGTGAAAGCGCCCCGGCCAAACGGGAAGCGATCCAGGAGGCTGCCGTAATGGAGAACAACACAAGGACACGCTCGACTCATGACCTTTGTTACACTATAATGCAACAGGGGAAATCCCATGGGAGGTATCGGTGATCGACGCCACCGTCATCTGGGACCTGGAAGACGACCCAGATGGAAACGTTCAACACCTTGCCGAACACGGCATCACGGTGGAGGAGGCCGAAGAGGTTCTCCGCGACCCCCGGAGCCGAACGGGTCGGAGCCGTCGAACGGGCCGGCCGCAGGTTTTCGGCTCGACTTCGACCGGCAAGTTCATCACGGTCATCTGGGACGAGGTGTTGGACGACCCCCGGACCATCTATCCCGTCACAGCCTACGA
>JBEKTN010000289.1:0-11291 GCA_049516015.1 Isosphaeraceae bacterium | reverse complement strand
AAGAAATGCCGAGGCCCGCAAAAGCCACACCAAGCGAACGATAAAACGACTTCACATGTTAGGTATCAAGCTCACCGAGACCCCCCGGTGCCGTTGGGGAGCGACTTAGCGCTGTAGTACTACGACGCATCGGGCCAGAGTGTCGAGGTCCAGGCCACCGACACAGCCGGCGTCAAGGACATCATCGGCAGCCTCGGCGGCGGGGTTGTCGGCGTCGGCGCGGGGGTCGACGTCATCGAGGTCACCAACACGGTCGACGCCCACATCAGCGGCAGCTCGAAGGTCAACGCGGTGGGCAACGTCCAGGTGCTGGCCACTGCTTCCGACAACGTCAGCTCCAGCACGTTTTCGTTCGCCGTCGGCCTCGGCGCTTCGCTCAACGGCACGGTCTCGATCATCGGGATCGGCTCGGGCCTCGACTCACAGGGCCTCTCGCAGCTCCAGGACATCCAGTCGACCGTCGACAACAGCATCTCGTTGAACGGAGGCGTGCCGGGCGTCAGCATGAGCAGCCTTCCCGGCCCCGACCCGTCCAACCCGGGCCAGGACGCCACGACGGCTACCACCACCCAGGGCCTGAATGTTGACGGCGTGCTCACGACGACCCCCACGCCGGCCGCCACCCAGGCCTACATCGGCGGCACGGCCGTGATCGTGGCGGGGGGCGGGGTGACGGTTTCGGCCACCGAGACTCTCCCCAGCGTCACCGCGCTGGTGGGCCAGGGCAGCGCCGGGCTCTTGAGCGTCGGGGGGCTCGGTGGCCACCATCACGGTAGCCCCGGCCGTGCTGGCCTTCCTCGGCGACGGTGTCACGGTCCAGGCGACGTCGACGGATACCGCGACAGCCAACACCACGGCCGTGGCCGCCAGCATCGGCGCCGGCTCGGCCAACGTGGCCGATTCCGAAATCAGCCCCACGATCCAGGCCTCCATCGGCGCAAACTCCCAGGTGCTGGTTGGGCAAAGCGTGATGGTCGATGCCGAATCCCACGACGAGGCGAGTGCCACCGATTTCGGCGTCCAGGCAGGCGCCGTAGCGGTCGGGGTGGCCAAATCCGACGCGACCATGTCGCCGACGGTCAAAGCCTTCATCGACAGCGGCGCGCAGGTTGCCGCGACCAACGGGGCCATCACAGTTCAGGCCACGCAGGATACCACGAACGGCGCGCAGGCCTCCGGCAGCGTCTCCGGCGTTTCGGCGGGGACCGGCGAAGGGGCGAACATCGCCGCCACGGCCGCGGCGCAGGTCGATAGCTATATCGGCAGCGGCGCGACCGTCAACGCCGGCGGGACCGTCACGGTGAGTGCCGCCGGCGAGAACATCGCCAGCGCCAACGAAAGCACCCCCTTCTCGGTCGGCGTCCTGCTGAACGTGGCGGCGATCTTTGCGAACGCCACGGCGAGCGGCGACGTCAACGCCTACCTGGGCACCGGGGCCGGGGTGGGGACGGCGGCGCAGCCGGCCGGGGGCCTGGACGTCGAAGCGGCGGGCGCGGACCAGTCCACGGCCACTGCGGACCTGAGCGGCGGCGGGACTTTCAGCGGCCAGGGCGGCAATGCCACGGTCACCACCACCCCGACCATCAACGCCTACCTCGGCAACAGCTCCTCGGTGGATGTGACCAGCAACATCACCGTCGAGTCCACGTCCACGACCGAGGGGCACCCGAACACGATTGGGGCCTCTGGGGGTATTGTCGACGTCGGTGAATCCCTGTCCAACGTCGTCCTGACCCCCACGATCAACACCTACATCGGCAGCAACGCGACCATCTTGGCGGGCGGCAGCATCACCGTGGAATCGGTCCACGGCACGACGCCGGTCCAGGTGTCCGACGGCTCGTTCACCCCGTCCCAGGTCAGTAACAACGAGATCACCTTCGCGCTGCCCGACGCCCTCCAGACCGGCGATACCGTCACCTACGCCCAGAACGGCAACCCGCCCATCGGCGGCCTCACCGACGGGCGCGTCTATCCCGTCATCACGGTGCCTGGGAGCGAGAACACGCTCAAGCTCGGGCCGCCGTTCGATGCCGCGCAGGTGAACACGGTCAATGACACGATCGTCTTCGCCAGCGCCCATGACCTGCAAACCGGCGGCGAGGTCATCTACGAGGATAACGGCGGCACACCGATCGGCGGCCTGACGCCCGGGAACCTTTACCTGGTCCGCGTGATCGATCCGCTCACCATCAAGCTTGTGGACCCGGCGCAGGGCTTGCAGACCCCGACCCCCTTCGACCCCTCCACCACGGTCAGCAAGAACACGATCAACCTCCCGGGCTTTAGCAACGGCCAGGCGGTTACCTACACGGCGCCGGCCCCGCTGGAGGTCGCCGGGGAGCAGGTCAGTAATTCGATCATCAAACTGGGAGACGACGAGAACGGCAACCTGTCACGCGACATGACGTTTGATCGCGAAATCCCGACACCAGGTTTGATCGCGCCACAACATCGGTACAGTATGGGAATGGTTGTTCTCATGGTAATGCTTCAGGGAGGTTTAGTCATGCCACGTCCCCGTCCCGATGCGTCAGGCGATGTTCCGGCTCTGGCAAAAGGGTTACGGGACTTGCCAGATCGCCGAGTCGTTGGGCTTGCCGTGCTCTACCGTCCGCCGTCTCCTTCAGCGGTTTCGTGTCCATGGCATGGACGGCATCCCACCTGATTACTGGCACCCCTCGGTCCCCGAGGCCGCGCCCTCCGATCTGGTAGAGACCGCCGTGAGCCTGCGCCGAGAGCACCCCACTTGGGGGGCTGGCCTGATCCGAGTGCAGCTCCTTCTGGAGGCCCCGGGACGACCCGTCCCCTCGGAGCGAACGCTCCAACGTTGGTTCGTACGACCCGACCTGTCTCCGGCCCCGGCGGGACGACCACCGAGGACCCATCTCGACCGGGCGACCGCGCCCCACGAGACCTGGAAGATGGATGCACAAGAACATATCCGAATAAAAACTCGTGACGAAGTAAGTTGGCTTCGTCTGATCGACGAATGCAGCGGCGCGGTGCTCTGGACTGCGGTTTTCCCCCCTCGGTGCTTGGCAGAAGGTCTCCCTCGAGGCCGTGCGGGAACAGATCCGCCTGGCCTGGGTTCGCTGGGGGTTGCCCGGCCGCTTCCGAGTCGACAACGGCTGGCCCTGGGGCTCGCGGGGCGATTTCCCTACCGACCTGTCGCTGTGGCTCATCGGTCTGGGTGTCGGGATGCACTGGAACAACCCGCGGCGCCCCCAAGAGAACGGGGTCGTCGAGCGTTCCCAAGAGACGTCCGCCCGGTGGTGCCAGCCGTGGACGTGCCGGACGCCTGCGGAATTGCAGGCCCGCTTGGAGCGAATGGACCGCCTGTACCGCGAGGTCTACCCGTACCAGAGACGTCTCAGTCGCCTCCAGTTCTTCCCGGGCCTGGTGCATTCCGGCCGGCCCTACGACCGGGCCTCGGAGACGGCGCGGTGGGAGTGGTCGCGCGTGGCCGAACACCTGACGACCATCGTGCCCCTGCGGCGCGTCGATCCAACTGGCCGGGTTTCGCTCTACAATAGAGGCCATTATGTGGGGAGGCTCCATCAAGGAAAGGATGTCTGCGTGCTGTACGACCCCAAATTTAACGAGTGGATGTTCGCCGACCGCGAAGGCCGACAACTGAGCCGTCGGCCAGCCGACCAGCTCAGCCCGGAGAGAGTCGTGAACTTAAACCTGACTAATCGCCGATAGAGATCTTTTGAACAGATGCGATCAAACCTGCTGCCGGGATTTCGCGATCAAACGTCATGTCGCGTGGCAAGCCTCAGGGACACGCACGTAAGCGCTTGATGCAAGCGGCTTAGGGGCTAAGGAAGCGCTATTCATGGGCGTCCGTTTTTCTGTCCCACGTCGGCCCAGAAAGACGCTCGACAATTAGTGATGTCCCTTTTTCCTTGCCCGGAACTGTCGAAAAATTAAGTATGGTGTCCCCGGAACTGTGGGAGGGCGAGAAGGTCTTATGAGCTTCACGCAAACAAGTGCGATTGAGGTGAAACAGATCAAGGGCAAGGGTCGGGGCGTCTTCGCCCGCTGTTTGATCCACGACGGCGAGGTGATCGAGCGAGTGCCCGTGTTGCCGGTCGGTGAGATCAGAACCGCCTCTGGGCCGACACGGATGTCAGGCTATTGCTTCGAGTGGGGTCGGGGGACGGTGGCGGTGGCTTTGGGCTACGGTTCGCTCTACAACCACTCGTACCAGCCCAACGCCCGCTACGACGACGAGAGCGGACAGGCCAAGGTCTTCAGGGCGATCCGGGATATCGCACCGGGCGAGGAGATCGTGGTTAATTACCATGGAGAGCCGGAGGACGAGACGCCGGTCTGGTTCAAGATCATGGAAAGCGAGCCATCAGAGAAGAAGCCAGAACGCCCAGAAGCACATACCGGCGGCAGCGACGAAGCCGACGACCGAAAGCCACATGGGAATCTCTTGCGAGCGAAAACGAACCTGCCAGCGGAAGGCAAGACGTAGGGCATGCAGAAGGGCGACCAGTCCGAAGATGATTCCCGAGAGGAGGAAGAACGCCTGCTGATGCGTCATTGGAACCGCCCCTCAGTTCTGGTGTAGCCCAGCGGAGACTCACAGGTTTCCGTGTCAACGAGATCGGTCTGCCGAGAAGGACCGCCGTTAATCGAGGCTTTGCCCTTCTCGGTCACCACCCATGGTCTCCAAAGAGCCGTTTCTCCAGGACCGCCCGGAACTTCTCACGCATCTTGGGGCTGAACGAACTGTCCTCGGCAAGTGTCCGAAAGCCGTCTTCGACCAATTCCGAGGGCATATCGGACAACACCTTGATTACTGCCCCCAGATAACGGCGAGTGGTATTGGAACTTTCGGCCTCCGGATTCCGTGCTGGCGCTGCGTGCCTACTGGCGGCAGCGGCAGATGCAGGTGCGCTACGCCGCCAGTCATGTCCAGCACATGCAGAAGGCCATGGAGCAAATGAATGTCAAACTGCCGGAAGTCGTCAGCGACATCACGGGGGTAACCGGCATGTCGATCATCGGCGCCATCCTGGGGGGCGAACGCGATCCGGTCAAACTGGCCCAACTGCGGGATGAGCGATGTCAGCACAGTGAGGAACAGATAGCCCTTGCGTTGCAAGGAACGTGGCGGCCCGAACATCTCTTCGAGCTTCGGCAGGCCTATGAGTTGTACCAGTTCCATCATCGGCAGATCACCGAGTGCGACCAGCAGGTCCAAGCAGAACTGGCCAATTTCCCCAACCGGGCGGGAGAGAAGACTCGCAGTGTCAAGCCGCGGAAGCACGGGCGCAAGAGCAACGACGTCCGGTTCGAGGCGGCGAGCCCGTTGTTCCAGGCCTTGGGCGTGGACCTGACATTGATCGAGGGGATCGACGTGGGAACGGCCCTGGTGATATTGGCCGAGATCGGCGTGGACGTCAGCCGCTTCCCCACCGAGAAGCACTTCGCGAGCTGGCTGCGGCTGTGTCCCCCGCAGAATGAGAGTAACAAGACGAAGAAACGCTCCGGTCACCGCAAGGGTACGAGCCGAGTGACCATCGCGCTGCGGATGTGTGCGCGGTCGCTGGGCAAGACAATGACGCCGTTGGGCCTGTTCTACCGCAGCATCCGCAGTCGGATCGGCGGACTCGGAGCTGTTAAGGCGACCGCGCACAAGTTGGCGTGTTTGGTCTATCGGATGCTCAAGCACGGCCAGGAGTACGTGACGCAGTCGATGGAAGAGTACGAGGCCAAGGTGAACGCCAATATGTTGAAGGCGCTGAAGCGGAAGGCGGCGGCGATGGGCTTCCAACTCAGTCCGCTGCCCACGCAGTAGGTGAGTCGATCGAGGCGGTCGCCATCGCGCGACGGGCCCGTGGCCATGCACAACGCTGAGAAATCAAATCCTCCGGCCTCGGTTCGCGATACTTGGGGCCAGGGGAGATTGTGGGCGTCGTCCAACACTCGAGCCAGAAACAGCCTCCGCGCAGTCGCCACACACATCGCAGCAAGATGCTTGCACACGTCTTCGAGATGTTCTCCCACGGCGAGCCGGTTTACCATCGCAGTCAGGGGGGCCTGGGCATTGGTCTGGGACTGGTCAAGAGCCTGGTGGAACTGCATGGCGGCACGATCGAGGCCCACAGCGATGGCCCGGGCCGGGGCAGCGAGTTCCTCGTCCGGCTGCCGGTCTTCTGCACGCCCTGGCGCCGGTGAAACCCGATGCGTGTTGTGGCGATCGCAAGGGGTCTGGAACAGTCGATGACTGTCGCCGCACCCTCGCCGTGGACGACAACGAGGACGCGGCCACCAGCCTGGCGCGTCTCCTGTCTATGCTCGATGGACACACCGTGCAGGTGGCCCATGACGGCCCATCGGCCCTCGCACTGGCCGCAGATTTCGAGCCAGAGGTGGTCATCCTTGACATCGGTATGCCTGGCATGGACGGATACGAAGTCGCCAGGCGATTGAGGGCAAGACCCGAGTCCCAGCAAACCCGACTGGTGGCGCTCTCGGGCTGGGGACAGGAAAAAGACCGAGAGAGGTCGCGCGCCGCGGGCTTCGATCACCACCTGGTCAAGCCGGTTGACCGCGAGCTGCTCCGCGAGCTGCTGTCCCGACCTTCCGGTCATCGGCCGTGCGAAGCCGACTTCCTGGCGGTCACGGGCAAGCAGCGTGTCCCTTGCAGGCAGGATGATGATACGATCATGGCGGTCGCGGTGAGCGCACTCCGCGATCCGCGGGGTTCGCGCTCGTCGCCCGCGCTCGATCCGCCGTCTGCTCAGGAAGTCAGGTGCCGCCCATGCCCGTGCTCGAGCGCGAAGAATACATCGAGCAGGCGTATTTCTTTCACAGCTTCCGCGACCGCCTCGTGGACGGGCTGCCAGCGCAAGAAATCCTGGCCCGGATCGGCGAGGAGCTGCTCTCGACCACCAAGCTTCCCCTGGCCGTCTCGTTCCTGTATGCCGAGATCAAGGGATCCGGCCTGATGGCGCCGGCGATGGCGCGAATCAGCCATTATTTCTCGGCCTTTCAGACCCATGTGATCAGCCAGGCCGAAATCGCCATGAGCCGCTTCTCCATGGAACAGGCCCTGCTGATCCTGGAGCGCGAGGCCAAGTACAAGTCCGAGAATCCCTCGCTCGCCGGCCTGTTCATTTTTCAGTTCGAGTCTTTGTCGCGAAACCGGCTGGGCTACACCCGGGGACTGACCGCCATGTCCGCGGATCCCTTTTATACCGAGGACTGGCACGATTACATCCTCATGCTTCAGACCCGACTGGGCGACGTCGATTTCGCCGACCTGATCTTCGTACGATCCTCTTACTTTGTTGAGGAACGCCGGAAGACCAACCCCGAGTTCGAGCCCAAGTATCCAACCCTCTTCGGCGAGCGCGAAGGCAAGATCGCCCGGGCCAACCGAGGGCGCGACCCGATGTACCTTTTCTCGGCACTCCAGCGCCAGCTTGGCTATCCCGAAGTCCCGCGCCCCCGCCGCCCCGACCAGCTCGAGGCCCGCGTCCTCCTGCTCGAACAGAAGATCGCCCAGCTCGAGAACCGCATCAAGCTCGCCGAGAGCGAGCTCAACCAGGACGTCGATTTATCCCAGGTCATCGTCAAGCCCGAAGACACCGCGGGCGTGCCATCGGGGTGGGGGAAGAAGGGCGGGGAATAGTGGTCAGTAGTCAGTAGATGCATCGCTTGCGGGGAACTTCTACGGTACGCCAGACGTGGTCGCCATCGGCGGCTCCACTCACAATGTCGTCTGGTACCGGCCGCGACGACCGTGATTCCCATCGTGATGAGTCTTTTGTGAAGATTCCGGAGAGTCGGGTAGAGATGGTAGTCACACCATTCCGCGCGAGTTATCCTGGGCAGGACCAACGGCGGGGCTGGCTCGCGTGGCCAAGGAAAGCATCGCCGATTCCCATAAATCCACAGGTTTCCGAGGTTCATCTGATGCTACGCGATGTGCTCGGCTGGCTCGTTCTGGCGATCGTGTTTCCGCAGGACTTCGGTCCTGTTTCACTCGGCGTATCAGCCAGGGCGCAGAGCGCTCCCGAGATCAGGACCAAGCCGCAGACCACCTGGCCCGGACTGACGCACGCGGGGACCGTTCTTCTCCCCAACGGATGGTCGCTCAAGCCGGCCGGCCGACAGACGCGGCTGGGAGACTTCCCGGTGCAGATGGCCGTGCATCCGAGCGAGCCGGTGCTGGCGATCTTGCACGCTGGGTACGGCGAGCACGAGGTGGTGACGGCGAGCGCCGAGACTGGCAAGATCATTGGCCGGGTCGCCCTGCCGGAAACCTTCGCCGGTCTGGTCTGGTCGGCCGACGGCAAGCAGCTCTTTGTCGGCGGCGGCTTCGACGATCGCATCTATCGCTTCGACCACGCCGGGGGCCTGCTCTCGAACAAGACGGCGTTCCCTCACCCTGATCCCGACAGAAGCCTCAAGGTTCCCGGCGGTCTGGCCCTGTCGGTCGATGGCAAGACGCTGTGGGTCGCCAACGTCCACGGCCACTCGCTTGCCCGGCTCGACACGACCGCGGGCACCATCCGCGACCTGATTCCGCTGGCGGCCGATTCCTACCCGTACGGACTGGCCTGGGACGAGCCTCGCAAACGCCTGTACGTCAGCCTCTGGAACCACGCGTCTGTTGCGGTGATCGACACCGAGACGCTCAAGGTTGTCGGCTCGCTGCCGACTCAGGAGCATCCCAACGAGCTGCTTCTGGCCCGTGGCGGCAAGGTTCTGTTTGTGGCCAACGCCAACCGCAATTCCGTCAGCGTCATCGACACTGTGGCCGCAAAGGCCATCGAGACGATCGGCACGGCCATCGATCCGGGCGCTCCCGCGGGAAGCACCCCCAGCGCACTGGCGCTCTCGGCCGATGAATCGATCCTGCTGGTCGCCAATGCCAACACCAACAACCTCGCCGTGGTCAACGTCAAGGAACCCGGGGCCAGCACGCCGCTCGGTTTCATTCCCACCGGCTGGTATCCCACCTCGGTGCGGTTTGCCCGTAACGGCAAGGCGATCTACGTGGCCAATGGCAAGGGCCAGGGCTCGCGGGCCAATCGCGATGGGCCCAACCCCCTGGACCCGGCGGGGGACGGCCGGTCGATTCGCGAGTACATCGCGGGGCTCTTCCAGGGGACCCTGTCAGTCATTCCCATGCCCGACCCGTCCCGCATGTCGTCCTATTCCCGGACGGTCTACGAGTGCAGCCCGCTTCGCCGTGGCGACCCGACGGCCGTGCGGGGCGAGCCGATGCCAGCCGGCCACCCCATCCCTGCTCGGGTTGGCGATCCCTCGCCGATCAAGTATGTCGTCTACATCATCAAGGAGAATCGGACCTACGACCAGGTTTTCGGCGACCTGCCCGAAGGCAAAGGCGACCCCCATCTTTGCCTCTTCCCCGAGGCCATCACTCCCAATCACCATGCCCTGGTACGGGAGTTCGTGCTCCTTGACAATTTCTACGTGGACGGCGAGGTCAGCGCCGATGGACACGAATGGACCATGGGCGCTTATGCCACCGACTTCGTCGAGCGCACCTGGCCTTTGTCGTACAGGGGCAACCGGCGCGTTCCTTATCCCGCGGAGGGCGAATTCGCCCTGGCCAGGCCGGCGGCGGGCTACCTCTGGGACCGCGCGGCCGAAAAGGGGGTCAGCTATCGCAGTTATGGCGAGTTCGTCAAGAACGGCAAGACCCCGGATGAGCCGGGAACCACGTCCGTCCCGGCCTTGCAGGGCCACTTCGATCCGTTCTTCCGCACATTTGACATGGACTATCCCGACGTCAAGCGCGCCGAGCGGTTTCTCCACGAGCTGGCCGGGTTCGAGAAGGTCGGCGCGATGCCCCGGCTGGTCGTCCTCCGGCTGCCCAATGATCACACGGCCGGAACCAAGCCCGGCGCGCCGACCGTCCTGGCGTCCTTGGGCGATAACGACCTGGCCCTGGGACAGGTCGTCGAGGGGTTGAGCAAGAGCCGGTTCTGGAAAGAGATGGCCATCTTCGTGGTCGAGGACGACGCGCAGAACGGTTCGGATCATGTGGACGCTCACCGCACCGTGGCCCTCGCCATCAGCCCGTACGTCAAACGGCACGCAGTCGATTCCTCGATGTACAGCACCTCGTCGATGCTCCGGACCATGGAGCTCATCCTGGGGCTGGAACCGATGAGCCAGTTCGACGCCTCGGCCCGGCCGATGTTCGGCTCATTCACGCCCCAGGCCGACTTCCTGCCCTTTGTCCACCGCCCGGCCCGCCTGGACATCAACGCCAAGAACGCGGCGCGTGCCCCCATGGCCGAGGTCTCTCAGCGGCTCAACCTGGAAATCGAGGACCGCGCCGATGATCTGCTCTTCAACGAGATCATCTGGAAGGCCGTCCGCGGCGTCGACTCGCCCATGCCCCCGCCAGTCCGCGCTGCGTTTGTGATGCCGAGGTGATTCGAACGCCCAGTTTCGAGGGGGTCGCCTCGCAGGGGTGCCTTTCACGATGTCCCCTCGTAGAATAGTGGTGGTGCAGGTGTCTCAGGTCCGCTGTGTACCAAGAGAGGCAGAATCGCCTCAGACCCCGGGATGGTCAGCGATGTCGATTGTCGAAGAGGAGTATTTTCGAGCGTGGGGAGCAGTCGGTGGAGCGGCAAGGGTCGAGCGCGCCTTCTCACTCTATGCGGAAATGAGGGCCATGCTCGAATTCCAGGTACGCAAGAGGCACCCCGAGCTCAGCGACAAGGAGATCCCCTGGGAGGTGGCCAGGTTGATGTACCTTTCCGATGAGGGCACTCAACGATTGCTCGAGCAGGCGAGGCCGAAGCCGTGCTAGAGAACTACCTTCGCGAAAGCATGGAGCGAATCAAGGGTATTCTCGTCGAATTGAAAATCCCCTTTCACTTCACAGGAGGCATTGCTGTCTTCTATTACGGAGAGCCGCGGTTCACCCAGGATCTCGACCTCGTGATCCGGCTGTCCGCCGCCAGCCCCGAGACGGAACAGCTTCTTGGCCGGTTGTCCGAGGCTTATCTCATCCACACGCAGACGGCGCTTCAGGCAATCCGAGAGAGGGGACTCTTTCAGGCGATTGATCAAACCACCTTGGTCAAGATCGACTTTCATGTCGGCGAGAAGATTCCGGGGGAACTCGATCGAACGTCGCAGCGTGAGTTTGGGGCAGGTCTCAGCAATTCCCGGTCACTTGAGTGTCACTCATCCTGGTTCGCCCATTTTGACAGTGACAGCCTGAATCGTCACCATCCGGACGTGGAGAAGGACTTGAGGTATGGGCTGCAGGGGCCCGA
>JBEKTN010000288.1:0-11314 GCA_049516015.1 Isosphaeraceae bacterium | reverse complement strand
GACGCCCTCCGGGGCGGCGGGGTCGGGCGCGCCGTAGGCCAGGGCGAGGCTGTTGTCGCCGGGGCTGCCGAAGACCGTCGGCCCGCCGATCTCAAACCAGGTCTCGCCACCATTCAAGGTAGCAAAGACCGCGCCCGTATGCGAGCTGATCGTCATGTCGCTGCCGTTCACCGGGTCAACCGCGAAGTTGGCGACGCCCCCGGTCGGCCAGTTCGTCGGGTCGGGAGTGGGCCAACCGCCGGCTGCCTGGAGCAAGCCGAAGGTGCGGCCGGTGCCGTTGACCTGGAAGAAGTCGGTATAACTGGTGCTGTCCTGCGGGGTGCCGGGGAACCAGTACTGGTCGACTGTTCCATTGCCCTGTTGATCGACGGCCACAGCGGTGCTGTCGAGGTCTTCGCTGATATCACCGGCGGGCACGCTCCACTGGAGATTGCCGTCGGTCAGGATGTTGGGGTCCGAGAACGGCCCGCCGTTGTCCTGGGCAGCGCCGTAGAAGAGGGCGCCGGCGATCTGTGCCGCGGCGTTGCTGGGCTGGAGCGCACCGTCATAGAACTGAGTGATCTGGAGGTTGCCGTTGCGGTTTGTGGCAGGGAGAGCGTCAGTACCGCCGACCGACGGCTCCATCACTCCGTTGTTAACCAGGACGCTCCAGACCCCTTGGCTGTTGCCGAAAATGAGCCGCGGCAGGCCGGTCGTCGGGTCGGTCAGCGCGACAGCCGCTTGGTAGCCTGTCCCGGAGATGTCGCCCGTCCCGGGCATATCGAACGGCATCCATGTGACGCCGGCCCCGTTGTTGGTGAACGAATTGTAGTTGGAGACCTGCAGGGTCGCATTGGCCAGGAACGGGGCTTCGGGATTACGGATGAAGTCGAGATACGAAGCTTCCTCTGCAGCGGGGCTGGATGCGTTCAGCCAAGACGGGGCACCGTACTGGATGCCGTCAATCGGCGCCGGACCCGCCGTGGTGTTCTGCTGTAGCAGACCGCCGTCGGCGGCGAAGTTGTTGTACGCGACCAGGGAGTGGGCGTCCCAGACGTTGGTGGCGTCGATACGGATCAATCCGGTGTCGCTCAGGATATTGTCGCCGCCATAGCTTCCCAGGTAGACGATGTTGGGGTTGGTCGGGTCGGCAATCAGGGTGAGATAGCTGTTGCCTTCACTGAAGAAGGTGATCGGGTACGCGGGCTGGGTGATGTCGTTGGTGGGTATGGCCTGCTGATTGGCGGTGACGGGCGCCAGGGTGTTGAGGCCGAGCTTGGTCCAGTTCTGGCCGAAGTCCTTGGTCAAGAACAGGCCGTCGAAACCGCCGCTGGGGGTCGAGACGGCGGCGTAGAGCCAACCTGAGTAGATGCCATCCTCGTCGGCGGTGCCGCTCGGCTGCGGCACGGCCAGAACGATTCGGCCCTCGGCGCCGTTGGGTGAAGGAGACGTAAGCGGGTTGACGTTCGTATTCTTGCCGTTCAACCTATCGACGATGAGCGGATTGCCGACCCCTCCTGCCATGAGATTCCAGACCTGGCCCTGGTTCGGGCTGATGTAGACCCCCTGCCCCTCGATCGCGGCGTAGACGATCTGGAGGTTGCCGGAGACCTCGGTGCCAGTGGTCGGATCGAGGACCGTACCGCTATCCGCGTCGAGGACCACGTCGGTCGCGTTGCCGGCCAGCATGAGCGACCAGGTCTTGCCCGTGTCTTCGCTCCGCCAGATTCCGCCATTGGGCCCGCTCATGGCGGCGTAGATGATGACCTGGCCGGTCGGCGTCAGCTCGGGATCGACGACGACCTTGTACGCGGTCATGCCGATGAACTCGCGGTCGCGGCTCGCCGACTCGATTGGCAGCAGGTTGCCATTCGAATCAACGTTGTCGGAGCTGTCGTAGAGGTTCCAGGTCGCTCCCCCATCCTGAGAGATCAAGAAACCAACGCCCGGGGTCGGCCCGTCACTCTTACCGCCGGTGCTGCTGCCGGTGGCCGCGATGATGATCGAGTCGTTGGTATTATTGTTGCGGGGAAAAACAGTAATGCGGTTGATGTAGATGCCGGAGCTCGGGCCGAAATCGGTAAGAGGAATGTAGGTGGGACCGTTGGGATTGGTGGTCAGGAAATCGGTCGTCTTCCAGATGCCGCCGCTGGCGGCGGTGACGTAAACGGTGTTGCCCGAGGGATCGGATGGATCGACCGCGATCGCGCTGATCTGGCCGGAGCCGCCAGTGATCGCCGCCGGTCCGACGGCCGTCCACGCTTCGCTCGAGAGCGCCGCGGTCTGGGCGAGGGTGAAGATGTGGAAACTGGCGTTGATGTCGTCGCTGCCCGGTTCGCCGAGGCCCGAGGTCGGCAACGGCTTCTGGAAGCTCAGCGACCAGCTTGTCAACGAGCCAGTGGCCCCGGTCCCGCCGTTGGCCGTGGTCGCGTTCTGGATGACCAGCGTCCAGGTTCCGGCGGCGTTCAGGCCCGCGAACGCGGCGAGCGGCATCTGCGGGTTGAATATCGCAAAGAACGGAGCGCTGCCGTTCTGGATCGGCGTGGCCGCGTTGTCGTCGAAGACGGTGTTGGTGAAATTGGCCGTCTTGATGCCGCTCCCCACACCGCTGAACAACGGAACCGCGACCTGGCTCGGCTGGCCCATATCGTAATACAGGGTTGCCGAAAGATCGGGGTCGAAAGGATAGGTCAGGTTGATCTGGACTCGCAGGCCGCTGATCCCCGAGGTGGTCGTATCCCCCTGCACCACGAAGTTGTCGGGCACGAGGATGGAGGAGGCCATGGTCCCCGGTACGGATCCGGTCGGAGCGGGGATGGCTTGGGGCAGGCCGGTCGAGCTGTACTGAACCGTCGTCGTCGGACTGTTCTGACCCTGGTCGCGAAGGACTGCGAGGCCCGCGTTCTGGTTGGTGTCGACCGCATCGCCGAACTGGTCAAGGATGTTCGGGCCGATCTGGATCGTGTAGGTACCGCTAAGCTGCTGGAGCGGGAAGCCGATGGTGAACTCGGTGGCCAACAGGACGCCGTTGACCGTCGTTTCGGTCGAAGAAACCGGAGTTACCGTCCACGGTCCGCTGACGGGGCCGGTCGGCCCCATGATCTGGAGCACATCGGCGGCGGTGAACGAGCCGGGTGTGGGCGTCTGCCCGGCAGGCGCGGTGTTGACCAACATGGGCCGGTCGAACGTCATGGTGAGCGTGCTCGTCGTTCCGTTGGTGATGAGATTGTCGGTACCGGTACCGCCCGGCACCGAGGTGCTCAGGACCTGCGGGCCTGGCACGATCAGCGGCAGGGTGTTCTGGTTGAAGGGGGGGCTGAGGATGTACCCGCCGGTGTTGACTCCGCCGGTGTAGGCGGCCTTGGAGAACGTGACCTGTGCCACCGGCTGAGGCGCGGGGACTGCGTAGACATCGCCCGGTGTCAGATTGAAGGGAGACGGCGTTGTGGGGTTGGGGGGGGAAGGCGGCGGAAACGGCGTTGTGAGCGGGTTTTGATCGACCGCGCCGTCGGCATTCTGATCGTCCGGGTCGTCCGGGCGGGGTGTCGCCACCTCACCGACAAGAGGACCACCATAGACAAGAGGGCCACTGTAGCTCTCGATTGGCGAGCTAATGGCAAGGCCTGAACCGTTGTCCGGCGCGATCAAGTAGCTATAGGTCCCGGTGTAGTTGTACGGTTGGGACGCTCCGGCGGGCGTCGGGTTGAAGGTGATCGTGAACTGAGTGTAGCCATAGTCGTCGTCAGGCCCGGACCCGGTGCCGGCAACAGGGCTGACGCCCGTCACCGTGAGCTGGACCGAGGGATCGCCGTAGGTGGTGTTGTGGAAGAAGACCTGGACGTCGCCGGGCTGGGTAGCCGTGGGGGCCAGGAAAGTCGTGGGGTCGACTGGCCGGTCGAAGGTGACGGAGATGCTCACGGTGCCGCTCATTGCCTCGGCCAGGGAAATCGGCCCCATCGAGCTGCTGACGATCCGCGGTCCGGCGGCGATCACCATCGGCCGGTACCAGATGTTGAGCGGATTACCAACAATGGAATTGGTGCTGGCGCTGTAGGCACCCTGGTTGAAGTTACCCGCCCAGATCGGATAGACTTGGCCGTTGAAGACGGCCAGCCCCATCTGGTTGCCGTAGCCAAAGTCGCTGTCTCGCTGGGGGTTGCCTGCCGACTGGTTATCGGGCAATGGCCCGAGAACTTCCGTCTGGCCCGTGATGGCGTCCACGGCGGTGTCTGCCGGGTTGGCATAGGTCTGGGGGCTGAACGTCGCGCCGCCATCGATGCTGGTCGTGATGTAGGTCGCGACTCGGGCATTGGCGGCGTCGTCACGGGCGTCGCGCCAATCAAGAACCACCGTGCCGGTCGCCTGATCCACGGCGATCTCTGGCTGATATTGCGACCGGCCGGTGACCTCGTCGCCCGCGCCAACATCATCGTTCGACTGGCTGTAGCCGTCGACCTGCGCATCGTCGTCGTTAACCTGGACCGGTGCGCTCCAGCTCGTCGCGCGCGGGTCCAGGTACGAGAGGAAGATGTCAGTATTGGTGGTTGGGTTTGTAACGCCGCCGACCTTGACGTTGTAGTAGCCGACGTACGCGGCATAGATTCGGCCCTCATAGGGGCTGTCCGGCCCAAGCGTGTTGTCCTCGGCCAGGACTAGGCCTGGGCCAATCCCCTTGGGCGTGGATGGCGCGATCGTGGGGTAACCGCTGTTGGAGATCGAGCCGCCAACGACGATGCCGCTGGCGATGGTTTGGGGCGTTCCACGGGTCATTCCCGTGGTGACTTCGAGGCTGAATTCCCGGACGTTGCCGGGGGTCGTCTCGACGGCGGAATCCGAGATCTTCAGGGTCCACGTGCCGTTGACGTCGAGAAAGCGTTGCTCTGGTGGTGGTAAAATAGAATTGAACTTACCGAGCTCGTAGGCGACGAGGTTATCGATTGTGTTTGCTATTTGCTCTGAAGGTGGTAACAAAGCATCCAGAATGGGAATGGTGTCCGTGAAGCTGCCCTCGGGCCTGAAATGGCCGATAGCCGGCCCGGTATTCCCATTCATGCCGGCAGCAGTGGGGTCGAAGATGTTCCGAGTGGCGTTGTCGTCGAAGACTGTCCCGACATCGACGCCAAAGTTGGTTGTGCTCTCACCGAAGACCCCAAGGTTGGCGCCAGTAAGTGCCCCGCTCTGAAGCAGTGTGATCTGATCCCCGTTGGGAGCGACTAGAACGAGGCCGATATTGGCGTCGGTCGGGTGGGTCAGGGCCACCGAGACCGTGAGGCCAGTGACCGCGGCTTGGTTGGGGACGTTAACCCTCGCGGTGAACGGCGTGGTTCCTGGCGTTACTGCGCCGGACGGCAAAGCCGCGGGCTGTAGCACACTGACCGTGCCCTCAAGGCCAGGCGTTCTAGGATCGCCGTTATCGTCATTGGTCACGACGATATCGTTCCAGGCTAGAGTGGTACTGTTGGTGAGATCGAGAAGGGCGATTGCTGTAGGGGACGTCTGGCCGGCATCGAAATCCCCAAGCTGATTTGGAGGCGGAGTCCGCGTGAAGGTCCCATTATCGTTGTTTTGGAAGACCGCGACCATGCTTTCGTTGGTGCCCGCCGCTGCGTATACCACGGCGATGTCCTTATAGCTGCCGTAGTTACCCCCGGTGCTCAACTGACCCGCCGCTATACCCTGACCCGTTACAGGCGTCCCCGCGAAGGAGGAGTTAGAAACGGTCTGAGGAGCAGAGAAGGCGACGCCACCAGCCGTCGATTGGTTCTGCAGCACGAACAACTCGTTATGGCCGGGATTATTATTGGTCACAACAATCAAATCGGGCAGATTTGGGTTGCCACTGACAGGACTACTGGTTATAGAGACGACGCCTGCCACCGTGTATGACGGCCCCAGGACAAAAGCCTCGGGGTTCGTGGGTGAGATCTCGTTCAGGAAGAATTGGATTGTCCCGTTGGAATTCAGGACCGCAATGTCGGGGTTGGAGGTGGTGCCCCTAAACTTATCCACTACCACCGCGATGGGGTTGTCCCCGGAGGGCAACTTGAGCGAAAACGGAGCGGTCGGTCCCGACGGGGACCCGGGGTTTAGCCAGATATCGATACTCTGGTTGCCCGGGTCGGCGGCAATAATGTCGGGGAGCGAATTGCCGTCGAGGTCATAGACCCCGATGGCAGTCTCTGCCTGCCCTGAAGGGACAGGAGGGAGAGATGGCCCCGTAACGAAAACACCCTGGCCGTCATTGGGCTTCGTCCCGTTCTGTTCGATATTCACACCCCCGGCCGCAGCACCGTTGGATGTGGCCGCGTCGAGAATCGCCGTCGATGAATGGTTGGCGACGAAGTTGCCCAAGACCACCCCGGACGGACTGCCGACGGTTGGGTAGGCCTTGATGTTTGCTAAGGGGAATGTCCCAGTTCCAGAGTTCAATAGTACACCAATTTGACCGGTTCCCTGGTCTGCGACGACGATGTCGTCTTTCCCGTCACCGTTGACGTCGGTGCTGAAGCCGTCCCCTTGCGTGGCGGTTGCTATGCCCACTGGATCCGAGGGGCGGGTCGCATTAGGGCTGGCTGGGTAAACTGCGGCGGGCGCCCAGTTGCCTTGTTTGGTGGAAGTGGTGGATCCGCCTCTGATGATCCCTGTACCACCCTGGGACTGGTACGAATCCCCAGCCTGAATGAGGTTCGACAGGAGCTGATCAAACTTCGGCGTGGCTGTGGACCCGGTACCGAAATCGTCCCAGGCGATGGTGATCTGGCCGGAATCGTTCTGGTTGATCACAAGCTGCGGATGCGAATCCTGCTGCGGGCCGATGTTACCGTTGGCGGGACCGACATTGGCAATCGTTTCTCCGCCGAAGGTCTGGCCTCCATCAGACGAGACGACCAGCTCGGCCCGGTGGGGATTGAATGGTAGCTCGACGTTGGTGTTTGCAAGAGGAATGTCACCGCTGGCCCAGGCGACGTAGACGTTGTTCGCGTAGGGATCCACAGGCACTCCGGCCGGAGGATTGAGCGGCGCCGCATCGACCGCCAAGGTCGGGCTGTAAGCGGCGTCAGAAGCCGGAAGCCAGCGGTAGACAATGTTGTCGAGGAACTCAGGGTCGGGCGTGCTGCTGGAGAAATCGTACTTGCTCAGGACGAGTGCACCGTCGGTGGCGCCCGTGTTCTGCGAGGTCAGTACGTAAACGTGGTTCGAGGCGTCGAAGGCAACGCTGGGTTCCGTAACCTGGGTATAGGGAGTCGGCGGGGTGGCGTCGATCGTATTGGCGTCGATGATCGGCGGACTGATTTCGCCGAGAGGATTCCAGGTTGCACCACCGTCGTTCGAATAGGCCCCCTCGACGATGGCCGTCGTCGGAGTTGGAGCGGGGACCTCCTGCGACAAATCGACCCCCCAGACCGCGAAGAGCTTCTGGGAGTCATACGGGTCGATCACGACCGCCGGGCTGTTTGCGTTGCCATTCGAGGTGACGCTCGAGAGTCCCGACAGGTTCATCGGCGCGCCGGTCGCCGTGGCCGCCGGTATTGTTGCCAGCAGGGTGCGCGGCTCCAAGAACTCGGTCTCAAGGAAGGCCCTGCGAAGACGCGTCTTCCGGGTTCGCTTCAACCGGGCACCCTGGCGAACCTGACCACGGAACCCTCGGGATGAAACGTCCGATGCTCCCGTGCGCATGTCTGTGTCTCCAGACCTCAAGGTGTGTGTTCGCCCTGTGCACCGCAACGGTTGTGGCGACTGTTTTGATTGCTCTCTCTGCGACGACTGACTGATTGAGTGAAGCTGCAAGGATTTGAGAAAACATGCAGGCTTAACGGCCAAGAGTCAAATCCCTCATCATCGGGTTGACGCTTTACCCCGAATGACTCCTCACCTCACGCCTGCATGCCACCCTTATCGTTGCAAATTACCTCGAATCATGCTTGCCATCATCCACTAGTGGGTGCATCCATGTCAGGGGTGCAGGCAGAAAAATTTTTGTTTTTTTTCCGGGGCGACTGGCACCCGTGGCTCTCCACAGTGTCGATCTCGGTCTGCCCCCTTGCCCTTTTCACCGTCCGGCCAATGGCGCTGATTGACTCGGGGTCACCGTTCCCTGTCGCTTTCTGCTAGAGCGGCGCTGGACTCCCGATGGGAAAATTCAACGCCGGAGCTCCAGGATCGCACGGCGGGCGGCTCGCATCGGGCCGCCCGTTTCTGTTTGGTGGATTGCCAGGATCCGGACCTTGCCTCACTCCGGCTGCCACTTGAGCACGGGCGACTTTGCCGCCTTGACCTCGTCGAGCCGGCTGACAGGCGTCGTGTGCGGGGCGTTGTGCAGGAACTCGGGGTCCTCGGTGGAGATCTGGCGGAGGGCCCGGGCGAATGCGTCGAGGGTCTCGCGGCTCTCGGTCTCGGTGGGCTCGATCATCAGGGCTTCGGGAACGATGAGGGGGAAATACACGGTGGGGGCATGAAAATTGAAATCGATCAGCCGCTTGCCGATGTCCATGGCGCGGATGCCCCGATCCTTGGCCAGGGTTCGGGCCGAGGCCACGAACTCGTGCATGCAGCGGGTTCCGAACGGCACCGGGTAGACGTCCTTGATCAGCGCGAGCAGATAGTTGGCATTCAGCACGGCGTGCTGGGCAACGCGTTTCAGTCCATCGGGCCCCTGGCTGCGGATGTAGCAGTAGGCCCTGAAGAGGACGCCGGTATTGCCGAAAAAGGCCCGCACCCGGCCGATGGACCTGGGCCGGTCGTAATCGAGGAAGTAGGTCCCGTCGGCGCGGCGGCCGACGAGCGGCGCGGGCAGGTAGGGCGCCAGGTGGTCGCGGACGGCGATTGGCCCAGCGCCCGGGCCGCCGCCGCCGTGCGGGCCGGAGAAGGTCTTGTGCGGATTGTAATGCATCAGATCCACGCCCATGTCGCCCGGGCGAACGATCCCCAGGATCGCGTTCATGTTGGCTCCGTCGAGATAAAGCTGGGCCCCGCGGTCGTGCACCAGCCGGGCAATCTCGCCGATCTGCGGGTCGAAGAGCCCCACCGTGTTGGGATTGGTGATCATGAACACGGCCGTCTGGTCGCTCAGCTTGGCCTGGAAGTCGGCCAGATCGACGATTCCGCAGCCGTTGCTCTTGATCGTGACCGCCTCGAAGCCGGCGAGGTGCGCCGAGGCCGGGTTGGTTCCATGAGAGCTGTCGGGAACCAGAACCTGCGTCCGCTGCTCACCGCGGTCGCGAAAGTAGGCGGCGGCTACCAAGAGCGCGGTGAGCTCTCCCTGGGCGCCTGCCGCCGGCTGGAGGCTGACGGCGTGCAGACCGGCGATCTCGGCGAGGTCATGTTGCAGCTCGTAGAGGATCGCCAGCAGTCCCTGAAGCGTGTCGTCGTCCTGGTAGGGATGCTGTGCGCCGAGTCCGGGCAGGCCCGCCAGCCGCTCGTTCCGCTTGGGGTTGTACTTCATCGTGCACGAGCCGAGCGGATAGAAGTTGGCGTCGATCGCCATGTTCAAGGCCGACAGATTGGTGTAATGCCGCACCACGTCGAGCTCGCTCAGCTCGGGCAGTGCGGGGCTGTCCGCCGCACGGTGCCCTCGGGGAATGATGTCGTCGAGCGGGCGATCGGGCACGTCGGCCGCCGGCAAGATGGCCGTCGCGCGGCCGGGCCGGCTGGACTCGAAGAGCAGAGGAGTCTGGTCGAGTTTGTACATGAAGGCTCTCTACATTCCCGTGGGCCAAGGAGTGAGATTCATGGTCAAGAGGTCGTGGCTCGATTGTGCCTCGATTGGAAGAATCATTCTCGCCTCAGGGCCTTATCATAAGCCGCGGCCAGACCGTCGATTTCCTCGCGAGTCCGCTTTTCGGTCACGGCAATGAGTATGGCGTCGGCCAGGTCGTGGTACCAGCGGCCCAGGGCGATGCCGCCGTGGTAGCCCAGGCGGCCGACATCCGCGAGAACGGTCCGCGGATCCCGCGAGCAGCGAACGACGAACTCTTTGAAGAACGGTCCGGGAAAAGCCAGCGAGAGGCCGGGGACGGACGCAAGTCGAAGGGCGGCGTAATGGGCCTTGCGGGCCGACAGCTCGGCCGCCTGGCGCAGGCCGCCCGGTCCCATGGCCGCCAGGTAGATGCTGCTGCGGAGCGCCAGGAGGCCCTGGTTGGTGCAGATGTTCGAGGTCGCCTTCTCGCGGCGGATGTGCTGCTCACGCGTCTGGAGCGTCAAGACCCAGCACCGCTTGCCATGGCGGTCGGTCGTCTGGCCGACGATCCGGCCGGGCAGCTTGCGGAGAAAGTCTTCGCGGCAGGCCATGATGCCCAGGTAGGGCCCGCCGAAGGACATCGGGTTGCCCAGCCCTTGACCCTCGGCCACGACGATGTCGGCACCGTATTCGCCCGGCCGGCGCAGCAAGCCAAGGCTGATCGGATCCACGCTCACGATCGCCAGCGCTCCTCGCGCGTGGATCGTCTTGACCAGGGCCTCGATGTCCTCGAGCTGTCCGAAAACGTTGGGGTACTGCAGGACGACGGCGGCGGTATCGTCGCTGAGGCTGGCGGCGAGGGTCGCTGGATCGATAGTTCCCCGCGGCCCAGGGATCGTCACCAGGTCGGGCTCGAGGTGCTCCAGGGAGGTCGCCGCGATCTGCCTGTACTCGGGATGGACGGTCTCGGGGATGACGACGCGGCCGAACCGCCGGGTGACGGTCAGTGCCATGAGCAACGCCTCGCTGACGGCCGAGCCTCCATCGTAGAGGCTGGCGTTGGAGACATCCATCCCGGTCAACTGGGTAACGAGGGTCTGATATTCAAAGGTGGCCTGAAGGGTCCCCTGACTTGCCTCAGCCTGGTACGGGGTGTAGGCCGTGTAAAATTCACCCCGGGAGGCCAGGTGATCCACGACTGCCGGGATGAAGTGATCGTAGCTGCCGGCCCCCAGGAAACAGACCCGCTGGTCGGCTCCCTGATTCCTCGCCAGCAAGCCGCTGATGTGGTTGGTCAGCTCGAGCTCGGTCAGAGCGGGAGCGACGTCCAGGGCCCTCCTGAGCCGGAACTCCGGCGGCACCATGTCGAAGAGTTGATCGAGCGAGTCCAATCCGATCGTCCCCAGCATGATGCGGACGTCGTCCGGGGTGTTTGCAATATACGCCATATCGTGTGTGTTCCGGAGCGGAGGAAAAACACCCATCGCCGTGCGATCGGGACAGATTTCTTTTGTATTCAAAATCCAAGGGGGCAGCCTGGGCTGGTGAAAAGTTGGTCTTGCACAAGCTGCGCTTTCATCCCGGTTTCGTTGCGCCGTTTTCCCCCCCTTGCGAAGGGGGGGTTAGGGGGGGTGGTCCCGGCACGACCGGTTACAAGGT
>JBEKTN010000287.1:0-11316 GCA_049516015.1 Isosphaeraceae bacterium | reverse complement strand
AAGGACGTCCTCCTTAAAGCCGGGGCACGCGTCCAAAACCGCAATATCCATCCCAGCCTCTCCCAACTCTTACAGAATCCTATACTTCTGGACTACGTGCCTTAAGTTTGGCGTATGGGGTGGCGGCGACGTCACCTCCTTACCCGACTTTTCGGTAGCAGGCAGTAGCCAGCGGGCCAGGGTCTGCGCAGGGCCTGACCCCGCTGGTCTGGCGTGGAGAGTGGGGCGTGGGGCGTTGAGGCGTGGAGCGTGAGGCGTGGGGCGTGGGGCGGGAGAACAGTGGCCAGGTGGACGTTGGGGGCCAACCAGGTTTCCCGGGTGCCAGAGACTGGGTGGCCCTTCCGCTCTCAGCGCTGATTTGTGGGCCGGATGGGGCTAAAACGCCCCGACAAGGGGGCGAAAAGGCGGTTTTTTCGAAGTCTACCACGTGGATCATATCGGCGCAACCCATGTATCAGCATAGAGTTAAGCTTACAGTTGCTTCAACGTGAGTCAAGAGAGGAATAGACGTGAGTTATGATTTAATATTAACTTGCGCCGAAAACCTGGCTCGCCAAACTTCTGCCGGAAGCGGAAAACGTAGCATGTCGTAGCATGTTGAACCCCTGCCGGGTGGGGAGTGCTGTACCCAGTTCGGCGCGCGGCATCGAGGGCGAACCCCGACAATCGTGAGGCGTGGGGCGTGAGGCGTGGAGCGTGGAGCGTGGACCGTGGAGCGTGGACCGTGGACCGTGGACCGTGGACCGTGGGGAGTGGGGAGTGGGGAGTGGGAGGGAAGTGGTCGTGGGGGAATGCTCCGGGCGACAGAGCGACGGTTCCGTTTCACTGCTCCACTGCTCGGTGCAAAAGATCGTGGCGATCGCCAACCTCTATGGCTGGCCGACGCAATCAGCCATGCACTAGTAGGGCCCGGAATCACCTGCCCAGGAAGCCCGCGGATGGCTGTGAGGGGCCAGGGACGTCAAACGGGCAGTGCTGAGCGGTAGCCGGCGACGGGCAGATGGTAGAGCATCAGGTAGATCAACACCCCCGTGACGGACACGTAAACCCAGATCGGGAAGGTGGTGGCCGCGATCAACCTGTGTCTGGAGAAGTCGCGTTGCAGGGCCCGCAGCAGAGTCAGAAGAACCAGCGGAACGACTCCGAGCGTGGCCAGGAATGTGTGCGATACCAAGACGGTGAAGTAGAGCCAGCGGATCGGGCCCTGGCCCCGAAATGGCATGCTTCCCGCGTGGTAATGGTAGACCAGGTAGAACCCCAGGAAGATCGCCGACGTGAGCACTGCCAGAACCATGCAGACGATATGACCGCGCACGCGGGGAACCTGAAGCACCGAGGCGGACGCAACGGCCTTCGCGGCCGATCCGGACGGGGAACCCGGCACGGCATCGCGGCTGCGAATGAAGCTCCAACCAACAATGAGAAACAGCGCGCAGAGCGCGTTGAGGCTGGCATTGACTGTGGGCAGTGACCGAATCCAGCCCGGGAGCGCTCGGCGTTTTGCCTGCTCGACGAGAGATCCCAGCGCGGCGGGCTCGTTCGAGTCGAAGAGGCCGACCACGCGGCCGCGGTCCACCAGGGCCAGCCGGTCGCTGTGGGCGATCGCTTCGGCCTTGCTGTCGGCTTCGGGAGCCGGATTCTCCATCACGCTGAGCTTGAACCGGCGCTGGATCAAATTGTAGATCAAAGGTCGTGATCCGGTCATAAACCACCATCGCTCGGGTTCGGCTTCGAACCGCCGCGCATACTTGGCGAGAACCTCCGGCGTGTCGTACTCGGGGTCGACCGAGAGGCTCACCAGCAGCACGTCAGATCCCTCCAGACGCGCCTGGAGGCTCTTCATCACCGAGGTGATCCGCGGACAGGAAAGCTGACACCGCGTGAAGATGAACGAGACGATGCAGACACGGTCCGCGAAGTCCGTCTCGCTGATCTTCCGACCCGAGCGTTCGACAAGCTGGAAAGCTCCGAGTTTTTCCGCCTGGTCGCCAAGGTCTTGCGCGGCTCGAGGGGGCACGGCACCAGATCGCGCACCGGCCAGCACCACCACCGCCGAGGCCAGCACGGTGAAAACGACGATCAGAATCCCGCGCCGGTAAGATCCACTCACGCTCATGACGAAAGGCCGAAACGATCAAAGCCAGCCGGCGCGATCGGACCGGCTGGCGATAACCAGGCAAGGTCGATCGCAGGTGTTCCCTCCGCATTCGATCGCGGGACGAGCCAGGTTTCCTCCTCGCCGGCGTTCTCCTCGACAACCGGCTTCATCGCCATGTCGGGACAGAGCGCCAGCGTGAGGAAGACGGCCATCACGCAAGCGGGGATGATCAGGATGTAAACCCATTTCCGCTCGAACTTCAGGTGCATGAAGAACCAGCCGACCATACCCGCCTTGACGAGTGCCATGGACACAAGGCCAAGCACCAGGACCAGGAAGTGGTCCTTGAAAGAGAGTGCGTAGAAATACTCGACGGCGGTGAGAACCGCGAGAATGAACCAGATTCTCACGTAATGGGCGTGTGACTCGACAAAGAGTTCTTCCGCCAAGTCTGCTGGCAGGGGATGTACGTCGGCCATGCGCGAGGTCCTTGATTGGAACGGAAGCCGGTGATCGATGGGACTGCGTGTCGGGCAATTCGTGCTGCGGCTGGCGTCTCGGCGGGCATCAAAGGGTCGCAGCGGCTCCCGGATGCCGGCTCGGGTTCAGATCAGATACACGATCGTGAACAGGATGATCCACACGAGGTCCACAAAGTGCCAGTACAGACCGGCAAATTCGATCGGGTTGTAATGAGTCTGAGTATAAACTCCCCGCAGCCCCTGAATGAAGATCAGGATCAGCGTGATCACGCCGCCGGTGACGTGCATACCGTGGAAGCCCGTCATGGTGAAGAAGCATGAGGCGAACAAGCTGACGCTCGGCCGGAAGTGCCCCGTGGCGCTGATTCCGGGAGGGTAGTGCCGCCCCACGATCAGCTCGTAATATTCGTAGATCTGGATGCTCAGGAAGATACTGCCGATGACGATGGTTGCGCCCAGAAAGGCCAGGCTGCGTTTCCTGTTGCCTTGCTGCATGGCCGAGAGGGAAAGCACCATCGTCACCGACGAGCAGATCAGCACGAAGGTGTTGAACGCGGTCTTGTTGATGCTCAGGGGGTTGGTCAACTCGTCGTAGGGCTTGGGCCAGTTGTGGGATACCACCGGTTCGACCCGAGCATCGGCCCCGAGCGATTTGAGCTGGGCGGCGAGGGCATCGGCTTTCTCCTTGTTCAGCCGGTTGACCACGGTCACCTCGCCGGCTTCCTCGACAATCTCGCGCGCTCCCTCGACGCTGACGTCCGGGGCGGCTGCCCGGATCGCTTCCTCGGCCTGAGCCGGGTTTGACCCGGCCGAGCGCAGCACCACCCCGTAGGTGTTCGCCACTTCCTTGAAGTTGGTCGTTGGCCAGTAGAGGTTGGTGTAATACGTGGATGGGCTTCCCGAGCGAAGCACGATGTAAGAGCCGATCAGCCCGGTGAAGAACATCACTTCGGTGGCCAGGAACAGCCACATGGCAACCTTGCCGGGGGTCACCGGGGCGTGGTGGTCCAGGGCGTGCGACCCGGCGTGGGTCGAAGAGTGCGTCGAGCTTGGGGAAGCGGTGGCGTCGGCCATCGTGATTGAATCCCTCGGATCAAGACCAGACAAGAGCGTGAACCGGCGCGAGAAAACCTCAGGCCGGCAGCGGATTGAGCACCAGGAGAAGCAAGACCAGGGGCAAGTAGCAAAAAGACATTCGCAGCAGACGACGGGCGGTCGATTCCGAGACGCCAGTCCAGAACTGAATCGCCGCGACCAGGTAGCAGAGGCTCAGCACCAGGGCCCCGATGAAATAGGCCGGACCCGCCAGGCCGATGGTTGCCGGCAACAGACCGGCGGGAATGAGCGCCAGCGCGTAGATGGTGGCCTGACGACCGGTCAGGGCCCCCTGGGGATCGACATCGGGAAGCATCTTCAGGCCGCCGCGTGCATAATCCTCGCGGTAAATCCAGGCGATTGCCAGGAAATGGGGAAACTGCCAGAGGAAGACGATGAGGAAGAGCGAGAACGCCTCGATTCCCAGGGTTTCCGTGGCCGCCGCCCAGCCGATCACCGGCGGCAGGGCGCCGGGAATGGCACCGATTGCCGTGTTCAGGGTCGTCCACGGCTTCAGCGGGGTGTAGACAAAGACGTAAAGCAAGAGGGTGGAGACGGCAACCGCGGCAGCCAGCCAGTTGGCACCCCAGAGCAGGATCGCCGTGCCGG
Organism: Isosphaeraceae bacterium; assembly: GCA_049516015.1. Taxonomy (GTDB): domain Bacteria; phylum Planctomycetota; class Planctomycetia; order Isosphaerales; family Isosphaeraceae; genus Aquisphaera. The sequence goes on along the minus strand of JBEKTN010000287.1, from coordinate 7,032 downwards.
CCAGCCCCAGCCCGACCCCGAACGAGGCGGCCTCGACCGCGCCCAGCCGGCCCCTGGGCAGCGCCCGGTTGGCAGTCCGCCGCATCCGCGCGTCACGCGCCCGTTCCATCCACTGGTTCAGCGTGCTGGCACCACCGGCCACCAGGGCGGTCCCGAGCAAGGTCAGCGACAGCGTCGCGGGATGAGCACTGCCGCGGGCACCGAGCAGGAAGCCAACGCCGACGGTCACCAGCACCATCACGACGATGCGCGGCTTGGTGAGTGAGACGTAAGCCGCAACCTTGTTTCCGGCCGCGGCCAGTGCGGCCTCGGTCGAGGCGGAGGCAAGAACAGGCCGAGCGTACGTAACCGCCGTTTTCAAGCGACGACCTCCAGACTGCCGGAGACTGACGCGTCGCCGGCAGCGGTTGTAAGTGGACGATCCCTGGCCTCGCCCTGGACCCCAGCCCCCACCCGCAGATGGCGGCAGGCGCGAAGGGCGAATACCACACTCGAGGCGAGCAAGAGCGCCGCGTTGGTCTGATGACCGGTCCGTACGACCGCCTCGTAGAATCCCGCCTGGCGGGGCATGCCGCCCAAAGGCAACACGTAAACGAGGGCGACGATGCCCAGCACGACCTGGGCCACGGCCGAACCGGCCAGGAACCGGGACCAGGTGACGAGTGCCGGAACATCCTGCTTGTGCCGCTGTACGCGCACCGCGAGAACCAGCGCATAGAGCAAAACCGCCGTCGCGACCAGGGCGTGCGCGGTCACCGCGGCCAGGGTCCCGTAATGCCGAACCCAGGCCCCCAGCACGATCTGGCCGTAAACCAGGGCCAGCATGACGACCGCGCGGCGGCGAAATCGATCGATGTCGGGCTCACGGATGGAGGCGCTCAACCAGTCGCGGCCGGTCAGCACGCAAAGGGCCACCATCAGGCCGAAGAACGCCTGAGCGGTACAGCCATGGACGGCCGCCAGGAACGTCGAGACCTGGGTCACGCGTGTTCCTCCCAAAATCCCCTGGCCGATCACCGCGACAAGGGCGACGCCGCCGAGCACCTTCATCCAGCGGCGGGGCTCGAAGCAGAAGAACCAGACCGTGAGTCCGATCGTCGCCAAACCCACGGCCGCCCCATACAGTCGATGCGCGTGCTCGACCCGGACGCCGAAGGGAGCATTCCAAAAGTCGAAGAGGAACATGTTGATCCCGAACGTTGTCGGCCAGTCGGGCACTGCCATCCCCACGCGGTAGGTCGTCACCGACCCCCCGACGAAGAGCAGGGGAAGGGTGAAGACCGCGGCGAGCAAGGCCATCGCGTGCGGGCTGTGGCGATACGCAGGGCGGACAGGCGAGTCGGAGCTATCATTTCGGGTCGTCATGATCACGGCTTCAAGGCTTCGGGACGAGAGTGACATTCTTGGGAGCAGGTCTCATCAGGCCATGACCGGGTCGAGAACGATGCCCGCGGGCATGGGCTCGGTCTGGGGCAGATAATCTTCGCTGATCCCCGGCAGGCTGAACTCGTAAGGTGGATGGTAAACCGTAGGAATCCGCGCGAAGTTGTAATGCGGAGGAGGCGACGAGGTGGACCACTCGAGCGTGTTGGCGTGCCACGGGTTGTTCGGGGCCTTCGGGCCCAGGAACAGACTGGAGATGAAGTTGTACGCGAAGATCAACTGGGCCAGCCCCAGCCCGAATGCGCTATAGGTCATGAACTGGTTCATCCCCGTGATGCCGGCTCCCTGAAGGTAGGGATAGATCGTCGGGTCGGCGATCCGGCGCGGGTGGCCGTGCATGCCGGTGATATGCATCAGGAAGAAGGTGCCGTTGAAGAAGATGAAGGTGAGGAAGAAATGGATCAGCCCCAACCTCTCGCTCATCATCCGGCCGAACATCTTGGGGAACCAGTAGTGGATTGCGGCGAAGAGCCCGAACATGCTGCCGCCGAAGAGCACATAGTGAAGGTGGCCGACGATGAAGTAGGTATCATGAATGTGCATGTCGACCGGGGTGGCCGCCATGAAGATTCCCGACAGCCCGCCGATGACGAACATCGCCACGAAGGCCATGGCATTGAGCATCGCCGCGGTGTACTGGATGCGTCCTCCCCACATCGTCCCCAGCCAGTTGAACACCTTGATGGCGGAGGGGAGAGCGATCATCATCGTCGACAGCATGAAGGTCGCTCCCAGCGCCGGGTTCATGCCCGACTGGAACATGTGGTGCCCCCAGACGATGAAGCCCAGCCCCGCGATCCCCGCGAGCGCCAGCACCATGGGCTTGTAGCCGAAGAGCGGCTTGCGCGAGAAGGTCGCGATGATGTCCGAAACCATGCCCATCGCCGGCAGGATCATGATGTAGACCGCCGGGTGTGAGTAGAACCAGAAGAGGTGCTGGAAGAGCAGGGGGCCGCCGCCGCCGACCACCGGAGGGGCATTGGCCACCGTCCAGCCGATCGGGCTGAAGAAATTGGTGCCGACGAGCCGGTCAAGGGTCTGCATGATCAGGGCCGAGGTCAAGACCGGCAGCGCGAAGGCCTGCAAGATCGCCGTGATGAACATCGCCCAGACGGTCATCGGCATCCGGAACATCCTCATCCCCGGAGCCCGCAACATCACGATCGTCGTGATGTAGTTGATCGACCCCATGAGCGACGAGATGCCCGCGAAGAGCAGGGCGAGCAGCCAGAACGTTTGCCCGTTGAGCGATCCCGGGGTCGACCACCTGGCGATCGTCAGAATCGGATAGCTGGTCCAACCCGCCTCGGCAGAACCTCCCTCGACCACGAACGAGTAGGTGATCAGCACGAAGGCCGGCCACATGAACCAGTACGAGAGCATGTTGAGCCGGGGAAATGCCATGTCGCGGGCGCCGATCATGAGGGGGATCAGGAAATTGCCGAACGCGCCTGCGAGCAGTGGGATGATCACGAAGAAGATCATGATCGACGCGTGCATCGTGAACAGCTTGTTGTAGAACTCCGGCGGCATCTGATAGCCCAGCGAAGGGCTGGACCAGAGCGCCCGGCTCAGGATGGGGATCGGCTTCCAGGGCCAGGCCAGTTGCCAGCGGATGGCCATCGCCAGCAGGCCGCCGAGCACGAAGAAGATCAGCCCCGAGAAGAGGAACTGGAGGCCGATGATCTTGTGATCGTGGGAGAAGACGTACTTGAAGATGAAATGAGAAGGCGCCGGATGAATGTGATCATCGCCGTGGCCGTGATCGACCTCGTGACCGTGCGTCGCCGCCGCGCTTCCAGAACCTTTGCCGATCGCTTCCGAACTCATGCCTGTCACCTTTCCTGAGAATCCGTCGCCATGGTGAGCTGACTCTGGTTCTGCTCCGCAAGCTTCTCACTGAGCCATTTCTGAAACTCTTCGTCGGTCTCGTGGACCGTGACATTGGCCCGCATCTTGTAGTGGCCCCAGCCGCAGAGCTCGGCGCAGGCGAGATCGTACTTGCCGGCGGTGTCGGCGTCGAACCAGACCGGGATCGTCAAACCCGGAACGGCGTCCTGCTTGATCCGCATCTGGGGCAGGAAGAAGGAGTGGATCACGTCGGACGACTTCAGATAGATGAGGGCGGTCCGGTTCTTGACGAAGTGCAGGTCATTGACGGTGAAGAGGTCGTCCCGAGTGTTCAGCTTGCCGTCCGGACCGGGATAACGCATCACCCACTGAAACTGCCGGCCTGTGATCTCGGCCACCGGCGGCACTTTGGGAGCCGAACCGCGAAACTTGATGCTGGCCCAAGTTCCCATCTGGTAGAGGGCGATGAACACCAGGATGGCGGCCGGGATGATCGTCCAGATGACCTCCAGCCGCTGGCTGCCGTGAAAGTACTGGGCGGGCCGCACCGGCTTGCCTGCTTCATCTTTCTGATCCACGAACCGGAAGCTCTCCCAGACCAGCACCACCTGGGTGCCGATGAAGACGATGCCGGTGATGCCCAGGATGATCAAGTAGAGGCTGTCGATTTCCCTGCCGAATGTTGAGACGCAATGACGATAATCGCTTGCGGGATTGGGCAGCCACCAGTCGGGCGAGAACGGGGCATAGAGGTACGCCCCCACGCTGAAGATGGCGGCCAGGGCAAACAGAACGCTCCAGTAACGCACGGAAAAACGCTCCCCTCATCGGGCTTCAGGTTCGAGTGTGCCTGCGAGCGGACGAACCAGGCCGAGAATTCTCATAAAACACAAAATCTCGAGGTAGAAGGCAACCAGGAACAGGCAGCGGACGATGCGGAATTTGGCCTCGGCAAGAAGGACAGCGGGTGGTCAGGCCCCCATCGCGCCAGGTGCGATGCAATGGCCCAGGCCACGCCCGCGAGTTGCTAGCGCACGGCCATGGCCGGAGCTTCGGCTCCAGCAGGCGCCCCCGCGCCGCTGAGCAGCTCGGGCTCGTAGGGAAGCGCCAGCACGAAGTTGACCAGGTCCCAGACCTGCTTCTCATTGATGAGGCCCGGATAGTGAGAAGGCATCTGGGCTCCCGTGATGCCCTTGGCGATCCGCCAGTAAATGTCCAGCGGCCTGCGGCCGCCCTTGTAGACACCGCGATTCAAGTTGGCCGGGCGCAGCGGATTACCCCACTCGTCAAGCTTCTGGCCCCACAGGTCCTTCGTCTTGTCGTCGAACTGATCGATCCGCTGCTGTCGCTCGCTGGGATTGCCCCCGAAGACCACCCGGTTGAACACATCCTGACTGACGAAGCTCTGGCCATCACCCCGGGCCAGAACACCGTGGCAGTCGGTGCAAACCAGCTTCGCATCCTTGACCCTGCCCAGGAAGAGATCGCGACCGCGGAGGATGCTGTCGCGGGTCGGAGGCGTGCGCGGAGTCGACGGGTTCACGACCAGCGACTGGGCCGTCTTCCACTTGTTGAAGACCCCTTCCGCGGCTTCGCGGGCCACATCGAGCGTGAGGCTGTTGACGTCGTTCTCGTCGGACGTCGTGCCCACGTCGATCAGCTCCAGCTCGGTCTCACCGCGAATGCTCAGAAAAATCACATAATCGACGAGTTGCGAGATTTCGTCGTCCGAAAGCAGGGCCTCAAATGCCGGCATCGAGGTGCCGTGCAGACCGTTCTTGATCGTCCGCGTGAGGTCGTCACGGGCCGGGCGGGCACCGTTGGGGGTCGAAGTGAACTTGAACAGTCCCTTCCGATAATCACGCGGTACGGGATAGAGAAACGCCGCGGTCGATCCGTCACCCGCGCCGGAAACTCCATGGCAATGCAGGCAATTCCTGCGATAAAGTCCATAGCCACCGGCAATCGGTTTGCGGTCGGGACTCAGGTTTCGCAAGACGCTTTCGCCAGCCTGCTGGTAGCTGGCCAGCCGCGCCCCGCCCCCGGTCAGCAGCACACCCATGCCCTCGGGAACAACGATCTTCTGGGGATTCTCACCGTAGAGCTGCGCAAGCGCCTTACGCACCTTGTCCTGCAGCTTTGGCTTTCCGGCCAGGCTGTTCTTGCCCTTGACCTCCTTGGTCAGAGCGTCGTTTTCCACATACTGCATGGGGCCCGCGAGGAAGCGGTCGGAACAGCCGGAAAGAGTGGGTATCAGACAGCACAGACTGATGAGCAAACGAAGACGACTCCGCACGATCACAAGATCATCCTCCCTACGACAGGTGCTACTGCAACCCGCCGGAACCGAACGGGGACCCATCACCGAAGGGCCAGGCAACCTGGCCTGTCTCGAAGCATGCCGAAGAGGAATCAAAGCAGCAAGATGCCCCCCCAAAAGCGTCCGGCCGACCCGATCCTCGTGCTGTGATCGCCTGAGTGGAAGTCGATGGCGACCAATATGAGAAAGTATTTTGAGATCGGCGAAGTACGGCGTCAAGGCAGTGCAAGCTCCCTTCAAGGAAGTTATCCTAGTCATCTCTTCCGGCCGGTACAAGAGTCTCGATCTTTTCATAGAATTCGAGAAGAACAAAAATTATGACGCCGTCGAAATTACGCGATACTACTTGATACTTGAGTATTAGCGGCCAGCGACCGATCGTCTAGAGACGTGCGAGTAACCATGCCAAGGATCGTGCTGCGTGACCAAGTCGAACCGGCCTCGAACGCTCTCTCCGGCCCGGGGGGCGGGGTGGCTGCCGGGGAGGCTGGTCGTGGGCCGCTGTCGTACTGGGCCTCGACGCGACGGCCGCTACCCTCGCTCAGCCTGGTTCTGCCGATCATGCTGGCTTACGAGCTGGGAGTGCTCTGGCAAGGCGGAGCATCGGCCGCTTCGGTCCGCACCGGCGCCGATGCTTGGATGCGGCACATCCTGGCGTCGCTAGGATTGGTCGATCAGTGGTTCCCCCCTCTGGCCCTGGTCGTGATCCTGCTGGGTTGGCAGGTGGCCAGTCCACGCGACTGGCGGTTCTCGCCGTCGATCCTGCCGGTTATGCTGCTGGAAAGCTGCGTTCTGGCCGTGGCCTTGGTCGGCGTGAGCCGGCTGATCGACCTGGGCTTCGCGGTTCTCGATCAGAACTCACCCCCGGTTCTCTCGGTGGTATCGACGCCAGCCCGGAGGAGCCTGGTCTCGTTGATCGGCTACCTGGGAGCGGGCGTCTACGAAGAAGCGCTGTTCCGCCTCGTCTTGGTTCCGATCCTCTTTGCTTTGCTCCGCTTGCTGCAAACCCCCCAGATTGTGGCCAGTGCCCTGGCGGTAACCGGCTCGGCGCTACTCTTCTCGTTGGCTCACCACGCGGGTACGCCCGGTGAGGCGTTCACCTGGTTCGCCTTTGTATTCCGCTGGATGGCGGGAGTGTTCTTCGCCTGGGTCTTTGTCGTCCGAGGCTTTGGCATCGCGGTCTGCACGCACACGGCGTACGATATTCTCGTCGGCTGGGTGGGCTGGCACCTTTGATTTGCCCTCCCCGTTGGCCTGATCCGCCCGAGCCATCGTGGCGTTGCATTTGTCCTTTGTCCTTTGCCCTTTGCCCTTTGCCCTTTGCCCTTTGCCCTTTGCCCTTTGCCCTTTGCCCTTTGCCCTTTGCCCTTTGCCCTTTGCCCTTTGCCCTTTGCCCTTTGCCCTTTGCCCTTTGCCCT
>JBEKTN010000286.1:0-14848 GCA_049516015.1 Isosphaeraceae bacterium | reverse complement strand
CCGACCTTCGCTCAGTTTCAAGCTGCCATCCAAGAGGTTCTCGACGGTCTTTCAACCACTCACGCCGAAAAGCTGAAGTCGCTGATGACGCTCAAGTTCCAGCGATTCGAAGATGTTTCACTCATGGCCGCGTAAGGTATCAAAGAAAAACACGCGAACTTCAACTCCTCACTCTTGTACCTTCGCGGCCGTGTTCCGCGCCTGCATCCGCCGCAGGGCCTCGATGACCAGGTCCGCGGTTTCGTCCACACTGAATCGCGAACGATTCAGAATCAGATCGTAATTCTGTGGATCGGCCGGGTCCTTGTGGAAATGGTCCTTGATGAACTTGTTCCGATCCCGGTCCTTGGTGTCCACGAAGCGGGCGGCCTCGAGTGGGCTGAGCTTGCGTTCCCGGGCGATGAACGCAATTCGATCGTCACGGGAGGCCACGTACCGGACACGCAAGGTCGTTTCGGGCGGGAGAACGAACGTCGCGCCCCGGCCGACGATCAGACATTCCCCACGCGCGCCCAGTACCTGGAGCAGGCGGACAAGGCGCCGGAAGTAGGTCACCTCGGAGACACTCGCCGCGGCGGAAAAAGCTTTGATGGTGTCCACCAGGAAGCTTCCGCGTCGTTCGTCGTAATCCTCCAGGAACGAGATGTCGACATTCAGTTCCTTGGCCAGGCTTTCCAGCAGTTCCTGGTCGTACACCGGCCAGCTCAAACGTCTTCCTACCTCGCGCGCCACGGTGATGCCGCCAGAGCCGGCCTCGCGACTGGACGCGATGGCGAATGCGATTCCCGTCGGCGCTTCGGGCTGCTCTGCCTGAGGCTGATCTTCGGCATGGGCGAAGGGATGCGGATGCTTGCTGAGCCGGGCCATGGCCTCGGCAAAGTGCTCGGCTGCGGTTTTCTGGTACATGATATCCTCCCTTCGAGACGATGATCCATCCGCTGCATGGGATGGTGACTCGAGGCTGAAACCCCGGTGTTCCTGCTGCGGTCAGACAGCCGGCGGAGGTCGCGTCGGAACCGGCGGCCAGTAGTCGGCACGGATCCGGCCATACTTCGTCGGCTATCCAAACTCCATTCTACCAGATCCCGGCACCGCAACATGGTACATGGCCCCGACCCGCGGGCTCGATCTTGCCGCGACCTCAACGATATCGAGAACTGCCGGAGGATGCCTGACAACCCTCGGAGTCTTTCGAGCCATGGATCCGTTCCTGGCGTGCGGCGTGGCGCTTGTGAACTTCCTGGTGAATTGATTCCCATTCGACCGGAGTCAGCGGAGACGCTGGTCCCGAGTCCAGCCCAGCCAGCAGCAAGGCGTCCACGCATTCGCGCTCGGCTTGTCGCTCCTGGACCCCACGGATCAGGACCCGCATGTATTCGCTGACCGTGCCAAATCCGCACTTGGCGGCCTGTTCTTCAACAAGCGCTTTCATCTCATCGGGAATTGAAATACTTATGGTCGCCATGAAAACCACCTCTTCGATCATAGCGTTCTTGGCAAACCTCGCCAATACGGGTCGAGCAAACCGGGACAAGCTCATTTGTCGGAGAAACCACGATCGGCGACTTGATGTGATCTTGTCTGTGCTCACGATGCCGCCGGGATTCTGGTTCCTGATTCAGAGCGTCTGGCGCATTCTCCGCCATGCGGCCATGGAGCGGGCCAGGTGCTCGCGGGCGTCGCCGCCGATGCCGAAGCACTGCGACCGATCGGGCCCGTGTAGCCCAGCTCGTCGAGTGTCTTGAGCAGGCCGGCCACATCGAAGGAGCCGCGATCCAGGGGTTGAATGTAATGGTCCCAGCCCGGGAACTCACTCCATTCTGACCAGGTTTCGACCGAGAATCACGGTGCCACCGGAGCAAGAGCGCAGAAGCTCGATGCCGGTTGCCCGCGCCGATCACTGCGCCGCCGAGGCCGACCCCATCGGGCTGCCGCGGATCGTCATGCCCTCGGGCAGGGGGCGACCGGCGACACTGAAGTTGCTGGCCACCAGCTCGTCGCGAAGACGGCGGTATAGGCTGAAGCTGTCGGGGTAGACCCAGAACGTGACCACCGAACGACCGCGGCTAAGCCGGTTGACGGCGCGGGCGTACTCGGAGATCGGGTTCCGCGTGGCCTCGTAGGTTTCCCCCCGCTGTTCCGACTCGGGGACAATCTCCCAACCTTTGAGGTCGAAGCGGATGCTCTGCCGCTGGATCAGCTCGTCAATTCCGGCATTCGCGCGGCCCAGGACGTAGCTCAGGGAAAACGATCCAATCGGACCGACCTGCGAGTTGATCAGCCCAGTGCGGTCGGACATACGAATGCGGATCTGAGCATCGGCCTTGGCCAGCTCGAGCAGGCCGTCGAGGTTGACGAAGCTGACGCGGTTGCGGTGGAGCTCGAAGTGAAACTCGTCGCTCGCTGTGGGGCGGGCCACGGGGCTCTTGGTGAGGATCGTGGTGGCCTTGGGCCGGGGCACGGTCCGTAGCGCCGTGATCTCGGCTTTCAGCTTGTCGAGATCGGCACGCAGGAACCCGCCCCGCGCGGCCACGCGGTTGATCTGTGCTGAGGGATCGCGAATCCGGAACGCGAGCTTCCGCGCCATGGCGGCATCGAGCGCGGCCTGGTTGGCCGCGGCCTCGAGCCGCCCGGCCGCGTCCGCCGCGCGGGCCTCGGCCCTGGCCCGATCCCGGCTGGCCTCGTCGACTGCCGCTTCCGCCCGGGCCACCGCTGCACGGTTGAGCTTGGGCACTGGAGGCGGTGGTGGCGATTGGGGGTGATCGACCTCTGTCTGCGACGCGGGGGCCGGTGCCGCCGCCTGGATCACAACCTGGGGGACAGGATCGGCCTTCGCGCTGGCCGGCGGCAACTGCGGCGGACGACTCCGCGGCTTGTTCCGAAGCTGGACGGACGCAGTCATTGCCGCAACCAGCACCAGCACACTGGCCAGTTGCGCCACGGGGCGAATTCGGTTGAAGTTTGTCGATGCCATGGGCGTCTCCCCCATCACCAGGTTTCCTTCCCTAGCATATGAGGATCCTGAGCCCCGGCCACCTGCAACGACATCGGCCAGCCCAGGCCCGAGAACAGGATCTGCTTGCGAGCCGCCCAGAAGGTCTCACTGCCGCCGTTCTCCACCAGGAACTTGACCCGGGGTTGTGGCCGGATCGTGGGGTCGCTTTCCGCGCGCCGCTGCGCCACGGCCAGCAGCTCACGAACCACGATGCTGTCTTTCTTGCCGGCTGCCAGTGACTTGCTGGTCAGCAGGTAGCCCCCCGGGTGGATCACCGCCCCGTCCGGTCCGCAGACAACCACGATCTCGAAAGGCACCTCGATCGTATTCGAGGGGCCGTCCGGAATCCGGCTCTTGAACCTCGGGGCAGCGGACGAGCTCTTGGCTTGACCAGAGGCCGAGCCGGCGTCAGACCCGAACACCAGACCCGAAGCGCTGCTGGTCGTCGGGGATGCACTTCCCGCCATCGAGGCCAGGCTCGATCCCACGGCTCCCGTGGAAGGATTCATCGAGCTCGCACTCGAGGTCGATCCCTGCGAGCCGAGACTGGAATTCAAGCTAGCTGCCGCCTGGAGATCGCCAGCCGAACCAGATCCCGCGGAAGCATTCTTCGAGCTCGCACTCGAGGTCGATCCCTGCGAGCCGAGACTGGAATCCAACCCAGCTCCCGCCTGAAGATCGCCAGCCGGACCAGACCGACTTGCCGACCCGGTACTCCCGTCCTGTGCCATGGAGCTCGAATTCGTGTTCGTGTTTGTGCCCGGCTTCAAGCCCGGCATTCGCGAATTCGTGGGAGAGCCCGGCGGCGGCAGGTCGCCGGTCGCTGCTGGTCGCTGGGAATTGGTGTCGCCGGTCCCGGCCAGGTTGGCCCCCGTCCCGGTCGCGCCCGGCTGGGCGCTGCGAGCACCGCCTCCGGAACCTTCTGGCCCGTTGAGAAGCGGCGAGCCGTTCTGACCAGGGGCGCCTGATGCCGCTGCCGAGAGTAGCCTCGCGAGACCTCCTGGATCAAGACTGCCTGACACGTTACCTGCCGATTCGAGGTCCGGCAAAAGAACGACTCCCTGGTCCCGCCTGGCTCCCTGAGGACCAGTCCCTGAGCCGGAACTGCCCGCTCGAGACCTCGCATCGGGCCCGCTGTCAGCAGCACCCTCTCCACCTGCCGAGTTCGACGCGCCCTGGTCAACCCCTTGGTTCGGGAACGGCCAGGGCTTGAGGGACGGGTCGGATCCTGCTTCGCTCCCTGCACCGCCCTGGCCATCACCGGGGCGTGCTCCGCCGGCGTACGATCCGGAGCGATCTCCTTGTGCTTCGCTCCCTGCACCGCCCTGGCCATCACCGGGGCGTGCTCCGCCGGCGTACGATCCGGAGCGATCTCCTTGTGCTTCGCTCCCTGCACCGCTCTGGCCATCACCGGGTCGAGTTCCGCCGGCGTACGATCCGGGGCGATCTCCTTGTGCTTCGCTCCCTGCACCGCCCTGGCCATCACCGGGGCGTGCTCCGCCGGCGTACGATCCGGAGCGATCTCCCTGTGCTTCGCTCCCTGCACCGCTCTGGCCATCACCGGGGCGTGCTCCGCCGGCGTACGATCCGGAGCGATCTCCTTGTGCTTCGCTCCCTGCACCGCCCTGGCCATCACCGGGTCGAGTTCCGCCGGCGTACGATCCGGGGCGATCTCCTTGTGCTTCGCTCCCTGCACCGCTCTGGCCATTGCCGGGTCGAGTTCCGCCGGCGTACGATCCGGGGCGAGGTGCTAGTGCCAGGCCAGGGCTGCCCCCAGGTCCTTGTGCCAGGCCAGGGCTGCCCCCAGGTCCTTGTGCCAGGCCAGGGCTGCCCCCAGATCCTTGTGCCAGGCCAGGGCTGGTTCCCGAACCCTGAGAAGCTCCCGCTCCGTTCGATGCTCGAGTCCCGCGTTGAGACGGCCAGACAAATTCGTCAGGCGATCGGCTTTCGGTGCCCGGGTCTCCGCCGCCCGGCTTGTTGCCGGGCCGGCCGGTGAGTTCATTCCCGGCGCCACCGAGATGCTCTCTCGATCCGGTCCCAGCCGATGGCCAGGCCAGGCCGTCGCCCGCCCCGTTGTTCCCACCCGCCGGCGCGGGCATCAACGGCTCATCCAGCGGAATGGTTCCGTCCCAGGTGGCGAGGTTATCGAAATCGGGCACGTCAACCTTGAGATCCTGCTCGATGAGTTCATAGCCGAAGGCAATTCCCAGCGGCTCCAGCCGGGCACGGATCTCGTAGTAAGGGCGAATGCCGTCCGGCCGGATGAGGAAGACGAAATAGGGTACCACCGGGGACCCGTCGGGAGACTCTGACATCTGCACGTGAAGCAGCTCTCGAGCGATGGCCAGAATGACCGGATTGGACCGGGGATTGACCAGGGCCGACAGATCGAGCATCGAGAACGTCGGCCCCTTGGGCCGCAGGGTGACTGTACCATTGGAGCATTCCATGACGATCGGCCGACGCCAGCTTCCATTGGGGCCCTTGTAGGGCAGCACTGCGTAGGAGCCTTTGCCCTGCTGGCTGCTGGTCACGGCCGCCTTGAGCGCATCGCGCTCCTTGGCCAGGACGTCGCGCTCGGCGGCCAGCGTATCGATTTGCTTATCGATTTTCCTGGCCCGGTCGGCCAGAGCAGAGACCTGTTGCTTGACCAGCATTTCTCGCCGTCGCCAGCGTTCCGATTCCGCGACCACATTCAGCCTGGCCTTCTCCAGCAACTCGGTCCTGCGATCCGCCTGCCGGGCCGCCTCGATCTCCTGGGCTGTTGTCGCCGCCAGCTCGGCCAGAGCTTTCTTGGTGGGATCCTCTGGAGGTGGGGAAGGAGCTTTCGGAGGGCTGGGCGCCGGGACGATAGTGGACGTGGCAAAACTGGGAGGTCTCGGGGAACTGGCCGGCACGTTCGTGGTGGCCGTGTCGACTTGCACGGATGGAGTTGAAACCGCCTCAGCCTCGCTCCTGGTCGCTGCGGCCCGGCGATGAACGGCCATGACAAGGTTCAGCGCCCCTGCCAGACTCGCCAGGAACAACACCATGAGTGCACGCTCAGTCCAGATTGTGCCTCTCCGCTGCTGCATCAGGGCTGATCTCCCCCGGTCCGCCGCTTTCCCATAACTCCAATTCCACCTCACCTACCCAGACGTCAGCGCAACTCAGAGCTGTTGCGCCTGCAATGCGCGACATAACATAGAGATCGGATCAGCCGGATGTGTGTCTTGAACCGCAAAGACGGGATGGAACGGGAAAGTCATGAGTAGGAGGTGAACGGGCTTTCTCAGGTTCCCGGCGTTTCCTGGTCCGCCCGCGCCGCGTCGAACATCGCGATGATGTTCTCAGGGGGGACATTGGCCATGATGTTATGGATTTGCTGGAAGACGAACCCGCCGCCGGGGGCGAGGATCCTCACCTGCTCTCTGACGTGAGAGCGGACTTGCTCGGGTGTGCCGTTGGGCAGAATTTCCCGGGTGTCGCAGCCGCCACCCCAGAATGTCAGGTCCCTGCCGAACTCGCGCTTCAGCTCCGCGGCGCTCATCCCGCGGCAGGAGATCTGGACCGGGTTGATGGCGTCGAGCCCCGCGTCGATGAGGTGAGGCAGAAGCGTGCGGACCCCTCCGCAGCAATGCAGCATGACCCTGGCCAGTTCCTTGGCACGCTTCCACATCGCGGCATGGCGGGGCTTGAAGAACTCGCGGTACATCGCCGGAGACATCTGGGGGCCGGTCTGCATGCCCAGGTCATCGCCGAAGAGGATGATGTCGATGTACGGACCGACAGCGCCAAGGAACCGCTCCAGGTTCGCCAGATGGTGCTCGGTACGCTGATCGTGGTCCGCGTCGTCGTCCGCGCCAAATCACCATCGGGCCGCATTCTTCCGCGAGAGGTGGAGACCGCGAAGAACGTCGATCGCAATTCACTCCTTGAAGAGTTTCAGCGTGACCTGGACGAACTGCCCGGCACGACGACGAACCTGCTCAGGTCCGCAGGCGCTGTCGCCGTCCGGGCCAACCGCGAGCAGTTGCGACAAATCATTCGTCATCCTCTGGTGCGGGCCGTCCGAAGCAATCGCCGATTGAAACCAGGAAACGTCGCGGGATGACGAGGTCGGTCATCGTGCCTTCGTTCAGTTCCAGGGACACCATGCTTAATTTTTCGGAGTCAGGTAGCGTTGTGCGTCCGCAGCAATGCAAGCGCGAAATCCGTGGTTGAATCTCGATAAAACTCTGGAGATTGCTGGTATACAGAGTTTTTTGCACTTGCAGCATTTTCCTGTTGACTTGTTGCGTCGACACAGTCAGGATGTGGGAGTGAGAACTGCTTTCCGGCCCCAGGAGGTGAACAATGGTCGACATGATTCTGGAGAATTACAGCAAGGCCGTCGAGTCGACGCTGAGGCTTCAGCAGGAGATGCTGCGGCACTGGACGATGCAATGGTCGCCGTTCGGGACTCAGGTGTTTGAGCTTCCGTTGACGGGGACATCGACCTCGGTAAGCGAGACGCCGGCAGCGGCATGGCTAGAGCAGTTGAGCACGGCCCAGAGGAAGTGGGCCGAGGCCGTCGCCGACATGCTGAAGCGGCACCAGGAGACGCTTGATGAGCAGTACCGGGCGGGGATCCGCGCTATCGATGATGAGTTCCGGGTCGGCGAGGCTAGAGATCCCGAGCAGTTCCACCGCTTGAGCGAGGAGCTGTGGCGGCGAAACTGCGAGGTCCTCAAGACGGCGGTCGCGTCGCAGATGCACGACGTTCAGTCCGTGATGCAGAAGTGGTATGAGGCCGCGCGCTTGGGCGCGGCGGGAACGAAAGTCTGACCCACGGGTGTTGAGAATTGATCAGGACGATCAGCGCGTCCGCGTGCGGATCGTCCCTCAGTCTCGCCTCTACGCCGAGTGCTTTGGCTGGGCCGCCTGCGTCCCAAGCACCCGCAGTACATTGCCGACCCAGGTGCCGATATGTCCGGCTTCTAGGTCGACTCAACTCAACCCGGGACATCGTCGCAGATGCCGCGTACCAACCGAGAAGGCTCCGAGGTGTTGCGATGAGGCGAGCTTCTCCGCAAACGTTGGTTGTCCTTGGAGTCTTGCTCCTGGGGCTGCGGCTTGGGTCGGGGTCGACCCTCCTGGCGTCTCCGACGGGAAGGGCCAGTGCGGCGCTGACGGCGGACGAACGGGCGACGCTGCTCCAGTACGCCGAGGTCGGCTACCGCTACTGGGGTTTCTCGCCCGCCGCCAGCCCACGAGGGGGATACGAGGTTTACGGCGTGAAGGCCCTGGGGACCTACAGCCTGGGATATTTCTCCCATGAAATCGGCCCGCCCGTCCCGCCACCCCCGATGCCTCATTCGACCCTATCCACCCACGGCGTCGTGACGCCGCATGCCTCTTTCCTCGCCCTGAGTTACGCCCCTCACGAGGCGGTCGCCAATCTCCGCGCCCTCTCCGGCGGCTTGCCGATTTACGGCCCCCTGGGCTTCCAGGACTCCGTGGACGTCTCGGAGGGGGTGACTTCCGGTCGCATCCTGGCCCTGGACCAGGGGATGATCATGGCGGCGATCGCCAATGAGTTGGCCGACGACGCCATGCAGCACGCCTTCAGCGACGGCCTGGTTGAACAGATCGTCCGCCCCTTGATCGCCCTGGAACAGTTTTCCGCCGGACTGCCTGGCCAGCTTATCGGGGGCCAGCCGACGGTGCTCGGTTCTCAAGACGGTGGCAGAGACGGTGGCAGAAGGCGCATTCAGTTCACGAACACCGGAATCTCGAGAACGGCCCGTACGGTAACGACGGGCTCAATTGCTCCTCAATAGCCCTCGATTGTTTCGTTGGCTTGTAAACCGTTTATCGGTCGTGGTCCGGCCCCGGATCAGGATGCGGCCGTGATCCTCCCGGACAGTCAAGTCCCGGATGCGACCTTGGGTCTCCTGGCGGACCCGTGCCTCAACCGGCGTGGTAAGCGACGCCATCGCCGTGCCTCCCTCGAGATGGTGCCCTGACGAGCGGCGTCCTCCCTCCTGGCCGACGAGGGTGGGGCCTCCCGATGTGCGGGTCTCATTGTTAGGCCGGCCACGTTGCCATGCCAAGCAGTTCCTCACGGCACATATCCCTTTTTTTGCGGTCGGCCGATGGGCCGCGAATTGCCCCGAACTGGGACCGGACGGATGCCACGGAGTCGGACGGAATTTGAAGACGAGGGAGGACGATCAAAGAATCGTGGCGGCCCCAAAGCCTTCACCGTCGGGGCAAGTCGCATTTGCGGAACAGGCTGGGTAATGAGAACCATTACCTCCATCTGATCGGTGGTCTGTGTTGGTGAAGTTCGGGTTGCACGATTCTCCCCCTTCGGTTTACCCTGACCGGTTCACTAGTCTTACCTGAGAGGCGCATCGATCCCGTGAGTCAGGGCGTACAGCCGCCAGGGCGTCCCCCGGATCGAGGCCCACGGAAGTGAAAGCTTAAACAGAGGCGAATCGGAGAGCACCGACCTTGCGAGGGCATCACACCCATGGCCTACCTCTACTACTCGACCTGGCTCTTGGCCGAGCAACTGCGGCTCTTCAGCGACCTGGCCCTGGAAGGTTGCCGGTGGTGGAATTGGCCGCCAGAGGGCTCAGGGTCTTCAGCCCCGCAGGCCCCCGCGTGCGGGCCTGCTCCGCCACCCGCCTACTTCGAGAGGCTCGTCGGGATCGCGGAGCGGATCGTCGGCCACGCCACATTCCCCGGCAAGCACACGGCCGTCGAGCAATGCTTGGAGGAGGTGGGGGACCTGATTGCCGCGGGGAAGATCACCGCGGGCCAGGGCGCGATCCTGGCGGGCATCCTCTTGGGTGCCCGCCCCCGGGTGGCGTAACGGCAGGCAGGGCCGCACGTCGACCTCATCGCAGATGGCCGGCCCAAGCCAACCCTGCACCCAGCAGATGGCCAGCACCCAGAACACAACGAACACAGCGGGCAGCGACCAGCCGAAGACATCGATGCTCCAGGTATGGGTCTTGTCCGGCAGATGTCGCCGGGGCACATGGTAGCAGCCCACCAAGTCACCGTTCGCGTCGCTATCGATCAGTTTCTCACCTTGTCGGTGCCAGTGCCTCAGGATGCGAGATCCCAGCAGGATCGCCATCAATGCAAGCATCGCCGTCAGAAGGGCAATCGCGCTGACCGCCGTGACCGCCACCTTCCGGGTCACGAGATCTTTCTGGAGGCTGCTGTACAGGAACGACACGGCAGTCACGAACAAGGTCTGTGAGGTAAGCAGGGTGTTGATCCGGTTCAACAGAAGGTTGCATTCGTGCTTATCCTGCTCCAGGTAAATCCGATACTGTTCGAGCGTCGTTGCCATCGATTAATCCTTAGCATCGCCTAACTACGGTGAGGCGGCACATCGCCTCAATCCGGGCGGACCGCTGATTGTCCGGCCATAAAGTATTTTCGCTGTGGTGATCGAGTTCTTGACTTCTGTACCGCCTAATCATGAAATGGATGGCCAATTCTTTGCGTCAATTCCAGGAAAACGGCTGAGGTGTCGGAGGTTGGTGGTAGCAATCGTCAAAACATCGGAGGGTCCGGCGGCTGCGGCTGCCTGGCCGGCAAGGATTGCATCGGCATCCAAGTCTTGAGGGCCCGAAGTCGGAACGCCGGCGTTTCTCAAGAGTGCCCAGAAGGCGCAAGCGCGACGCATCGCTCCCGTGGTGATAGGCAAGTAAAGAAACCGCCGCTGAAGCTGATCCAACCGGCGCAAACCCGCGGATGCTCCAGCACGCACGAGCTCCCGCCGAACTTCGTAATCCGCGATCTCGGGAACAACAATGTCTGCGCCGCTGGATTCGAGTGTCAGGAGCCAGGCCTGGCACTGAGTGACTGCTGGCTTTCGAGGCGAACCGCTGACCAGCCCCAACGGCCCTGAATCCAAGAGGACGATCCGAGCCACGGTTCAATACATCCCCTCAAACAGCTTACGATGAGGCCTGCTCTCGTCGATATTCCGATAGATTTCCTCCCACCGATCGTCCGTATCGGTCTCGTCGGTAATCTCGGAAATGGCTCTGAGCGCTCGGATCGCCGCCTCTCGTCGAGCGGCGCGCTGTTCCTCGGAAATGGGGAGTATCCGTCCTGACGAGGAATCGACGGCCAGCGCTGGGAATTCCGGGATCGGCCCCTCGTCATCAAGTAAGGAACTCTGATTGTCCAGCGTGTCTGGCTTGCTCATGCCGAATCTTTTCTCATCAATCGATGCCTTCGGGTCGAAAAACAATCCGAGACGATGACCGAATCCTCTTGACTGGTCAGACGAAGTCAGCTTATCACAAATAAAAGACGAATGTCCTCACGCGACGCAGACGAGAGGGATCTGTTCCTTCACCTGCCCTGCGCTGCCCCGCGCCGCATCGATGGGCTGAAAATCGGCGCACCTCCAGATCATGGCCGACGAACGCATCCGGCGCCAGCTCGCTTTTCTGGCCGCCCAGATGATGTACCTGCGGACCGAGACCGAGTATTTCACCGCCAAGCGCAAGGCCGCCAAGCAGCTCGGGGTCGAGTATCGCCACCGCCCCGGCGATTTGCCGAGCAACAAGGAGATCCGCGACCAGATCCAGGCGATGGCGCGCATTCACGAGGGGCCCAAACGGCTGGAACACCTCCGCGACATGCGGCTCGACGCCCTCCGCTTGATGCGGCTCCTGGCGCGCTTCCGCCCCCGGCTGATCGGCAGCGTCCGCACCGGGCACGTCCGCAAAGGGTCCGACATCGACATCCACATCTTCTGCGACAGCCAGGCGATCGTGACCGACACGCTCGACGAGCTGGGCCTGCAATACGACGTCGAGCACAAGCGGATCATCAAGCACGACGAGGAGCGGTCATTCACGCACATTCATATCCACGACAATCACAATTACGAGTTGACTCTCTACCCCGAAGACAAGGTCCACTACGTCTTCAAGAGCTCGATCACCGGCAAGGCCATCGAGCGGGCTTCGATCGCCGAGCTGGAGGCCCTGCTGCGCGAGGAAGACCCCGAACTCAACCTCGAATCCGAGGTGGAGCGGCTCGAGGACCACATCGACCGTTTCACCCTGTTCCGGATGCTGCTCGAGCCCCTGGAAGGCGTCAAGCAGAGCCCGAAATACCATCCCGAGGGTGATGCCCTCTACCACAGCCTTCAGGTCTTCGAGCTGGCCCGCGACGAGCGTCCCTACGACGAGGAGTTCCTGCTGGCCGCCCTGCTCCACGACGTGGGCAAGGCCATCGACCCGTCCGGCCACGTCGATGCGGCCCTCCAAGCTCTCGAAGGTGCGATCACCAAGCGGACCGCCTGGCTCATCGAGCATCATATGGAAGCCCAGGCCTATCGCGACGGGACCCTCGGGCATCGCGCCCGGATTCGCCTCCAGGAGTCCGAGTGGTTCGACGACCTCCTGCTCCTCCACGAACTCGACCGTCGCGGCCGGGTGCGGGGTGCCTTTGTTTGCGAGCTGGATGAGGCGCTCGATTACATCCGGGGCATGAACCCGGACGATGCACTTGATCCATGAGGGCCATGTGATGCCCGGGCTTGGGCCAGGCTCTCAACCGGCGCGGCGGCGGTAGTAAGCGAGCCAGTCCTTGCCTGTCTCGGGCGTCAAGTCGGCGAACGCGCCATCGATCCGCGGCTTGTCTGGCTTGCCGGCTTTCTCACGGGCAACACCCTGGGTGACCAGCCGCTCGGTCTCGCCCTTCCAGTCTCGGGTCGCGAGACCGCGCGACAGAGCCGCGTAGTACCAGACGCGCGCGTCGTCCGGCTGGGTCTTGATCAGACCGGCGAAAACCTCGCTGGCCTCAGCGTAGTTCTTCTTCTGGAAGAGCTCGACGCCCACTCGCAGCAACGAGCTCACCGGTACTGCGATCTCACGCGGTGGCTCGCTGGGAATCGAAGCCTTGGGTTTCTCTCCCTTATCCGACGGCTTCTCTCCACGACTCGACGGCTTCTCTGCGCTGGCGATGGTGTGGATGTTGTTCCGCAGGGTGGAGACCTGCGTTCCCTTGCTCAGTATGCTTGCCTTCGAAGGTCGGGTCGCGATCGGTCGTCATCACTGTGCCTCCAGACGGAAAGGATCTGATCGTGGCAAGATATCGGTTGATGATTGAGCCGAAGATGGATTAGACCGCGGCAGCGACGCTCCGGCGATTCCCCTACTCAGCGGCCAGGGTTGGCTCTCTCGGAAGAAGAAGCTTTCTCCTTCCTCATGAATCGCCGGAACTGGGTGTGCGGATCCTGTTCGATGCCTCAAGATGGTATCCTTGTGCGGAAAGGCGATTCCGATGCCAGGTTCTTCCAGGAGCCGATGCCGCTGAGAGCAGCCGGGCGGCGGGCCTGGCACGTCGCGCGACGAACTCGACATGAGAACCATGGAGAGGGCAATCTGCCGAGGTGGTTTCGGGGACCGATCGTGCTTCTGATAGGACTGTGAACCATGAGCGCCAGGACCACGCAGACGACGGGCACCAGGATCGAACGCCGGCCGCTGGCGAGCCGGCGGTGGCGGCTGTCGATCGCCCTGGCGGGATGGCTGGCGCGGCGGGGCGTGACGCCCAATGCCATTTCCCTGTTTGGCCTGGGGGCCGGGCTGCTCGGGGGCCTCGCGCTCTGGTTAACCTCACGCAGCTCGGCCCCTTGGCTTTTCTGGTTGCTGGCCGCGGGGCTCGTGCAGCTACGTCTGCTGTGCAACCTGATTGACGGTATGGTCGCGATCGAGTCGGCTAAAGGGTCCCGGCTGGGTGAGCTGTACAACGAGATCCCGGATCGCGTCTCGGACGCGGCGACGCTGGTCGGGCTGGGATTTGCCGCGGGGAGTGTTGCCTGGCTTGGTTTCCTCGCCGCCGTCCTTGCGGTGTTCGTCGCTTACGTCCGCGCTGCCCTCAAGATCGCCGGCGCGCCGCAGGATTACTCGGGCCCCATGGCCAAGCCTCATCGCATGTTCGTCGTGACCGTGACCGCCCTTGCCTGCGCGGCCGCGCCGATGTCCTTGCAGAAAGCCTGGCTCGGTCACGATTGGGGCTTCCCCGCGATCGCGCTGGGTGTAATCATTGTTGGCTGCGTTGTCACGGCCGCTCGGCGGCTGATGCGGGCCGCCCGCGTCCTGGAGGCAGGAACGCCATGAACGCGGCTGCGTGGGTCAGGCTGTTTGGAATTCGCCACGCCTTCGACGAACCGGGCGTGGTGCTGATCCTGGTTCTGCTCGGGCTGGGACTGGCCATCTGTCCGCTGGTCATCCTGGGGCTCGACCGCGCCGGACGGCTGTCACCGGAGTTGAAGAACGACCTCTGGCAACGCTACTACTCGTGGCTGGCCATGATTCCGGCGATCGCCGTGCCCATCATCCTGGGGGCCTTCTGGACGATCCTGGCGGTCTGCGTGCTGAGCCTCTTCTGCTTTCGCGAATTCGCTCGGGCCACGGGGTTTTTCCGCGAAAAGCTGATGAACGTTCTTGTCGTGCTGGGCATCATCGCGCTCAGTCTGGCAAGCGTCGACCACTGGTACCGCCTCTTCGTGGCCCTGACACCCATCGTCATCGTCGTGATCGCGGCGGTCTCGACCTCGCTGGATCGGCCCAAGGGCTACATCCAGCGCGTGGGGATGGCGAGCCTCAGCTTCCTGCTCTTCGGCACCTGTCTGGGGCACATCGGCTACATGGCCAACAATGAGT
Organism: Isosphaeraceae bacterium; assembly: GCA_049516015.1. Taxonomy (GTDB): domain Bacteria; phylum Planctomycetota; class Planctomycetia; order Isosphaerales; family Isosphaeraceae; genus Aquisphaera. The sequence goes on along the minus strand of JBEKTN010000286.1, from coordinate 178 downwards.
ACTACCGATCCCTGCTGCTGCTTTTGGTGTTCAGCGTCCAGATGAACGATATCTTCGCTTAGGGAAATCCCCGATAATAATTTCATCTTGATTCGCGATCTTGGTTCTCCGTGATCCGAGGTCCGTTAGATCGATTGAGGTTGGATGAGGATTTCATACTTGGGGAGGATCTTGTCGC
>JBEKTN010000285.1:0-12552 GCA_049516015.1 Isosphaeraceae bacterium | reverse complement strand
GGTAATCAAGCGAAAGATGTCGAAATGGAAGAAGAAACGCCCCCAGCATCGGCGACAGCCACCCTTGAAGAAAACCTTTAAGGAGTCAGTGGTTATGATTCGTTAAACGGTATTGGCTCTAAAGGTCTGGCAGGTGAGGTCTAAAAGGTTTGGGGAAAGGTCTGGCCTGGCGAAAGGTCTGGCCTGGCACCTTTGTCTGGGATAAACAGGAAGCCTGGGAACAAGAGGTTCCTGAGGCCTCATACCCCCTATCTTCCACAGTCAGGAGTGCGTGGCCAAGGTGTCGGCTAGGAGTGCGTGGCCAAGGTATCGGCCAAGGTATCTAGAGTACGTGGCCAAGGTGTCGGTTGCGAGTGTTTCGTCGCCGACTGGCTCGTCCTCTCGGTCGGACCGCTCTCTCCGTTCCGCTCCTCGTCGTCCGCCGCGACGTATGACCGAGACCCCGAAGCTGGGGCCGTCGCACTCATTGCCGCGATTCGAGATCGGTGTTCGAAACTCGGCCTCGCGGATTCCATGGTCCCGACGGCGATCAGTGTCGTCTGGACCGACGCGGCTGAGGCAGCCGTGAAGCAGCGGAAGCTCGGTCGACTCGACGACGCCCGTGCAACCGCCGCGCGTCTGGTGGCGCTCGCCCGGCGACTCGTCCGGGAGTATCCCGACAGTGCGCTTTCTTATCGCGTTTTGAGCGAAGCGTACAACCAGATCAAGAAAAACGCCCTCCAAACCGGTGACGATCACCTCGTCGAGAAGGCCCTCGTCCAGCCGGTCAAAGCCGCCCAACGGGCCCTCGCCCTGGACCCTGACCGGCTCGAAACACGAAACCATCTGGACAAGCTCACCGAACAGCTTGCCAGCATCAAAGCCGAGCGGAACGCCAAGGGTTCCGCGCTCCCGTAGTCTTTAACTGAACAGAATATGTCGCCGTCGCCGTGACACTCAGGGCCTGGACGGTGCCTCTATGACACCCAACTTCTCGGCGCCTGCTTGCACGCATCCGAGTCCGGTGGCCGCTCTCGCCCTGAGGCCGTCAGGGGCATGCCAGACGTACCAGTCGCCCCCCCAGCCACCGGGCCCCCGGAGGGGTGGGCGGCTTTCGGCTTTGTCAGCCCAGCCTTTTTCGGCGGGGGGTTGTGGGCGCGTTTGCCTAGGGTTTTGGGTTCTTTACCACTGATTTTTGGGTCGGAAGACGTGATCCTCCCTCCGGTACTTTCTGACCCTGGCTTGATTTTTCCAGAATCGGCTTGCCGATGGCCACAAGTCTTTCATACCCAAGGGATTAGATTGCGTCCCATGACCTTGTTCAACCCCGTTTTTAATCGCCAGACGCCTATAGTAGGCATAAAACGATCAAAAACCCAGGCTGATGAGGGACTGGGCCCACAGCCGAAGGCTGGGGACTCCAGCCGGCGAAGCCCCATTGTGAACCGGCCGCGGCCGTTCACGCCCACGCTGGGGATGATTCTATGGAAACCCAACTCGTAAACCTTGGTCGGGGAAGAGCCCAAAAACTGGGCATGGTTCAAATCCTGGGTTTTTCAGGTAACAGCCGAAGCATCGCGTGTCAATGTCGTACACTATGGATGTCTCAATCGTCCACTCGCCGAACGAAAAGCCGAACGGGGGGCTGGAGACGTCCGCCAAACGAAAGCCACTCTTCAAGGTTCCCTGCTGGATGGCGATGCCCTGTGCAAGACGGTCAGGAAATCTCCCTTATGAACGACGTCGAAGCCCTGGTCGAGAAAGACCCTGAGATCGAAATCCTTATTGCGAAGAAAGATCCACTGGAACTCGGGGCCGAGATGGGGGAAGCCGCGGGGCTTGTTCTGCTCGAGGACATAGCTGAAGAGCCGCTTGCGGGAGGAAAGCGGCGCGGTCACCTCGTAGGCCGCGAGAACACCCTCCTCGGGCCCGACCTGGCCGATCCAGTACCAGATGGCGGCTGCTTCCTGAGTGCTGATCGGCCGGGGGATACACGACATCCGAGCGGACAGCTCGCCCAATCCCAGGCCGCCGGCAAGTGCGGCCACGAGCCAGACCAGGACGAGCAGAAACCAGCCTCCCCGACGCGGCTTGAGCCAGGCGCCCAGTCGCGCATAGCCAATAACCCCCGCGGCCAGGATCATGGAGACCGGCAGAACCGTGTAGCGGACGTGGTGCCACTCCTCGGTCGCCAGGAACCGGAGGGCCCAGCGGCCGTTGCACAGGCTCCAGATCCAGGGCACGGCCAGAATCGCCACGCGGGGTGCCAGACAGGCGAGGACCGCCCACGCTCCCAGTCCGTAAATCAGCACCTCGGCGGAGGTTTCCAGAGTCTGCAAGACCGTTGCACGCGGGCCCAGGAACTGGTCGATGAACTGGTTCGGAGCGCCCGAGGCGACCTTGAACTTGAGGTAACCGAAGAAGCCAAAGAGCAACCACGCCAGGCCGATCGAAAACAGCGCCTGCCGCCACTTCAGTGTCCTGGTCAGATCCTCCGGCTCGCGCGGCGGCAGGAATGCGAAGGTGGCGATCATCACCGCGAATTCCTGGCGGCAGGCGAGCATCCCCAGAACGCCCACGGCGGCCAGCCCCACCCGCCGGCCGCGTATTCCTTGAACGGCCCAGAACACGAACGGCAACGCCAGTTGCAGTTCGCGAAAATCGTTCCAGACCAGGGGCCAGAGCAAGGGCGCAAACGGCACCAAGGCCGCTGCCGAGACCGCAATCGCCTCGGATCTCGACTCCGATCGCGCCAGCGTGTAAGCCGCCGGGATGATCCACCAGAACATGATGTTCTGGATCACGAGCAGGGTGCGCGGATCGGGATCAATGCGATAGAACGGCACCAGCGCAAGCCGGATCGGCGCCAGGTAATTCATTTTCCAGACCGACGGCCCCTCCTCCGCGTAGGAAGCAGCCGGGCGCACCGAGAGTTGCCCATCCGACTGGGTCAACGACCAGAACCACTGGTTGTAATAGGCGAGATCCCAGGACCACCCGGTGCGGAGCTCGTGGTACCGCTCCAGAGCCTGCACGGTCGTCACCGCGGTAAGTGCGGCCGTCAAGCTCGCAACGAGCAACCAGGAGACGAGACGATGGTTTGGCGTCATGAGCCTTGTGCGCACGACTGAAGTTGGAAAGATCAACCGGGCCATGCCTTGCCTGGAACGCTCAGACCAATCAGTGTTGAGGCGGCGTCCCCAGGTTGACAGGGTTCCGCGGTGGTTCGCCCAGCAGAATCCGCCGCACTTCCTCGGCCGTCTTGGTCCGCAGCTCGATGAACCCTTCCACGCTGTAGAACGCCGAGTGCGGGGTGAAGAGGATGCGGGGATGGTCCCGCAGCCGAGGGTCGTCGAGCGGCTCGCGCTCGACCACGTCCAGGCCCGCGGCGGCGAGGCGCCCCGAGTCGAGCGCGGCGAGCAGGGCCGACTCGTCGATACACGGCCCGCGCGCGGTGTTGATCAGGATCGCACCCTCGCGCATCCGGGCAAGCCTGGCCTTGTCAATCAAGTGATGAGTCGTCGCGTCGAGGTAGCAGTGCAGGCTGACGAAATGACTCTGCTCGAGCAGGTCGTCCAGGGAGTGGACTCGCCGGATACCGAGCGCCTTGTCCATGCCCTGACGGAGGTGCGGGTCATGGAACACCACGTCCAGTCCCAGAGCCTTGGCCCGCAGGGCGGTTGCCGTGCCGATCCGGCCGCAACCGATGAGGCCCAGCGTCTTGCCCCGCAGCCGGGGAGTTCCGACGGCCGACTCGTAGTGCCAGGTGCCCGAGCGGATCGCCTGGTGGCAAGGCAGCAGCCGGCGGGCAAGGGCCAGCAGGAACATGATCGCGTGGTCGGCGACCTCCTCGGTTCCGTAGTCGGGCACGTTGCACACGACCACGCCGTGGCGGCTGGCCGCCGCGAGATCGACGTTGTTATAACCCACACCGGCCCGGACCACGCACTTGCACCGTGGTGCCCGGGCAAAGCTGGCCTCTCCCAGGCGGGGAATGTCATGAAAGAGCATGATCGCGTCGGCCCCGGGCAGGTGACCGGCCAGCTCTTCCTCGCATGTCGACCGGCAGAGCACGAGCGTCGCGATGTCGTCGAGCACGGGCGACTCGACCGAAGATTCGTCAAGAAAGTCGGCAACGAGCACCGTGTGGCGGCCTGGAGCAGGCATGGGCGATCCCTTCGAACAAGAAATGCAATCCGAGCCACGTGTCGGTCATCCTTGTGAGGGCGAGGCCCCGTCCCCCCCGAACTAAGAATGATAGGAGCCAGGCCGTGAGGATGACTCCCCAGGATTACCCCCTTGGTTCCGGCCTGCCAGAGTGTAGGTTCAAGCCTCAAACCTCGAGCATCAGTCGGTTGCATGGCTCGGGCCGCTGGCCCTGTTCATTCTGAAGCATCAATCAGGCAGAAGGAAGAAGAGGATGCCGCGCATCAAGCAATTGCTTGCCGCAGGCCAGGTTGTCCGGGTTTTCGCCGCAGGCCAGCTTCTCAGTCCCAAGCTGATCGAGATTGTGGGCGAGCACGGCGAGTTCGAGAACCCCAGGTGCCTGGAGGCCATCGAGATCATCGCACGAACCTGTGCGGAGGCCAACAAGCCCTGGGGTGTCTTTTCGCGCGGTCCGGGCTACGCGGAGCGAATGCGCGACCTGGGATGCCGGCTCTTCGTCCTTGCCTCCGACATCCACACGGTCCACGCGGGTATCCGCACGGCCAAAGAGCGGTACAAGGAGTTTTTCCCGGATGGCTGAATCTGCATTCCTGCGCGGCGTTCCCGGCTCACTGCGGCGGCGGCGCCGGCGGCTGTGCCTCCCGGCCCGAGAAGAGGCTCTGCCGCGAGTTGCCGATCTTGGCAAGTACCCCGCTGTTGACGCGGCGGTAGAGCACCGGACGGTACGACGGCGGCGCATCGCGGGCGATCCACTGGCGGGCCCTCTCCGCGGAGCCCCGCCTGGCCTCGGATTCGGCAATCGCGCCCATCGCCACAAACCGCTCGGATGCCGTGGGATAAAGCACCAGGCAGGCGCGGGCGTCCTCGAACCGGCCGGTGGAGATCAGGCTGTCTACCAGGTAGCCGGTGAGCACCCCTCTGAGGCCGTCCTGATCGACCCGCGCCACGGCCTCGGCCACCTCGGCATAAGTCGCGGTGGCCTCTGCGGCCTGCCTGTGCCGGCATTGCGACTCGGCGACCAGGATCAGCCCCTGGGACCGCGCCTCGGCGTTCTGGATGCTGCGGGCGATGCTGAAGGCCCTGGGGTACTGCTGCGATTCGCCCGCGTTGATCGCGGTCCGCTCCAGTGCCGAGTTCTTCCAGATCGGGCGCTCGATTTCCTGGCAAACTTGCTGGGCCTCAACCAGATAGTCGTCGGCAGATTTTTCGACCTCCTTGATCTCCGCCTCGGTCAGCTTCTCGGCCTGCGGCGCACTGTCGAGATCGCTGCGTTTGACGTATTCGAGGATGACCCGCGAGCTATCCCGGCCCAACCCCTCCGCCACGCGTGCCAGGTACTCGCTGCGATAGGTGGGATTGATGATAGCGCGAGCCAATACGCTGGCACGCTGCCATTCCAGGCGAGCCAGCCGGATTGAGAGCTTGGGGTTCAGCCTCGTGGGAAGCGGCTCGGCACGCCCTTCCTGAGACTCCAGCATCGTAAGCTGGGTCTTTCCCTCGCGAATGAGTGTCTCGCTCAAGAGCCCGGTGGTGGTGATGATCTCGATGATCAATTGATCGTGTCGCAAAGAGTTTTGCTCGCTCAATGCAGCCACCGAGGCCTCCTCCAGGGTGCGATGAGCCAGCAAGAGCTGATTGCTCAGGATCGCCTCGCGAGCCAACTCCTGAAGCGCCCTGCTGCGGTCATAAGTGTCTGTAATCATCCGTGCATTATCGATAAGGTCGCGACCGACCTGCGCCGCTACGTTCGAACTCACTGGCCCCAGCCTATCTTCGCCGCTCAAGAGCGGTCCCAGCGTGGGATCATCGGGAAAGCGGACGTTCACTCCCGGCCCGAGTGGGATCGATCTGCCGCCCGGAATTTGACGGGGGGGCACCTCGCCCTCGAACTCGCGGCCCGGCCCCATGCGCTGGGGCCCGACGCCCGAGACAGATCCGGTCGGGTTCCGCTGGACGCCCGCCGATCGTCCGGTCCCGGTCCCCTGGCCGGTGCCCGAAGAGAGCCCCGGTGGCTCCTGGGCCATCAACGTCGACGGCAAACAGAACGCGAGAGACGCAACCAAGACCGCCGGAAACCGTGGAAGCTCAAGTGCGGGCCGCATGGAGGTGGATCCTTAAGAGCGATCGGTCATGGGACCGAGGGAGACCAGGTAATGAATTGGAACAGGTTCCTCGCGGACTCCGGACGCGGTGAGAGCGCGTCTCGTACCCAAAACATGCCCCTCGTTCCCGTCCCGGTCAAATCGCGGTGCCCGGACTCCATCGGTTTCGCCCAAATATTCTTCGGGAATTGTCAAGGAGGACGACTTTGCCAAGCTGAAGGGCTCGGTCGACGGACCAACCTCTTCCCCGTACGCATTCCTCGGCCAGAGTCTCCGCCAGAATCCGCCGATACATGTTGAACTTGGGCAGGATGAATTCGAGCTTGTAGGCGTCAGAGTAATACCCCAGCAGCTTCACCTTTGGCAGAGCCTGAATTCGTGCCTTCAGGTCGGCCGCGATGTAGGCCGGGACGTTCGAGTACCACCAGTGTCCCATGGGTAAGACATTGGGAAAGATCCAGGAATAAGCGACCAGTTCGGCCCCGGCGTCAGGCGCCAGGGTCGAGACCGGAAACCTCACCTTCGCGAAGTGGTTGAACAGCTCACGGTACTCGTACAGGCTGACGCGGCGGTCGCAAAGATCACGCCCGCCGGCGACGCCCGCCGGGTAAACATTGCGGACTGGCCCGATCATGAGGTCGAACGGCAGCTCGAACTCGGCGCAGAACTCCGCCAGCATCCAGAACACCGAGGTGCGAATCTCCTCGTGCTCGTCGGGGCGGAGATCCAGTTTCTGAATCGCGCGGCGAACCGGTGTGACAGCCCGCCTGGGCGCAGCTCGACGGGGGATGAAGTCCGGTGGCAGGCTGATCGCGCAAGCCCGGGCACCCCTGCTTGCGAAACGCTCGAAGATCCGGCCGATCGCCTCGCGCAAACTCGCGAGATCCTGGACATCGACCCCCGTGGACCGCCGCAACCGATCAATGGTGTCCGGCTCATGAAGTTTGAGAACCAGATCGTCGGTCCGCAGGCAGGGCACATACGCGGCGGTATCCCAGCCCTCGAGCGGGTCATCGAAGTCGTTGGTCAAGAAGACCGCCTCCAGCCGGGAGGCCTTCCAGACCTGCCGATCCCACTCCTCGCCATCGCGATCGCGGAGCGCACGGTCGTAAAGGTCGCCGATCGTCTGGGGATCGATCCGGTCGTGTGTGAAACCGTGAAAGGTCCGGGCAATCTCCAGCAACCAGGAGTACTGGACCGTGTTATCGATCCGCTCCAGATACCCGGCCAGGTGGAGCGACCGTGCCCGCGGATCGAGGCCCTGCGCAACCTGATCGGCCGGCATCCCGGTGGCGTGGGCGAGCTCGGTATAGTAATGATATCCCAGAATCTCGTCCAGGTTGCGGGCAGCCGGACGATGCGGGTCAATATGCGAATGGGGATCAAAGATCGGCCAGCCTGCCAGTTCGTCGAACAGTTCTCTCGCCTGCGGGTCAAGTGGAGCGATCATGCTGCGGGCGGACGTCATCATGAGCGACTCGAAACGAGGTTACTCTCCGTGCGAGCCGAACCGGCACGGACCGATCCTCTGCCGCACGCCAGACGGCCAGGCTAGCTCAGCGTCACCGGTTCGTGCAAGAGAAATGAAAGGACCGGGCTGCCCATGAACGTGCTCGTCACCGGCGGCGGAACATCCGCTCCCATCGATGACGTCCGGAGCATCACCAATGTGTCCACCGGCCGATTCGCCGCCGCGATCAGCGAAAGCTGCCTGGCTCGCGGGGCCTGCGTCTGGCACCTGCACGCTCCTTCGGCGCAGCTTCCACTGCTTCGCCTGGCACGGTTCGATCTGGAACGCGACGACCCTGCCGGCGAATTCGATCGGCTGCGCAGTCTGCACGACCAGTGGAAGGCGGTCCGCGATCGGCTGCATCTCGTCCCCCTGAAATCCGGAACGGTCGCAGACTACGCCCAGAGTCTGCACCACCTCCTTCTGACTCAGTCGATCAATGTGGCGCTCCTGGCCATGGCCGTCTCCGACTACGAGCCAGCCCCGGTCGCCGGCAAGGTGAGCTCCGACGAGAGCGAGCTGGTCGTCCAATGCGGCCGGACCCCCAAGGTCATCCGTTCCGTGCGCGACTGGGCGCCGTCGGTCTACCTGGTCGGCTTCAAGCTTCTCTCCCGTGCCACCACGCCCGATCTGATCCGCCAGGCCGAGGTCTCGGGCCGGACCAACCGCGCCGACCTGACCGTCGCCAACGACCTGCAAAGCCTGGTTGCCGGCAGACACACGGTCCACCTCGTCCGCACCGGTCACCCTCCAGAGACCTTGGAGCCGGGTGCGGACCTTGCCGATCGGCTTGTTGCGCTCGTCTTGAACTGGGCAGCAGGCAGCAGGCGATAGGCAGCTGAGATTTCAGATTTCCTCCACTCGCCACCCGCCACCCGCCACCCGCCACCCGCCACTCGCTACTGGCCACTTTTCCTGCCAAGGTGCTGATCGAACCAGTCAGCGATGATCGTCATGTCCTTGAGCAAGTCGGGCCAGCCGTGTGATGCACCTTTCTTGACGACGAGCTTGCCCTCGACTCCGGCCTGCTTCAGCTTGTCGAGAATCAGCTCGGCCTGCTGGATCGGCACCAGGACATCAGCGTCGCCGTGGATGATCAATGTGGGAGGGTCGTCGGCAGACACGTGATCGGCCGGGCTGACCTGGCGGGCGATTTCGAGGATTCTGGCCTCATCCGTGATCGGCCGGAACACCTTGGTGTTGGGATCTTGCTCGTGAAAATCGAAGGGCGGCTTGAACCCTTTCAAGATCCCCCGTCCCACGGCGTTCTCGCCGGGCTTGCCGTAGTTGAGGAAATCGGTTGGCGGAAAGAAACAGGCCACGGCCTGAACACGGCTCGAGGTCCGGTCGATTGGATCACTGGCGTCGGGTTTGCCGTTGTCTCCAGCGGTTCCCTGCATCAGCGAGAGATGCCCGCCGGCCGAGCCCCCGGTGATGCCTATCCTGTCGGGATCGATGGAATAATCGGCCGCATGATAGCGGATGAACCGCACCGCGTGATTCATGTCGGCGACAATTTCGGGAAGCGTGTACCGCGGCTGGCTGCCGTGGACCACGGCAAATACCGTATATCCCCGCTTGAGCAACTCCTCGACGGGCGCGGGGTTGATCGCCTCGTGGGCCGAGAACCAGCCGCCGCTGATCACCCAGACGACGGCCGCCCCGTTGGCGTTCACCTTGGGGGTGAATACGTCCATGGTCAGGGCCGTTCCGTACTTCCGCCCGTAAACCACGTCCTCCTTGCGGGTGAAGTCGGGGCCCTTCGCCGAGACCGGGAGGTCCGTCGAGAAGAACGCGCCGAGCGACAGCACCGATGCCAGAAATAAACCCAGTTGATTGCGTCTCATGTTTCCCTACCTTCTGGTGCGTCGGCCTCGGGCCGGGAGCTTGCTCGCGCCCTTGCCCCACGGAGAATTCGGCGACCGACTCTGGAACCATCGGCCATCTCCCGCAAATCATGATCGCAGTTTGGTGGGCTGGGTCAAGCCGGAGGCGGCGAGCCACGGGAGTGCCCTAATAGTTGCGCATTCATCTGGCCAGCGGGCTGACGAGCACGCGGTGCACGCGCTGAGAGTCCATCTCCACGACCTCGAACCGAAGACCGAGCAAGTCGAAGGACTCGGAGACCCGGGGTATGTGACCAAGCTGGGTGATGACCAGGCCGGCAAGGGTGTGAAATTCGCCGCTCGGAAGCTCGGCGAGGTCGAATAGCTCGCGGAACTCATCGAGCGGAAACCGGCCATCGAGCAACCACGAACCATCTGCACGCTGGACCGACCGCGGCACCTCGTCGTCGCCGTTGCCCTCGGGCAATTCGTCGATCGCGCAACTCAGGGCTTGGATCTTCACAGAGACCAGCCAGAATCGATTTTCACAATATCCTATCGAAACACTGCGCCGCGACCACGTCGCGCAGCCAAGGCCCGTCAAAAGCCGGAGGGAACACGCCAGCTCAGTCGGACTCAAGAGACCCGAACGATGAGTCCATGACGCAGAGATGCGAAGAATAGCGGTCCCGGATCGCGTTGCTGGCATCACAGACTCGTCGTGCCAGCGCGAAGTGATATCCATCCTTGACGCTATCACGAGCCGCCATCAGCATCGATGCCAGCGAGGACGCCGGAAGGTCGCTGTCGTTCAGCAGATCGTCAATCAGAGAATCAAGCTGATCCAGAACTTTGGTGGAGTCCATGCGGCCTCAATCACCCTTGTCGGGTTCCTCCCCGGGAATCACCAAGCCGACCAGACCAATTCCCGGTTCCCGTCAAGGTCAGCTTGTGCTTTCATTTGGTCAAGGTTAACAGTAATTGCGCTCACGTCAAGCAAGCCGGATCTTTTTCGCCCGCCACGCCTCCTGGCGTTGGCTTCTGTCAACATCACCGGGTCATGCACGCCGAGGAACGCTCCGGAACTTCCCGCGTGGCGAACCGGAAAAAGCTTTGGTAACACTGTCCCGGGCGCGTTACGTTGAGCGCGTTGGCCTTGATGACAAGGCGCAATTCCCCACCCGCGTTCGGCTGACACCAGCACCGAGACACGGGGCCAACAATCCGATGCATTAACACAACCACGCACGACACAATTCACCTGGGAGGCCGACTCGATGCCTTACGTCGCATGTCCCTCGTGCGGTGAGCGCGGCAAGATCCCTCCGACTCTCGTGGGGGCCCGTATTAAGTGTAAGAAATGTGGCATCAGTTTCAACGTCGCGCCCTCGGCGCCCAAGGCGCCGGCCGCGGAGGGAACAGCGGTCGCGGCGGCGCAGGCGACGGCACAGGCCTCCGCGGGCACCGCTGACAGGGGGATTGCCGTCGATGGCCTCAAAGCTGCCGAGTGGGCCGTTGCCACTGACCACCCGCCAGACCTGCTCAAGGCGGAGGCCGAGGCCGACGCAGGACCGTCGGAGAATGCCGAGGTTGCTCATGCCTTTGAGGCCCACATCCCCACCGGGTTCAAGGAATACAAGGTGCTCTGGTCGCGCGACAAGCTTTTCGAAGGCAAGTTCGACGTGACTCGCCTTGAAGACGCGCTGAACTACTTCGCGCGGCAAGGATGGGTCGTCAAGGCGATGTCCACTCCGCACCTCAAGGATTTCGGCGGAGGCACAAAAGAAGAGGTCGTGGTTTTGCTCGAACGTTAGCCGGATGGGCGCAACGGCGACAATCTTCGCCACGGCACGCGCAGGGCAATAGGTGACGTGCATGGAAATGTGCTAAACTCAAGGTTCCGCGACCGGCTCGAAGGCAATGCCGCCCGGCCGTCGCCCTCTGGAAGCTCAGAACGGCGCACCATGCTCGCCAAGCTCTTTTCTTACACCCTGATTGGCATCGACGCGACTCCCGTCGAGGTGGAAGTTGATGTCTCGGCCTCATCGATGCCCAAGACCGTGCTGGTCGGACTGGCCGAGGCCGCCGTCAAGGAGAGCACGCAACGCGTCGAGCGAGCCATCGTCAATTCGGGATATCGTCGCCCGGTGGACCGGATCGTCATCAATCTCGCTCCGGCCGACCTCAAGAAGGACGCCAACGGTTTTGATCTGCCGATCGCGCTGGGGTTGCTGCTGGCCAGCGGTCAGGTCGCGTTCGATCGGCCCGGTAATTTTGCCATCGCCGGCGAGTTGGCCCTCACCGGCGAGACCCGGCCTATCAAGGGCATCCTCTCGATGGCCCTCCAAGCTGTCGCCGAAGGCCGAGACGGGCTACTCGTGCCTCGGGCCAATGCTTCTGAGGCCGCCGTCGTCGAAGGACTCAATGTTTATCCGGTCGGCAGCCTGGCCGAGGCGGTTGGCTTCCTCTCCGGCCAGCTCGAGATGGACCCCGAATCGGTCGACCTCGAGGAACTTTTCGCCCAGCATTCCCACATGGATGAGGACTTCGTCGATGTGAAGGGCCAGGACTACGCCAAGCGCGCCTTGCTCATCGCCGCGGCCGGCTGCCACAACGTCTTGATGATCGGCCCCCCGGGCACGGGGAAAACCCTGCTGGCCAAGCGATTGCCGACCATCCTGCCGCCGCTGACCCCCGCCGAGAGCCTGGAAACCACCCGCATCTACAGCTCCATGGGCCGCCTCGAGCCGGGACAACCGCTCATGGCCGTGCGGCCTTTCTGCACGCCCCATCACTCTATCAGTGACGCCGGCCTGGTCGGCGGCGGCAATCCCCCGCAGCCGGGGCAGATCTCCATGGCCCACAAGGGCGTCCTCTTCCTCGACGAGATGCCCGAGTTCAACCGCAAGACCCTGGAGGTCCTCCGCCAGCCGCTGGAGGAGGGCAAGGTGACCATCAGCCGGGCAAT
>JBEKTN010000284.1:0-11355 GCA_049516015.1 Isosphaeraceae bacterium | reverse complement strand
ACAGTCCCGCCCATCGACTCAACGGCAAACGCTATCATGAACATTGGCTCCACAATCTCATGGCGTCCACCTCACTGATGGGCTTCAGAAACCGCCAACCTGCAATCCGGTAGAGTCAGGAAGAGTGATACCAAGTAGCTCCGTCACCAACAGGGCGCTCTTCCAGTGGCGTGTTTCAGTCATGGCAAAGCCTTGGCCGTCGGGCCCGATCGGAGCGTGCTTCCTTCGCGTCAAGGTCACATCCCTTGATGATGGCAGCGCTCCGGCAGGAATCCAAGATAGAGGCGGCGAGTGCTCAACCCGATGGACGGATCGCGCAGCGGCAATACAATGCATTGTCCGGACCTTCAATCAAGCGCTCTGCTTCGAGCCGCCCTCCACACGAGTACGATCTTCATGGACACGACACGCTCCGACGCCTTGCACCACCACGACCGTCCGGCCAACCAGCTCGCGGGGGAGACCAGCCCCTACCTGCTGCAGCACGCGCACAACCCGGTTGACTGGCATCCCTGGGGGCCCGGGGCGATCGATCGAGCTCGCAGCGAGAACAAGCCGATCTTCCTGTCGATCGGCTACTCGGCCTGCCACTGGTGCCATGTGATGGAGCGAGAAAGCTTCGAGAACCCCGCCATCGCCGCGGTGATGAACGAGCACTTCATCAACATCAAGGTTGACCGCGAGGAGCGTCCCGACCTGGACCAGATCTACATGAACGCGGTCCAGGCGATGACCGGCCAGGGCGGCTGGCCGATGTCCGTGTTTCTCACGCCCAGCCTCGAGCCCTTCTATGGTGGAACCTATTTTCCGCCCACGGATTCCCGGGGCATGCCGGGTTTTCCTCGAGTGTTATTGAGCGTGCACAGGGCCTGGGAAGAACGCCGCGACGAGATCCTGGGCGCGGCCACCGAGATGACCGAGCGGTTGCGCGCGATGGGGGAAATTGCCGCCGGCAGCCAGCGGCCTCTCGAGCTTCGCCAGCTTGACCAGGCGGCCAGGGCGTTGCTCAAGAACTTCGACTCCACCCACGGCGGCTTCGGCTCGGCTCCCAAGTTTCCGCATCCCATGGATCTGAGGGTGCTGCTCCGCCAAGTTGCGCGAACCGGCGACGACGCGGCCTTGCACGCGGTCAAGCTCACGCTCGACAAGATGGCCCGCGGCGGCATCTACGACCATCTCGGCGGCGGGTTCGCGCGGTATTCCACCGACGAGCGCTGGCTGGTGCCGCACTTCGAGAAGATGCTTTACGACAATGCCCTTCTGTCCTCGGTCTACCTCGAGGCGTTTCAACTGACCGGAGAGGCCCGCTTCGGCCAGGTTGCCCGCGAAACCCTCGATTACGTCTTGAGACGGATGACCGCGGAAGAGGGGGGCTTCTACTCGACCGAGGATGCCGACAGCGAGGGCGAGGAGGGGAAGTACTACGTCTGGTCGCCGGCCGAGATCAACGAGGTCCTCGGCGCCGGACGTGGCAAGACATTTTGCTACGTCTACGATGTCACGGCAGCGGGCAACTGGGATTCACACAACATCCTCAACCTCCCGCGCCCGCTCGACCAGGCGGCCAGACTGCTCCCCCGCAATGAAGCCGAGTTGATTGCCGAGCTGGCCGAGAGCCGCGCCCTGTTGCTGGCCGTGCGCGAAGGGCGCGTGCCGCCGGGCAAGGATACGAAGATCTTGGTATCGTGGAACGGCCTGATGATTGCGGCCTTGGTCGTGGCCGGGCGTGCCCTCAAGACCCCCCGCTACCTCGACGCAGCGGCCCGGGCCGCGGGCTTCATCCTCGACCGGATGCGCGCCCAGGGCGCCCGGCTGCTGCACACGTACAAGGACGGTCAGGCCAAGCTCAATGCCTACCTCGACGATTACGCCAACCTGATCGACGGCCTGACCCGATTGTACGAGGCCACGGGCGAGCCGCGCTGGATCGACGGTGCCCTCGACCTGGCCCGGGTGATGATCGACGAGTTCGCCGACGCGGAGCAGGGGGGCTTCTTCTACACCGGCAAGAGCCACGAGGCCTTGATCGCGCGGACCAAGGACCTGTTCGACAACGCGACCCCCTCAGGCAACGCAATGGCCGCGACCGCCCTGGTCCGGTTGGGCGCCCTGACCGGTCGCGACGACCTCCGCAGCGCCGGGCGGGCAGCTCTCGATGCGGTCAAGGTCGTCCTCGAAAACGCCCCGTCCGCCGCCGGCCAGAGCCTGATCGCCCTCGACTTCGAGCTTGCCCCCATTCGCGAGCTCGCCGTGATCGCCGGCGCCGATTCGCAAGAGTTCCATCATGTCCTGGAAACCATCCACGGTCGCTTTCTTCCTGGAGCCGTGATTGCCCCCGCGACCCAGGAACAAGCCGCCGCCCTGGCCGCACTGGTCCCCTTGCTCGCCAATCGCCCCGCCCGGGATCACATGACAACCACGTACATATGTGAGAACTTTGCCTGCCAGGAACCGGTGGTCGGGGTTGAAGGGGTGATCACAGCGCTGGGGAAACTTGGGCCCGCACCCGGCCCGGATCGGTGAACTGCCTCGTGCGGGAAATGCCGGCATGCGGGGAAGTTCCGAGAATCGTTCACGGAACCCCCGGGTGGTACACGAAGTCATCGCCGATCCAGGTCCAGATGCTGAATCAAACCGGCGCGATGTTCGGCGATTGGCTCGGATGCCAGTTGCGCGAGCCTGGCGGTGGACGCGGCGATCGCACGGTCAAAATCATCTTCGGCCGCCAGTTCGGCGAGCAAGCGCGAAGCCAACAGTTCCTGCTCAGTCTGGTGATCTATCTGGCCAGAAAGGCGAAACCTCATAAAGGATCATCTTGCTTTTTCTCTCCTGTCAGTTTACAGTAGATACAGAACAATGTCAATTGTAAACCGCAAGGGGGAAAGCCATGACCGCTGATCGGATCAAACTCGCCCGGCGTAAGGCAGGCTTCTCTCTGCGCGCTCTATCTGCCGCAATGGACGAGAAGGTGACTGCCCAGGCGATCGGGAAATACGAGCGCGGCGAGGACATCCCTAGCTCTGGAGTCCTGATCGCGCTTGCCAAGGCGCTCGGTGTATCTCTCAGATACCTGCTCGATACCGAAGGAGTCGAGCTTTCCAGCGTTGAATTCAGGACCAAGGCCAATACCACCGCGCGAGATCGCGCTCAGGTCGAAACCGAAGTCCTTGAGTGGATCGAGCGCTATTTGCAGATCGAGCTTATCCTCGACCTTGACAGCGCGAAATGGCAGTGCCCTGTCGACAATCCCCGTCAACTGCATAAGGTGGACGCTGCCGAAAACCTCGCGGAGGAAGTACGTTTGAAGTGGAAGTTGGGGCTCGATCCAATCCCAAACATGACCGAGCTGTTGGAAGAGAGGGGCCTCAAGGTTCTAACCGTTTCCCTGCCGCAGCGCGTGTCGGGCTTTACCTGCCTCGTGGGGCGAGGGGAAGGTAAACCGGTTCTGCCTGTGATTGTTGTGAACAATCAGTTTCCGCTTGAGCGTCGAAGGTTAACCCTTGCCCACGAGGTGGCTCATCGCCTGATTGACACCGACAGTCTCAACGATAAAGACGAAGAGAAAGCGGCCACCCTATTTGCAGGTGCGTTTCTCATGCCGCGCGAACATCTCCTGCGGGAAGTGGGCAAGCATCGCAACGCACTTGGCTATAAAGAGGTGATTGATCTAAAACGCCTATACCGGGTGAGCGGCGTGGCACTATTGATGCGGCTGCGGCAACTCGATGTCATCGAGCAGTCAACGCTGATTTACGCATTCCAGTCCATCGCGCGCGGCTGGCGAACCAAGGAGCCGGAGGAGCTTGAGAGTGAACAAGAACGTGGACAACGTGAGCGCGCACGGCGCTTTGAACGGCTTTGTTACCGCGCCCTTGCTGAAGGGCTGATCTCATTAACCAAGGCCGCTGAACTTCTCCGGCTGCCTGCCTCCGAGGTCGAGAACGGACTGAAAGGGCCGCAGAGTGCCGATGCGGATCGTTGTTAGTGACAGTAACTGTCTGATTGATCTCAGGAAGGTGTCTCTGCTCGACACCTTCCTTCGTCTTCCGTATGAGTTCCTGATTCCGAACACGCTATTCGAGGAGGAACTCTTAAAGTTCACCGCTGCGCAGAAGAAAGCTCTCATTGAGAGCGGTCTAAAAGTCATGGACCTTCCGGGCGAGAGGGTTCTGCGTGCGCGGGAAGTGCTGCGGAAAATCCCACAGCTCTCCGTTCACGACGGATTTGCTTTCGCACTTGCGGAGAGTCACCCCGGCTGTATCCTGCTTACCGGCGACAGTAAGCTTCGCGCACTCGCAACTCGGCATGCAATGGAAGTGCATGGCGTCTTGTGGGTGCTCGATGAGATTCATCGGGTCCGTCTGACATCGGCAGCAACTCTACTCGCCGCGCTTCACACCTTTTCTGCCGATCCAACCGTGCGGCTACCACGGCGCGAGATACGCCTCTACATCAAGCGTTACGAAAAGTTGAAGTAGGGTCGCGACGAGATTACCGTGATCAGGAAATGCCGGCGTGCGACGTAGTGCTCCGAGCCCGACCCGCCGACGAGAATCTGAACTTTCGGGGACCCGATCTCATCGTGATAGTATTTGATGAGGCCACGAAATAATCCTCCAGCGGATCAACGCCCGGGGGACCTCGACCTCGAGGTCCCCTTTCTGCTCGAGGAGTCAAACGATGGTACAAATTCTGAGGATCAAGCCCGGCAGAAGTCCAATCGCCATGGTTTCGGAGCCGGGGGCGAGAGTCGTGTCCCGATAGCGCCCTGGTCGCCACCGTTCGACAATTCGCCCGATGAGAGCTATGCTTCCGACGATGGTTCAGCATTGGAGTCGCGCGTTTCGAGAGGCACGCCGATCTTGCTTTGTGGTCGGAGGTTTACATGTCGTATGGCCACCTGCACATGGGGCTTCTCAAGGCGATCGTCGATGTAGTGCGTGCCGGTGATCCCCGTCGGCCCTTTTCCACGATCGACGTTACTGAGCAGCTGCTCCGTCAGAACTGGTGGGGTTGGCGCTCACCTAAAACGCCCGAGCGAACTGTGAACAGCTACTGCTCGCAGAATACCGATGTATTCGATCATGTCGGCCCTGATATGTACCGCTTGAAGCAGCATTTGTGGCAATGACAGCCGTCCAAGGAACATCAAGATAGGCAAAGTTGGGTGGTAAGCTCGGTAGTGTTCACAGCGGTTGGCGGTCCCCGAAGGGGATCAGGAGACTAATCCCAAGGTCGACCGATGCCGATTTTGCCCGCGGCTCCGAGACGCACTTTCTTCACCGGTGCTAGCCATCCGGCTTGCGCATCAGCCAGCTGATCCGCATCGAGCCGTAGGTCAGTTCACGCGCGGTGTGGAGACCGGGGGGAATGAGTGGTTCGATACTGACCCTGGTGGGGTGTCGCAGGCTGATCAGGGCATCGGGCGCAAGTGCTTTCGCGGCCAGCTCCGCGAGCATGCGCTGGAGCCGGGCGTATTCGGGGCCGGGCTCGGTATGGGCGTAAGGAGGGTCGATGAACGCCAGGTCGATCGGCTCGGCCCCGTCGTTCATGAGTGCGGAATGGCGGATGGCCCGGTAGGCGTCGATCGGCAGAACCACGCTCCGCTCTTCGATGCCGAGCGCGACGATGTTTTTCCGTAGGTGGAGCAAGGCCCCGCGATCGCGCTCGACGAAGACGACCCTGCGCGCACCCCGCGAAAGGCACTCCAGCCCCATCGAACCTGTTCCGGCGAACGCGTCCAGAACGTTGGCTCCATCGATCCGGTCGCCCAGCGTATCGAAGAGCGACTGCTTGGCCCGGTCGGTGATCGGTCGCGTCGTCTCGGTCAGCGGGGGCAGGATCTTTCTACCCCCAAATTCACCGGCGATGATGCGCATCGATTGCTCTGAATCAGAAAATCGCCATGAAGATCATCGAACTACGAATCGTCGTGAGTCTACCTGTCGTCGCTCTTGTTTCTCCAGCGTCGAGCCACGCACTTTGTCTCTCCGGTGGATCACCACGCAGGATCAGGCTGGCAGATTACATGATAACGCTGGCGGCCTTCGCTGCCCCGCCATTCCTTGGCAATTGGATGATGGACGAATCCGGGGTGGGATCCTTGTTCTGGTCCAATCGCGGATCTCACCGGTCACGCGATTGAACCTGCCGGAAAGTGCCCCGGAGGTTTCCAGAGGCGGCTGCCTCTGCCAGTGCGCTTGCCACTTTCGCCAAGTTTCGACTAGACTTTGGAATAAGCAACAATCGCCAGGCCCCGGAAAGTGAACGGCTGGGCAGAGCCCCTGGTGGTGGTAACAGAGTTCTGGGTGACTTCGGGAACGAGGAGGGGGACGTGTCGATTCCAAGACGGAACGTCTTTGCCGTGGCCATGCTCGTGGCGTTCAGCTTGTTCTGCTGGCAGGCGACGCAGGGGGCCAAGCCCAAGGACGAGATGCTCGAGCTGTACGGGCTCTTCGTCGATGCCGTGGAAAAGGTCGAAGCCAATTATGTCCGTCCGGTCTCGCGCAGGGAGTTGCTCGAGAATGCCCTGGAGGGAATGCTCCAGAGCCTGGATCAACACTCCTCGTTTATCAATACGAGCGAATGGAAACAGTTCCGCAAGCAGATCGAAGGCAAGTTCGGCGGGATTGGCATCCAGGTTGGCGTCGACGCGGAGACGGGGCGGCTGCGGGTCATCGCCCCCATGGTGGGCACCCCGGCGTACGAGGCCGGCGTGCTGGCCGGCGACCAGATCATGGAGATCGACGGGACGTCCACCGAGGGAATGAGCCCGGACAAGGCCGTGGATGTGCTGACGGGGCGCCCGGGTACGGATGTCAAGCTGAACGTCCTTCACGAGGGAACCGAGCAGCCCGAGACGGTGAACATCCGTCGGGCCATCATCGAGGTGCCCAGCGTGCTCGGCGATCACCGGGGCGCCAACGACCAGTGGGAGTTCCTCATCGACAAGGATAAGAAGATCGGCTACGTGCGGATCTCGAGCTTCATCCAGAACACAGCCGACGAGCTGCGCAAGGCGCTCGACCAGCTCAAGGAAGAGGGAGTCAAGGGCTTGATTCTTGACCTCCGCGACAACCCCGGCGGCCTGCTGAGCGCAGCGGTCGAGATTTCCGACCTGTTCCTGGAGAAGGGCAAGGTCGTCAGCACCGAGGGGCGGAACACGATTCCCAAGTCCTATCTGGCCCAGAAGGACAGCCCTTACGAGGAGCTGCCCCTGGTCGTGCTGATCAACCAAAATTCGGCGTCGGCGTCGGAGATCGTCTCGGCCGCGCTGCAGGATAACCACCGGGCGACGATCATCGGTCAGCGGTCCTACGGCAAGGGTTCGGTCCAGAACATCCTCGAGCTGGAGGACGGCAGCAGCGTTCTCAAGCTGACCGTGGCCAGCTATCACCGGCCCAACGGCGACAATATCCACCGGTTCCGCGACTCCAAGAGCACCGACAAGTGGGGCGTGTCTCCCAGCCCGGGCATGGAAGTCAAGCTGACGCCCAGCGAGTATGTCAAGTGGTTCGTCGGCCGCCGCGACCGCGACCTGAAATCGGCCGCCAAGGGCCATCCCAAGACCGTCGAGCCCAAGCCGGAAGCCGACAAGGATAAGGATAAGGACAAGGACAAGGACAAGGAAAAAGAGAAAGCCAAGGAGGCGGAGAAGGCGAAGACCGACGACAAGGACAAGCCGCGGCTCAAGATTCGATCTCCCCATACTGACCCCGGTCCGTTCGTGGACAAGGTGCTGGACAAGGCCCTCGAGGTGATCAAGGCCAAGATCGGGGAGGAGCAGAAAGCCAAGGCGGCGTGAAAACGAGAGGACGAGGCGCTCAACGAATTCGAAGATGCCGGAGACGCTTATCGTGCCCGCACAAGGAATCAAGAACGAAGCACGTCGTCTGGTGGAGCAGCTGTCAGACGAGGCGACCTGGGAAGACCTGATGTACGAAGTTTACGTCCGGCAGACGATCGAAGCTGGATTGGAGGACAGTCGTGCAGGTCGAGTCTTGCCGGTGGATGAGGTTCGCGCCAAGTTCGGGTTGTCGAAGTGACGGTAAACTGGACAGATACCGCGATCGCTCATCTTCAAGCGATATACGCCCACATTGCTCTGAATTCCCCGTACTATGCACAAAGAACGATTGATCGGATCACGCGGCGATCGGAGCAACTCGCGAATCTGCCTCATACCGGGGCGATAGTCCCGGAATATGCGTCGGAGGACGTACGCGAGATCTTCGAGAAGCCCTACCGTATCATTTATCGGACTCTGCCTGACCGGGTCGATGTGCTCGCCGTGATTCATGGCGCGCGTCGGCTGCCTCTTTCGATTTAATAAGAAAGAGCCCCTGCTCGAGTCCGATTCAGAACGTGGCCATGGACCCATCCCGCCTGATTTTCCTGGCCATCGAGACAACCTGCGACGAGACGGGGGCTGCGGTGCTCGAGGGGCCGCGGCCGCCGGCGACCGGGGTGCCGCGGGTGCTCTCCAGCGTGGTTGCCTCGCAGGTGAGCCTGCACCAGCGCTTTGGGGGTGTGGTTCCCGAGATCGCCTCGAGGGCTCACGTGCAGCAGGTGCTGCCGATGATCGACGAGGCCTTGCGGCGGGCGGGGGTCACGCTCAAAGACCTGGGAATGATCGCCGTCGCAACCCGGCCGGGCCTGGTCGGTGCGCTCGTGGTCGGCCTGACCGCCGCGAAGACCCTGGCCCTGGCGCTCGATCTGCCGTTGATCGCGGTCGATCACCTGGAAGGCCATCTCTACGCCTGCCAGCTCGCCAATCCCGAGCTGGAAGTCTACCCCTGCGTCGGCCTGGTCGTCTCGGGCGGGCACACCAGCCTCTACCACTGTCACGGCCCACTTGATTGCGAGTTCCTGGGCGGGACCACGGACGATGCGGCTGGAGAGGCTTTTGACAAGGTCGCCAGCCTGCTGAACCTGGGTTATCCGGGCGGACCGGAGATCGAGCGCGTGGCACGCGCGGGGGATCCTCGCGCCTTCGCCTTTCCCCGTTCCTTCCTGCACGACGAGCGCCCGGTGTTCAGCTTCTCGGGCCTGAAGACTGCCGTCCTTTACGCCCTGCGCGGCCCGAACGAGGAGCGGGGAGTGGTGCAACCCTCACCCGCCCTGGTCGCGGACCTCGCGGCCAGCTTCCAGGAAGCGGTCATTGACGTCCTGGTCGCCAAGACTCGCCAGGCCCTCGAGAAGTCCGGATTGAAACGGCTGGGCGTGGGCGGCGGCGTGGCCGCGAACACCCCCTTCCGTGACAGGATCGCGGTGATGGCCCGGGAACGAGGCGTGGAGTTGTTCATTCCGCCCTTGTCCCTCTGCACCGACAACGCGGCCATGGCCGGCATCGCTCTTGCCAAGCTGGCCGCAGGCGAGGTCTCCGCGCTCGATATCGACGTCACCGCCGGGCTGGTCCGGCCGGGGCGAGAGAAAAAGCGGGTTGAAGAGCAGCGGCCTCCAGCCGCACTGCGCGGTTGAATCGTGAGATTCCGGTTCAAAATGAGTCGCCGGTCGCGAACCGGGTCAAGGCGTGAGCGATTTCCCCTCCGCCCTGACCCGGCAGGCAAGTACCGCCGACGCTGGCCGGGTGGCTACTGCGCGGACTTGAAGCTTTTGACCCGTTCCACCAGGCTCTTGTCCTTGCTGGTCGCGATGACCCGGTCCAGGATCTTGTTGGCTTCGGCCTGGTTGGGATTGCGAATCTCCTCGCGATGGAGCAGGTCAGCGATGGTGGCGCATGCCTGGCTGGCGAGCTTCGGTGCGCCGAGGAACCCGGCGGCGCAGCGGACCGCGGGGAACGTGTGAACCTCGCGCACCCGGTCCAGAATCAATCGTCGGTCCTCGTTGCGGTGGGCCTGCTTGATGGCCCTGGCAAGGAGGGCGAGTTTGGCGTCGTCCGTGCGAGCGCCTGATAAGATGACGACCCGGGCCAGCGCCTGGATCGCACGGATCTTCAGGTCGCGGTCGGGAGCCTTCTCGGCCAGGCTCGCGAGGTCGTCGGCCACGGTGGAATCTGGCCAGTTGAAGAGTGCCTGGCGGCCACTTTCGCGACGTTTCGGATCGGCGCCGGCCACGGCTTCGCGAATCAGGGCGAGGGCTTTCGTCCCGCCGATCTGTCCCAGGACCTGCAGCAGCATGAGCTGTTCGGTTCCTTGCCGTCGGGAGGGATCACCTCGACGGGGCCCGTCTTGTGCACAGCGACCGCGAACATGGCCGCGCCGAAGCGGTGGGCGCCCCAGTCGGTCATGCCGCCACCCGAGTAATCGCGAAACGGCCGGAAGCCGCCGTTGATGAGGCTATCGTGAAACGGCCGCCATGGCGCCGGTCCCAGCCACATCTCCCAGTCGACGCCAGGCGGAATCGATTGCGGCTCGAGGTAGCAGTCTCCCGAGGTCCCCAGCAATCGCAGAAGACCTCCTTGATCTCTCCCATCGCCCCGCCGCGGACGAGCCGGGGCCAGTCGCCGTAATCACCCAGCACGCGCTGGCTGCCTCCCGAGAAAACTCGGCCGTAGCGGTGGACGGCCTGGACCATCGCCCGGCCTTCCTTGATCGTCAGGCATTCGGGCTTCTCGCAGTACACGTCCTTGCCGTGCTTGCAAGCCTCGATCGTGATCAGGGCGTGCCAGTGGTCGGGCGTGCCGATCAGGACGGCGTCGATGTCGGGCCGCGCCAGGACCTCGCGAAAGTCGTTGTACTCCTTGCAGTCCTGGTTGTGGTACCGCTCGTTGACGATTCGCCTGGCATTCTCGCGGTGGCTGGCCACGGGATCGCAGACCGCGACCATCTGGACCTGGGGAAACCCCAGGAATCCCTGCATGTCGCCCGTTCCCTGGCCGCCGCAGCCGATCGTCGCCATCACGATCCGCTTGCTAGCGGCCAGCCTGGCCCCTGCGCCCAGCGCGGACGACGTGATGACGTACGAACGGCAATCGCCGATCCGGCCGTCTGGAGGAACCGTCGACGACTTGTCTGTGCCTGTTGCATCAGCAGAGTCCTCAATGACAAATTGGAAGAGCCGTGAACCTGGCTCGAACACAGCCTGGCATTCCCAGTGCGTTCAAGCCGCCATCATAGCTGCCAGAACGGGCCGATGCCGCCTTCCACCCAACTTTGATCCTCAGAGTTATTATGTGGTCGACCACATAAGAGGGTTTATGTGGTCACTCCCGGTATTTGGCGGCTGGCCGTTCTTCTCCGAGAATTTCAGCCCTTGGTCACCGGGAACGACACATAAGGGAAATCCCCGATAATAATTTCATCTTGATTCGCGATCTTGGTTCTCCGTGATCCGAGGTCCGTTAGATCGATTGAGGTTGGATGAGGATTTCATACTTGGGGAGGATCTTGTCGC
>JBEKTN010000283.1:0-11382 GCA_049516015.1 Isosphaeraceae bacterium | reverse complement strand
CGGCGCAACGGTGAACTCGACACTTGGCGTCGGGACCGTACGCTCCCGGAGCACAGGTTACCAGAACCGGTTCGCAAGGCTGCTTGATCACGGAACCGGCGCACCAACTGGCGAGCGCTAGGCAAATCCCCGTTTCTCCCTGCTGGCCTCCGCCCGACCGTTGACCATTCGCTCGTGGCCGGAGGCGCTCAACGTGGAGCGGAAAGGACCACCCACTTTCTGGCACCAAGGAACCGTGGGTGGCCCCTTACGTCCGTTGGTGAAAAGCACTCTCCGGCCCACGCCTCGGTTGAGCACGTGGAAAACCATCCCCCCCGGAGAATGTCGCCTCGGTCGTGACATTCACGGCTTTTTACCAAGATATCCCAGCTTTGTCAGTTTCGTGGCTGTCACCTTTTCAACCCACGCCTTAGAGCCAATTCATTGTGTGTCTCCCGGGGGCTGGTGCGCTGCAAATACGCTGCATTCTGGAGGCACCGATTGTCCTTGCCTGTCACGGCTTGACGCCGGGTTGCGCGACGTGATCCGGGCCTGCGACAAGCTGCCTATGGAGATCCGCGAGGCTGCTGGCGCTTATCGATTTCGATTCTCGGGGTTAGTAATTGAAGGTGGCCTGCATGACGACTCCTTGGTCCGTGAGCTGGCCGAGCGAGGCGGTGGTGCCATTACTGAACGTGTTAATCGCTTGCAAGGCCCAAAAGTGCTCGTACTGGTAGCCCAGGAACAATCGTGTGCCGCTGTAGCGCTTCGGTTTCCAAGTGACGCCCACCTGGACGTTGAGGATTGGCGTATCTTCGTGGCCGAAGACGTATGTTTGGCTGGCCAGTGGCCGGCCGGCCGGACCGAGCGTCGTGGAGCGTGTGAAAGCCCCATCGTTGATCCAGTCGAAGGCATCTGTAAAATCGGTCCGGAGCCATAGCGCCCACCCCGAATTCCCCAAGTGACGGCTCAACTCGAGCGCGGCATGTGGGCCGAGGCCGACGAGGTTATTGGTTTCTCGCTTTTGGAAAGTGCCGTTGCCGGCCGCC
Organism: Isosphaeraceae bacterium; assembly: GCA_049516015.1. Lineage (GTDB taxonomy): Bacteria > Planctomycetota > Planctomycetia > Isosphaerales > Isosphaeraceae > Aquisphaera. The sequence goes on along the minus strand of JBEKTN010000283.1, from coordinate 10,354 downwards.
GCCAGGGCGAATGGCTGGTCAGACTGTGAGTCAAAAAACAGGGTCAGGATACGCAAGCCAAGCGTTGGCTTCATGTCCCACCCGTGCCCGAAGTTGAGTTCGCGGCTGCTGTAGTCGAGGTCGATCATGTTGAAAGCGAGCCGGCTGCTCAGGATAGCGGGCCCATTCGCAGCACCTCGGACGCCCATGCTGCCCACGGTTGCCAGGTACCGGTAAGCGACCGCGAAATCGCCAAACCCGGAGGGAAGGCGGAAACCCAGAAACAAGTAGGGGGAAACGGTCCAATCGAGTGGGGCGCTGGGAAGCTGCACGGAAGTCGAGGTCCCAGTGCGCTTCTGCGTGTACTGCCCGACTTGACCCAAGTGGTTGAAGAGGGTCGGCTTGACGACCTGAAGCTGCGCCCCAGCAAACCAGCCCGGGGCCGGGCACTGCGGGATGTCGAGCAGCGGGTCGCGGACGAAATAGGGAGCATCGATGGGCATGGGTGCCGACGTGCGCGGCGTTGACGTCGCGAACATTGAGGCCGGCACGTCGCGCGGGTGGGGTAGCGCCCGGAGAATCGCTTCAACGCTGCCACTGCCACCGCCCGCGGCTGGCGCGCCTGGCAAGGGCAAGGCCGTAGGGGGAGTGTCTTGCGCAGCGCCCAGGTCGGAGGGCGATACGTAGTCGGCGAATGCCCCGCCGGGCGGCTTCGGAGGAGTGTCTTGCGCCAGGCCCACGTCGGAGAGCGCTAAAGCGACGGCGCCGGCCAGAAGCAATTGTGTCATTTTGATCATGACGAACTCCTTATAAGCTTGCCGCGCTGTAGGGCCGCGAAAGGTCCGATGCAAGAGGTGCGGATGGTTGCGCAAAGGGCGGAGCCGCCACGGAAGTCGAAGCGCCAAAGGGGGGCTCGAGAATTCCGAGGAGCGTCGCGAAGTTTTCCCGCATGGCTTTAACGGAAAACGAAGCGGAAAAGGGCGACTCGAGGAACGGCAGCCTTCGGTCCGGGTGACCAGCCGACCGGCCTGGATCAGCCGCGTGCGTGAGTGTGTAGGCCGCCTTTGTCTCCGCCGGCTTGTCGACCTGTTGGCCTGGTGCCCCAGGCGTAGTCGCCGCGGGAGTGGTCGTCGCTCCCACGTGTGCGTCCGGAGCCGGAGTGTGCCGGACCTTGACCGTCGGCGACGCCAGCTCAGGGTGAGGACACGGCCAATCGTGCAGCTTGTCGAAGTCGGGCAGTTCCGGCAGCTTGAGGGGCTTGCCCAGTTGGTACAGATCGTCGGTCTGGAGAAAGTCGGCTACTCCTACGACCGATGTCCAGAGCGACCCCAGTACGCCCAGATAGGCGGTGACATCCGCGACCAAGGTCTGCTGGGCCGACACCAAGTCGGCGAACGCCGCGCTGGGGTCGATCTTCCGCCGTTCAAAGACGCCCCGGTAATACTGCACCTGACGGGGCAGGATGTTGCGGCGGTAATACTCCACGGCAGCCAGGTTGGTCTTGTAAGGGGCGTAAGCCGCGGCCAGTCCCGTGGTCAGGGTTACCTCGACCGCGTGCGGTCCTTCGGCGGCTCGGACCAGGGCGGAGGCGGCGGCGCGGATGTTGCCCTTGTTCTTGTCCCAGAGTGGAAGCGGGATACCGACACTGATGGCGTGGTAGTACTGGAGCGGCATGATGGTCGTCTCTTTCCACACGTCGGCACGCACCTCGACGTCGGGCACGGGAGTGTTCTGGGCAAGCTTGAGGCTGTAGCGAGCCCCCTGCAAGGTGCTACGGGCGGTGAGGACGTCGGTGTGATTGCGGAGGACATGGGCGAGGATGACATCGTAGTCATAGTATGGGACGAGCCGATCGACCTGCCCTTCGACATCGCTCAGCGGCAACTGCCGCAGGCCCAAGGCCGCGACGAGCTGCTTCCAGGCATACAGGTAGTTGGCGATGGCCTGCTCGTAGCCGAGGCGGATGATGAAGGCTTGCGACTGAAGGGCCGCCGGCTCGTGGCTGGCGGCGAACCCTCCCGCAAGCATGTCGGCCTGGAGCCGGTAAATCTCGTCGGTGTAGCGGGCCAGGGCTTTATTGACGCGGACCGTTTCCCGGGCGACCACGACACCGTAGTAAGCCCCCCGGACCGCAGTGGCCAGATCGCTGCGAGCCCGCCTCAAAGCCAGTTGTGCGTTGACCAAGTTCATCTGGGCCGCTGCGGCCCCGAGGGTCAGCTTGCCGCCCGTCTTGATCACTTGATCGATGAAGAACCCCATCGCTCCGGTGGCCGTGTTGTTGGGGTTGGGGCCAGTCTCGTAGCCGATCGTCGGGTTGGGATAAGTGCCGGCCTGGATCAAGAGCCCCCTGGCCGCCTCGACATCGGAGGCCGCCTGGCGCAGTGCCGGACTGTTGGCGGCCGCAAGTCGCTGGAGTTCCGCGAGCGTGTACGGCTGGCCGTTCGGGCCAGGCAGCGGCACGGGCTCCTCGGACAGCGGCGGCAGTTGCGGATACACCCGAGCGACGGCTTCTTTCCGCTGGGCACGCTCGGCGGGCAGCCTGACGAGCGGCGTTTCCGACCCCGGAACTTCCCTGGGAATTCGCAGCTCGAACTTCCGCAGCGGTTGAGTGCCCTGGCCAGGGGTGGCTCCCTCGACCTGAGTGAAGGAGGCCTGGATGACGTTGTCGCGGAGCGGCCTCGAGCCCGACACCTCCCGGCCTGGGGTTGCGGCCCCCTGCGGTGCGCCTTCTTGGGGTGGCCGGTTGTCGACGGGTTTCGGAGCGGGGGCCGGCGCGCCACCGAACGGGCTGGGGGCGCCCCCCGGGGGCGGCTTGGGGCGAGGGACTTCCTGGCTGGGAACCGTGGCATCGGGCAAGCCGCCAGCCCTGGGCGGCTGGTCTTCGGCAGGTTTGGGAGCGGGGGCAGGCGCCACGTCAAACGGATGCGAGGCAAGCTGGGCCACGGTCTCATCGATCGACTGCAGGGGCGGTGTGTGGCAACCGCCCGCCAGCGAGATCACACAGGCCAGCGCCAACAGACGTGTTGACATTTCAGGATCTCCGTACCCCGAGGCCGCGAGAGGTGGGGTAGACAAGTGATTATGGCCACTCGCCCGGTTTGGAACGTTACTGGAACTTTCCGGTGCTTGCCCGAGATATCCGCGGCGACCCACCGATCACGGTTCACGTACTCTGGACGTGTTGTCGAGCGGTCACGGAAGGGAGTCCGCCGGCCGAGGGGACACCTGGAGTCGATCCCCTCGACTGGGACAGCGCTGGCCGTGGCCTCCGCTGCTGGGAGGGCTAGCCTCCGCGATCCGTCATCTCAACCCGCTTCGAGCCGATCCGAGCCCACCACGGCGGGGAGCTGCCAGCGGCTCAGGTAAGCCGCCAGAACCTCCTCGGCGATGGCCGATTGAGAGATCCGCCGCATTGCAGACTCGACGCCGAGACGCTGAGCCGTCCCGACGGTGAGGTGGAGAGTGACTTTGACAGTGATCGGACTGGCGGGCGAATCACCCTCGTGGCCTGACACACTGCCTTGTCGTCGTCCTGTCGCATCGCGTCCCATGCGTTTCGCCTCCTTGCCGTCGTGCCTACACACACCGCTATCGGCAATTCGGGCCGGCTCCTTGAGGAATTCGGGCTGATTCTTTGCGGCGATGGTGCGGATATGATGGCCGAGGCGCACGCTGGAAGTCGCGGCCTGGGGAACTGGGGTGCCTCGCCATTCCTGGTCGGAGAACGGGGCCACAGGGTCTTGCCGTGAGCCGCAATGGGGCAGGGGGATCAGGCCCGTTCGTGGCCGAGCTGTTGCAGGACCTCGCCGAGGAACCGTTCCACTCGATCCCCGATCCCGGACTCCTCTCCCTCGCGGTTGCCAGCCACGTTCAGCGTTCTGATCTTGTTCTCCGCGATCCACGCTGCGACGTGTGACGGCTCGAAGGACGCGCCCGGGTAGACCGGCATGCACGGCTTGCCAAACCTGTGACACGCCCCGACCGTCGCCTGAGCCGCGGCGGTCGTCGTCTCGCCGAACCAGAGGGTCGCGTCAGAGTCCTGGACGTTCTGTTCGGTCCGAGCGGGCTGGCTGTCGGTTGGCATCTCCGCCGCGCCATAGCGTTCGGCGAGCTCGGGGTGAGGACCGTCTTCGGTCAGAAAACCTTTGGGCATCCAACCGCCGGTCGGGACGCCGAATGCCTTGGCGGCCGGCCACGCGGCTTGGTCGGCACCGGTCTGGCCGCCGCTGATGATCTTGTCGAGCATGGTTAGTGGGCCATTGACCCGCTCCCTTCCGGCGGTTCACGGTGACCGTAGAAGCTGTAAAGGACGGGCATCAGGTAGCGGTCCAGGAAAAGCGTGACGGTCATGCCGCCGACCACCACGATGGCCAATGGCTGTGCCGTTTGGGCGCCCATCTTCGTCGAAACGGCCGCGGGCAAAAGGCCCAGGATGGCCGTCATCGCGGTGATCATGACCGGCCGCACCCGCTTGAGCGAGCCCTGGATGATGGCGTCGTGCAAGGGCAGTCCCTGGGCCCGGAGGGCGTTGAAGTACGAGATCAGGAGCAAGCCCTCCATGTGGGCGATTCCGAACAGGGAGACGAAGCCCATGGCCGCCGAGACACTGAAATTGGTATTGGTCAGGTACAGCGACCAGACACCCCCCACGAACACGTCGAAGACGTTCGTCATGATGACGATCGTGTCCAGGAACGAACGGAAATGCGAGTACTGCATGATCATGATCAGGGCCAGCGACAGGGGAATGATCCACATGAGCCGGCCGTTGGCTTCCTCCATCTGCTCGAACTCGCCGCTCCAGACCGGATGGTAGGGAACCTGCCAGAGGTCCTTGGTCTTCGCCTTGGCCTCGTCCACCGCGCTGCCCAGGTCGCGCCCCCGGACGCTGAACTTGATGGCGATCATTCGCTTGCCGTTCGAGCGGTAGATGGTCGAGGCGCCGGTGCGGACGAACGAGCCGTTGGGGTCCAACACAAAGTCCTTGCCCAACGGCGTGACCAGGTCGCGGAGCCGCAGTCGGGGGGTGCTGCTGATCGGGTTGGAGGTGTCGGCCAGGCTGCCGACCACCGCGGGAGGAGGCAGGGCATGCCCTTTCGCGTTGGGCGTCATGCTCGAGCCTTGTGCCAGGACCACCTGGTTGTTGATGATGTCCACCGGGATGTCCAGGATCGAGCTCTCATCGTTCCGCCGCCACTTGGGCCAGCGGACGGCGATGTCGAACAGCTTCTCCCCTTCGACCATGCTGGACTGGGGCGAGGCGGCCATGGCACTGCTGACCACGTTGTTGACGTCCGCCGTCGAGACGCCCCACTTCTGGCACTTGTCCGGATCGGCGCGGAACTCCAGGTGCATTGCCCCGCGGGCATGGAAGATGCCCACGTTGGCAATGCCCGGGATGTCCTGCATGATGTTCTTGGCCTTCTCGGCCAGCAGCTCCAACTGGTCGAGGTCCGGGCCGAAGATTTTGAGGGAATTGTCCCCCTTGATCCCTGAGAGTGCCTCCATCACGTTGTCACGGATGTTCTGCGAGAAGTTCCACACCACGCCGGGAATGTCGCGCTCCAGGTCGGCGTTCATCGCCTCGATGACTTCTCGTTTCGTTCTCGCGCGCTTCGCTCCCCAGATCCACCGTCGCCAGCCGGTCGCCTCCGCGACCTTGGGCCAGTCTTGCTGCGGCCGCAACGACACGTGGTACTCGCCGCTGTAATAGCCTTCCGTGTCCGTGCCGTCGTCGGGCCGGCCGCTCATGGTAATGATCGACTCCACCTCCGGGTAGCTTGCCAGGGTGGCCCGCGCCCTCTTGGCGAGCCCCACCTGGTGCTCCAGGTTCATATTGAGCTCGCCGATTCCGCGGAGATAGAGATTGCCCTCCTCCAGCTCGGGCATGAATTCACGGCCAATCTGCGGGATCAAGCAGCACGTGCCGCCAATCAGAAAGGCCATCACAAGGCAGGTCGTCTTGGGATACCTGAGGCAGAGCTGGAGTTTCCAGAGGTAGCGGAACTTGAGCGCACGGACGAGGATGTTCTCCTTGACGGGCTTAAAATGTTTGAACATCAGCATGCACAACACCGGGCAGAGCGTTATGGCCAGGATGAAGGCGGCCACCAGGGAGAACGCATAGGTCTGCGCCATGGGCCCGAAGAGCTGTCCCTCCGCGCCGCTCATGGCAAAGAGCGGCACGAACGCGAACACCATGGTCAGGATGGCAAACAACACCGCCTGGTCGATCTCCTGCGTGAAGCGCAGGATCCGCTGTTTGATCGGCAGGTCGGGGTAATTGCCTGCGGCCAGGTTGCGATAGATGTTCTCGACGACGACGACCGACGAATCGACGATGATGCCGAAATCGACCGCTCCGATCGACAGCAGGTTCGCCGACTTGCCCCGCACGAAAAGCATCGAGAAGGCGAACAGGAGCGCCAGGGGAATATTGATGGCCACAATGATCGCCGTCTTGATGTTGTTCACGAACATGAACAGGATCGAGACGACGAGCAGGACGCCGAGGCACAGGTTCTCGACCACGGTCTCGGTGGTGATCTTGAACAAGTCCGAGCGGTCGTAGTAGGTCTCCATCTGCACCCCGGGCAACAGCCGGCCGGAGGTTGGGTCGTTGAGCTCCGCGAACTTGGCCTTGACATCCCTGAGGGCGGGCGTCGTATCCATATCCTTCCACATAAGCACGATGCACTGAACCTTGTCGTCCTCGTCGACACCGACGTCTTTGAGGGTGAGAGCAGAGCCGGACGGCCTTGGGAATTTGGCGCTGTAGTAACCGATCCGCCCCAGCCGAGTCCGGTTGCTGACGACCACGCCCTTTTCGCCGGGCACCTGGTCTGGGAGCAGCCGTCCCCCCTCGACCATGTCGTCGACGCGGATCGGTTGGTTGTTGACCGAGGTGATGACCAGGTTGCGGATTTCCTTGATTCTGCGGACTTCCTCAGAGCGGAGGATGGAAGCGGCCGCGGCGGGGCTGTTCAGCCCCAGGACCTTGTTCACGGGGTCCAGGCCGCCGCCAAACAGTCCGACACTCCGCGCCGTCATGGCAAGCTGGCCCTGCGTAACGTAGTCGCCGCCCACCGTGGCGTTGGCGTTGATCAGCGTCGTCTGGAGCTGGGGCAGCGTGATGCCGTAACGGCGGAGGCGATCAGGGTCGGGCTGGACCTCGTACCGCCGCACCGTACCGCCGAAGCTGGCGATGTCCACGATGCGCGGCACCCTCCGGAAATCGCGTTCCAGCACCCAATCCTGCAACGCCTTGAGGTCGTTGAGCGTGTAGAGCTCCTTGCCAGCAGCATCCTTGGGGGAATTCAAGACATAGCGGTAGATTTCGCCCGTGGGAGACTCCGGCGAGATGGCGGGGGTCACGCCGGGCGGCAGCGGCTGGGTAATCGTGGCCATGCGGTTGATGACTTCCTGCCGAGCCGTATAGTAGGTGTACGCGCTGCCGTAGTGCCAGTTCATCTTGAGGTCGCTGAGCCCGAACAGCGATTTGCTGTTGATCGTTTTCAAGCCGGGCATGTTTGAGAACGTCACTTCCAGGGGGATGGTGACCTGCCGTTCGACCTCCTCGGCCGACGCGCCGGGGAACAGCGCGATGACCTCAACGATGGCCGGCGCAGGGTCCGGGTAGGCCTCGACGTTGATGTTCAGGAAGGAATAGACGCCGATCACCGCCAGGAACACGGCCAGCAGAATGACCACGATCGGATTATCAAGCGCCCACGCGATGAGCTTGCGAATCATGTTGACCTTGCCGTTTCGTGGTCCCTGACCACTGGCTACTCACCACCCTTTACCAACCTCAGCCCTTGCCCGATTTAGCTTCTTCTCCGGTCGCGTCTCGAGCTCCGTGACCGATCGTGCTCTGGCCTTTGCCAGCAGATCGCTTGATTTAATCTTCGGTCGCGTCTCGAGGTCTTGCCCGACGGCTTTGAGTTCCACTGTCGCGGCCTGGAGGACGCGCTCGCCCGGCCGCAATGGCTCTTTGGGCATCAGCCCCTCTTCCTTCTCCTGGGCCGTCAGTTGCTCTTCCTTGGGAATCGGGGTGGATCGCACGAAGACCGTGCGGTCGAAGCGATGCGTCACCTGGACGCGCCGCATCGTGAACTGGTGCCGGGCTGCATCGGGTTGGACGAATACCAGGCTCTGCCTGCCGTCGTCCGCCAAGGCATCGACAGGAATCTCGACCACGTCGTCCGGCGGCGGGATGTTCACCGTGGCGGAGACGAATTGTCCCCCCCGGATCCGCTCTCCAGGGTTCTCGACATACCCCTTGATGATCGCGGTGTGCTGATTTGGGTCGATGATATAGCCGATCTCAACGATGGTTCCGGCAAGTCCCGTGGCCGTCGAGGCGCCCACCGTTCGCATGGTCCACCGCTTTTCGCCGGAGCCGAGGGATTCCAAGCTCGGCAATTGATCCTCGGGGCAGTTGGCGGTGACCAGCAGCCGGCTCACGTCGGCGATCTGAAACAGGTTGACCGTGTTGTCCACCACCATCTCGTCCATGTGGACGTTGCGTTCGACGATGACGCCGTCGAACGGCGCGCGCAAGGTCACCCGGCCCCAGGGGTCCTCATTCTCCATGTCCTTGCCAGGATCAGCCTTGCCCGCCGCTGCTTGTTTCTCGCGGTTGACCCAGCGTCCTTCCGGGGTCTTGAGCCACGCGTCCTTGTCGGCACTGATCTTCTTGGCCTCGGCATGAAGGGCGTCGATCTCGTCCCGGGGGATGTCCCACAGTTTGAGGTTGTTGAGGGCCCGGTTGATGGCGTTGCGATCTCCCTGCACGCCACGAAACGTACTGAGCATGAAGACTTGCGGAACCGCTTCCACGTGTTTCTGGGCCTCGTCGAGGATCTCCTGGTCCAGCTCCAGTTGCACCAGAGCATCCAGGAGATCATTCTTCTTGGATCCCACATCCAGACTGTAGAAGACCCCCAGGAGATCGCCCTTGGAGACCCTGTCACCCGGTCTCAGCTCTCGTGCTTCCGTTTGGCCGGTCTTGCGGTTGTAATCCCAGCGCTCGGCCAGCTTGACAACGCGCGCCGGAGCGAACCGAGCGCGGATGCGGGCCAGACGGCTCGGGTCGAGCGCTGTGGAGCCGGGAAGTACGAGCGGCCTCATCGTGGTCGGGGGTTTTGCAACCTCGACCAAGTCCCGTTCGCCCTTGCGGATTCCAAGCGCTGCGCAAACTTCCTCCGGGACCTGCAGAGTATGGGCTTGGCCAGAGACCAGCGAGACGCTCGCTGGGGCGGCAGTGTCCGGGGCCTTTTCTGCTTCCTTTTCCTTGCTGGACGCCAGGAGGTGCAGAGGGATGCCTGAAAAGTAGCTGTAGAACCCCGCCAGCGGCGGGACCAGAAGCACCGTCAGGAGAATCGCGACGACGGCCTTCTGCCCGATGCCCATTAGGCGCGGCGCTGGCCCGGACTCCGGTGTCGACGCCGCGGAGGTCTGACCCGAAATGCGATGGCCTTCACCCTGAGCGATCGGCCGCGATCTCCTCCGTCGGCGCCGGAGTTTACCCACGTAAGCCCTCCGAATTCCTGATTGCCCCTTCTAAAAAACAGACGACAGAAGAATCCTAATGACTCTATTTGGGACTGTCAATACTTACTTTTGGTAAACCGAAATCAGCTCGCCCAACCCGCTCGCCCGCGGGGCGATTCAACCCACGAGGATGTCGGCCGCCACGGGGAGGGCCCTACCAGCGAGGGCTAACAGCGGAGCCGTTGCAGCGTCAGGAAGGATGTGAAGAGGGGGCGAAGAACAGAGAGGTTCGGATTGAGTTTCAAGGAGGGAAAACGGGACATCACTGATATCGCAGGAGGTGGGAAAACGGGACGAGGAGGGAAAACGGGACGTCACTAATATCGCAGGAGGTGGGGGAGCGGAGGACAGGCGATTCAGGCTTGTCGCTCCGGCGCATTGCGGGAACACCATGGTCAATCCCTGACTCGGGGCGGTGGTCTTCGGTCGTTGATCGGAGCGAAAAGAAATCGGCAATTCGGTGCGCGAGGACGTGCGCTGGAGAGGTGAAAGGTGACAGCCACCAAATCTGGAGAATCAGATCTGGAGAACCCAGCGCGGCCAAGCCGCAAGCGCATGACTGCACGAATGAACGATGAGCGCCGAAATTTCGGCGCTTCCTACAACCTCCGTGTCAATCAAGCGTTAGGAAATCTGCGTACGCCTCGAAGATTTTGAACGTTAGTAGAACAGAGAGTACAAGTAAACGTGGCAAGCCCACGATTGTTTCTTCGGTCTTCCACGGGGCCGAACCGTGCATTCGAGCCCCAATCGCTTGGCCGTGTCCGTGACCCAGTTAGGATCGCCGAAGGGCCGACCGCGATTGACGCAGCAACGCAAC
>JBEKTN010000282.1:0-11403 GCA_049516015.1 Isosphaeraceae bacterium | reverse complement strand
CCGAGAGAAGTTGGGAGTATCGGTTCAATCCCTGCGAAAACAGGCTTACACCAAGACAAAATGCGCAACAAATCCCGGATGAACGAGAAATCGGCACAAGGCCAAGTTTTCATCACGTCAGGCCAGCCCCCCCGGCCAGTGAATAGCACCGGCGGCACCGATAGGGAAACGGTCGATCCGAAGGGGAGACCAGGACCCGCAATCACGGTGCTTACAGACGACGGCGAGGGAAAACCTGTCGAGGATCTTTTCCAGGCCATGGAGACGGCCATCGGAGGCTGGGTCGTCCTGCATAATCGCGAACCGCTGCCGCTGCCCGCAAGAGAGCAACTTATCAACTTGGTTAGCACCGGGTGGCTGAAGCTTCGCGCCGCCCTGGGGGTCAAGCTGGTGCTGATCGTGGAGCTCAAGGGGCAAAAGCCATTCTTGACCGTCGGCCCGGACATGAACCTGACCCTGGAGGGCCTGACCGTCGAGGCCAGATATCTCGATCCCCCTCCTGGCAGCACTGCTAGTCCCACCCCCGCGCCCATCATCCTGGGCGGAGGCCCAGCGCAGATTTGCTATTGTAACTTCGAGGTGCTGAACGGAACTAAAGTGACCGGCACGCGCGCGCTCGTCGCGGATGGAAACAACCTGACGATCGAGAACTGCTGGTTTAAGGGTTTTCAGACGGCTCTCGAGGTTCACGCCATCGGCGGCTCGACGATGCTGGTCAAGCAGACCATAATCATGCCGGCCACACGACGCGTAGCCGATCCATCAGCCGGCTGGGGACTCAAGATGCAGTTCATGAGCGGCAACTCCAGGGGCTCGACGCGGCGGCTGATCCTCAGACACTGTACGGTCGCCGGCTCGGGTCTGCTCCAGCTTGCCGGCTTCTCCCCGCAATATCCGCTTCACGTCGAGGTCACGGGATGCGCGGTTCAAACCAATGCGCTGGTCGGCTGGGAAACAATCACGCCCGAAACTCCCTCGAATCCGCAGACGCTGCAATGGAAGGGCAAGGGAAACCAGCTTGATGTCAGCGGTGCAGCCTGGATCGTGCCGTGGGGCAAAGGAGTGCTCGGGCCGGCCACCAAAGCCGTCGATCGGAATGGCTGGTCGCGGATTGCCACGGAAGAAGAGCCCGTCATTGGTAACATCCAGTTCTCGAGCAAGCCCGAGGCGCGCCCAGAATCACCTGCACCCAGCGACTATGGGATCGAAAAGACTGGGCCTGGCAAGGTGGGCGCCAGCCCCGAGCAGGTCGGATCGGGGGCTGCGGGACCGCACCATTCTGCCTCGTGATCACCACTGCCCTCTCACCGGAAAGCTACCGGGCTTCAGCCCGCGTAGATCGTTACCACAAAGGACGGCGCTCAGCCTTGATCGCCCGGCTGTCGGACCGGCGTCAACTCCCCCTGCGATCCTCGCCCAGCAGATCCTGAACCACCTTGAAAATCCGGTCCCGCCGACCGGTGGTCGTTTCCGACGGAGGTCCCGACTGGCGATGCCCGAGGTCAGCGAAGTTGGCCTGGCAGTATGGACATTCAACCACGTCGATGTGGAACTTGATGTACGCAGCCAGCTCAGGATCAAGGGCGTCGAGCAGGTAGCTGCCAAGCTGCTGGCGGCTCGGGCAGGTCAGCCGGGTGCGGTGCCAGATGCTCCCCAGCGTGTGAAGCTGGAAGTCTTCGCGGTTGCTGCGGACGTCTTCGAGCCGGGCGCGAAGATCGGCCGAGTCGCGGAGGGCCTTTTCCACCCGCGCCAAGTCTTCGGGAGGCAGGCTGTCCGCCAGGTAATTGCGGAGCATCTGATCATCGATCGGTGGAGGCGCCGCGTGCTGCGCCTGCGGGTCGTGATGATCGTGGTGCCGAGGCTGCTGCGGCTTCCCTCTGGCATCGCCCTTCATCGTGAGTCAATCTCCTGCCAGTTCGTCGAGGCTCAGGCCTGCGCGGCGGGCCATCTCCTTGAGCCGGGCGATGGTCTGGAACTTGTAGCTGGCCACGGCTTGCTCGGTGATATTCAAGAACCTGGCGACATCCTTGTTGGCCCAGCCCTTGACGACCAGCAGCTCCAGGCAGCGGATGCGGTCGTAATCTTCCCGCGCCAGCCATTCGCGGACGAGCTGGCCCATGGATTCGCCGAGCAGTTGCTCCTCGGCCTTGCGGCGCTCGCCGCTACGGGCGATGCTCGACGCGGCCCGCGCGCCGCCGGGCACCTCGTCGAGCGGACGGCCGTGGTCGTCGGAGCCGAACTGGTCGATGGGCCGCCGGCCCTGCTTGCGCAGGTGATCGGTCAGCTTGTGAGCAGCGATCGAGAAGAGATAGGCCTCCATGTCTCGTTTCTCGTCGTAGTGGGGCAGGCTGGTCAGGAACCCGATGAACGTTTCCTGGACCACGTCCTCGCTGGCCGCTCGATCGCGGAGCCGGCTATCGACAAACGCCAGCAGCCGCCCCTCGAACCGCTCGATGAGCTGCCGCCAGGCCTCAGCATCGCCAGCGCGCACCTGCCGGACCAGAAGAACGTCGGTGTCGGTCGTGGCCATCGATAAAGTCCGCCCCGTTTCGGGTCCAGGCGCCGCGGTCATTCCCCTGCATGAATTCTAAACGCGTCCCGGGGCGTTTGCCTATCTATCCTCTCCAAAACGAGGTCGGCGGATGCCCTCCCCGAGTTCATGTCAACATCTGGTAAATCACCACGCCCGCCGCACCCACACCCCCGGCGGCCAGCAGTCGCAACCGGTTGGTGTAGTAGCCCTTGGTGACCTCATCGGCGCGGATGTAGCCGGAGATGGCCCCCAGGCAGATCAGGACGAAGCCAAGGGTGCCGCCGAGCAGCACCATGCGCCGGTGAACGAGTTGACGCTTATAGCTCTCGATGAAGATGGCCCGCTGATCGGGAGACACATCCAAGCGGAGCTTGGCCACGTAGAGAGTGCCGTAGTCCTTGACGACCGGTTCCACGGTGGTCTCAATGATCATGGCGTCGATTTGCTGTGTCGAGGGTTTCCAGGATCGGGGCACGCCCGACAGCTCGAGCCAGTCGGTAACTTCCTTCTCGAGCTGCTTGCGCGCTTCGTCCTTGGCCCTCTCCTCGGTGGCGGAGATCAGCCCGGTGAGCAGGCGCGTCTCTTTCGGGTTGACGGAATTCGGTGGTTGCTGTCGGGGTCGGGCAGGGGGCGGCGGTGGCGGAACCTGCGGATGCTCAAGCAGCCCAGGAAAGCCTGGGGGATGCGCCGGTGGACCGGGCGGGAGCGCGGGCTGGACAGGGGCGTCAGCCAGAGGACACTCAGGCAAAGTAAGGGAGGCAGGGGGTTGGGGCAGAGCCTCGACTACGCGTGTTCCCGGCAGGATCGGCACGGGAATACCGTCAACGGCCACGCGAACTTCGTCGTCGGCTTCTTGCAGGACGCAGCGAAGCTCTTGGTTGACCTCGTCAAGGCTCTGACGGAGCTCGCCCCGAGTCTCTGCGATGGCCCGGTGCGCCTCGGCCCGCGCCTCCTGAGCGGCTCGGAGCGCGTCGCGATGGGCTCGATCGGCAGCCCGAAGCTGCACTGTGAGTGGGCTGAAGTGCGGGGGATTGTGGACCCGGACGTAGCGGGTCGCGAACCATGCAAGCATCATGACCAGGAGAACGAAAAGTAAGGGCCTTTTCATAATTGCATCCGCTCCCGTTTCGGTCCACTCCCGGCGTCCAATGCCAGAGGAAGAATGTTGTGCTCAGGCGGTCTTGACCTTGCGTTTCTGCTTTTGAACATAGCGGACATAGTTCGCGTAGCGCGAGCCTTGCTCGCTCCAGGGGCTGACAATCTGGACCGTGCAGGCGATGAGCGCGGCCAAGGCCACGCCGTCGGGCCGCTGGTACGGCCAGAGCGGGGTGAGCAAGACGGCCAGCAGGGCCGTGAGGCCGATGGGTACAAGGCGGAACCGCTTCTTGCGATCGCGGGAAGCCAACCCGTACCACCCGGTACTGGCCGCGTACATTGCTCCAAAGTAGAGCGGGTCGAGGTCTTGGGAATTGCCGAAGTAGTAATGTTGCAGCGGCAGCCCCAATTGCAGCGCACGGCCCAGCACAATTCCGACGGCTCCGGCAACCAGGCCGGCGACCAGAGCGATCAGTCGCCGCGATGACATGTCGAGCGAACGCTTCTCGAAGAGCTTGTTCGGAATCAACGCGGCCCAGGTACCGATCAAACCCATGCCGTAGAGATAGGCAACCTGCTGGGGGTTGCTATCCATGTTGATGCCCAGCGCCGCGGTTGCGGGTAGCACCAGCAAGGCCACGATCGGAGCGGCCCAAACCATGGAGGCGGCCAGCTCGGCGACGCGCACCCGGCCGCTGGGAAAGACCGGAGCCTCCGGGACCGGTGGTGGTGCGGGTGCCGAGACACGCCGGGGAGCTACTGGGGCCGCGGCGCGATTGCCTGCAACCGGCTGGGGTTGGGCCGGCGATTGGCCCCGACCCCGGGGCGGCACCTGCCGTGGAGCTGGCCGCCGGTACGTGGCCGGCTGCCGCAGGGCTTGCCAGTTGGCCCGGATCCGCTCCTGGACCGTCTGCCGCCTCTGAGGAGGCCGGGTGTCCGGCCCGATGTAGAAAACCGGGTCTTCAGCCTCGATCCGCAAGACGTCGTCTGACTCGGGCCGCGGCGCGGCGTTTCCGCCGGCCGCGATCAAGCCCTGCCTGCCCTCGCCGATGATCCGGACCTCGGGCGTCCTGGGAGCGTCCTCGGCCGGCAGCAGGTCGTAGACCCGGGCGGGCCGCTGGTTTGGGTCCTTGGCCAAGGCCCGCGCCACGATGGTGCGGTACAGCTCGGGCAACATCGAGATGTCGGGCCGGGTCGTCAGGTGCTTCATCAGCACCTCGTTGACAGTCTCGCCATCGAACGGCACATGCCCGGTGATCATCTCGTAGAGGATCACCCCGATGGCGTAGATGTCGATCGGCTTGTGGTACTTGCCCGAGCCGATCTCCGGCGCCATGTAATGGCAGGTGCCGATGCTCTCGGAGTGCTCGCTGCCATGGCTGGGAGTGATCAGCTTGGCCAGGCCATAGTCGCCGATCTTAACGATGCCCTCTTCCATGAAAAGGTTGGCCGGCTTGAGGTCGCGGTGCACGATGCCATGATCGTGAAGATAGGCGACTCCCTCGACGAGCCCCTTGATCCAGTGTCGGACCTCGTGCAGCGGCAGCCCCTCCGGATACTGTTTGAGAACGCTGGCCAGACTGGGACCGGCAACGTATTCCATGACGACGAAGCTGTCGCCGGCGTCGTTGCTTTTCAGGTCATGGATGGCCAGGAGATTCGGGCACTTGAGGTTCATGCACTGGCTGACGCCGCGGCGCTCGACATCAAGGTTACGCAGGATCAGCTTGAGGGCGACTTCCTTGCCTGAGTCGGACGTGGCGTAGTAGACCTCGCCGAACCCCCCCCGGCCGATGGCCCGCTTGATCGTGAAGCCGACGAGCGGCCGGGCTCCCGAACTGAAGGTGTAGCGGCCTTGAGCCTGAGGAGCTGGGTTGGAGTTGGGCATGTCGGAATTTCCCGTGGGCTGATCGGGCCCGGAACCCGAAAGGTCATTTGCCTGGTGAATAGCCGTCTCGTCCATGTTCGCGCCAGGCAGTGGTTTGGCCGTCGCGCTCATCACTTCTGCAACTCCACATCCACGGGGCTGTCCGCATTGTCTCGTTTCAGCGTCTATTAGACAGGATGCGAACGGAGAGGTTCCAGGCTAAAGGAAAAACCATCGCCCAGGACACTGGACTGCAATGTCAAGGGGGCACGGGCCGCGCAGGTCCGGCCGTCCACGTCGAAGCTGCCGGGGGCCCGGCACCAGAGAGCGTTGCCCTGGCGGTAAAGGACGACCGGGTCCTTGAGGGCTGGGGCCGGGATGTGCGCCTGGCCGGTTCCGCCCACGATGCAGGTCTCGGCCATCAGAAGCACACCGTCGACGGCCAGGTGAAGGCGGTGGCGGCTGACAATGATCAGCCGGGCGGTCGCGCTGACGGGGCTGGGCTGGCGGAATTCCAGCTCCACGGTCGAGCCCAGCCGAATCACATCGCCGTCGCGAAGCACGGCTTGGTCGGCCACGGGTTTACCATTGACTAACGAGGAGTGGTGGGCCTGGAGCATGTAGCTCTCGCCACTGCGAACCAGGGACGCGTGATTGCGCGCGAGGTCGCCCATCAGGGGAACGTCGGCTGGGCTGTCCGGCCCGGCCCGGCCCAGGACGATCCGATCGTCAAGGCAAACCAGATAGCCTCCCACGGCATCGACCCAAAGCAGGAATCGGCCCCTGGGGCCGGCCGCCTCGGATCGGGCCAGCGGCTGGGCAGACGCCGGATTGCGGGCCGGAACCGGGCGAGTGCCGGGTGAAGAGGCCGGGCCGTCACCGCTAGCAGTCAGCCAGACGATGCCCTCGGCTTCCGTGCCCGTGGGAGGGGAGGGAGGGGATGACACGGGCCTGGCCTCGCCACGGATCGGGCGAGGTGGTCCGGCGGTCGGACTCTCGGGTTCCGGATGCAGGCCCATGAGGGTAGCCGCCTGGGCTGTCCGGGCCCCCGGGGCGGGCCACTGGGCCGCGCCCGCGGGACCGATGGCGGCAATCTGCTGCCAGGCCTTGGCCCGCGCCTGCCGCGCCGCCGGGTGTTCGGGGACCGCGACCAAGACGGCCTCGGCGGCCGCCAGGATCTGCGGCCATTTACCCTCGGCCAGGGTCGTGTACAGGGCCTCGACCTTGGGCGTGGCCGTCTTCTGCCTGGCGTCCAGGTCGTGGCGGGCCGCGATCACCGCGTTCTGGGCCGCGATCACTCCGGCACCGCCGGCCAGCCGCTCGGCGCGGTCGAGATGCTCGTGCGCGTGCCCAAACTCACCCCGACGGGCTTCCGCGGCCGCGGTGTGCCAGGCTTCGGCGATCTCACGATATCGCCGTAGAGGCGGGCCGCTGATCTTGTGCCGCGCCAGCTCTTCGATCCGTTGCAGCACCCGGGCTGGCTCGCCGGCGTCGAGGTCGGCACGGATCTCGTCAGCCGCGCGATCAGCCAGGCTCAGCCGAGTTGCGGCCAGCGAATCGGGGGGAGCCCCGATGCGCTCGGCCAGGTACAGATCTTCGATCGCGCCGGCCTGGTCGTCGGCCGCGGCCCGCCGGTTGGCTCGGGCAAGCAGATCCAGCCCCAGCCGGCCGCGGAACTGCACGGACTGGTTATGGTCCGCGACGTCGGCCCGACTGGCCAGGGCAAAGGCCTCTTCGTATCGGCCAGCCCGCGCGGCCTCCTCGGCCTGCCGCAGAACGATCCGCCATTGTCCCAACATGGTTGACTCGCCGCCCGGATTGACCATGGGGATACCACTCTCCACCATCTTACGCTTGGTTGCGAACGCTACTCAACCCGTGCCGTGCTTCAGATCACGTGCGATGCCTTGCGGCGTCTTCCCTATTGGCACGGCGGTTCCGTCCATTGGCGTGACGGCGGGCCCGTCCCAGTTCAATCGATAGAGCAAAGGCAAAGAAAAGATGCCGCGAGGCCGACCGACCACCGTCATTCCGGGCGTCCAGTCGGCCTCGCCATCAGACCAAAGAGCCAGAGAGCGGTCACCGATTCGATTCGGATTCGACTCTCGCATTCAGTTGCCGCCCGATCGGGATCAGAGACTCTTGCCGGACTTGGTGCTTGAGCTCGGCGTGCTCTGGCCGAACGCGCTGTCGATCTCATGAACGACGTCACGGGTCGGATTGAGGATCACCGGCACGCCGGTCTCGGCATAGCGGCCTTCCATCTCGGCCTTGCGGGCCATCACCTCGAGCCGCTTTTCCAGGTCGGAAACGGTCTCCTTGGCACGGGCCAAGGCACTGTCGTCGAGCTGGAACTCGTTGGTGGTCTGGGTGGCCTCGATCTGCCGCAGCCGGGCCTCGATCTCATCGAGCTTGGTGCTCAGGGTCTTCTTCTGGGCCATCATGGTCTCGAGCTGCTTGCGGAACGCCACGATCTCGCTCTGCTTGGCCTTCAGGGTTGATTCCTTGGCCTCGAGAATCTTCTTGACGTTGTTATACGAGTCGTAGCGCCGGGCCAGGTCGGCCTTGACCTCGTCCTCGGTGTAAGCGACCCGGCTATGGCCGGCCAGCCGGTACTCACCCGTCTTCAAGCTCTCACGCAGCGTCAAGAGCGCCGTCTTCTCGACGTCCATGTTGGTCCGGATGGTGGCGATCTCGCGGTCGAGGTGCTCGACATCGACCTCGGCCCGCGCCAGCTTCTCGATGTTGTCGCGAATCGCCGGTTCGAGGCCGGCAATTTCCTCCCGAGCCCGGTCGATGTCAAACGGCATCGGAACGGCGTCCTTGGCGTTCTGGCGGACCTTATGATAGGCCGTCTTCATGTAGCTAGGTGCGTGAGTGCCGAAAACCAGGAACAATGCCCCGGCACCGAGCGCCGCACCAATCAGTCCCTTCTTGACCATAGAGCAGACCATGCTGTGTCTCCTGTTACCCCGGAACCCCTCGTCTTCGGCAACACATCTTGTGGTCGTTGGCGGCGGAATCACCGAACTCGCACCGCTCCACAAGGGTAATTCGGGGGACGCCGTTTATTATTGGGACAGAATGATTTTCCTGAGACCCCTCGGCAAAGAACAACTTACAGTCGGTGACGCCACAGACCGAAGGTCGAGAGGACAAGACGTTAGTTGCACGCCAAGCTGGCTTCGATTCTGGAAATTAACCATTTGCCTATTAAGTAGTTACGTTCCGTAGAACAGGTCTCCTCACCGGTCTGCTGCTGGCCAGATGCGGCCAACCCTTTCGGCTCAGCAAAAACCACAGCCCGGATGAAATTCGGGCGTCGAAGGTCAGCTGATCAACTTTATGGGGTGACTACGCGGCCAGTCCTGATCGCAATGAAGCCTTCGGAGCCCTCGGGAAGTCGTCCCGGCGCTTCGGCTTGCCAGTGTTGAGCCTTGTGAACGGCTAACTCGACGAGAAGTCACTTTAATGGCTCGAAGAGCTCGTCTCGGAGCTTCGCCTCGAAATTATGAACGCACTACGTGACTGACTCCTTCGCAGCTCTCCGGACATTTCAGGGAGATGACCAGGCTTTCCGGGTTTTTACCCTTTTGCCAACTTGACTTGTAATTCTGAGCGCGCAGAGATGGCAAATACCCCCACATCTCGGCTTCCCAACCGGCATGATCCCGTCCGTCGTCACGCAATCTCACGAAAGTACCCCATATCCTCCATATTATCCAATTTGGCACGCGGATTGCCATCATGCGATTATCGGGTCCGGGACTGATAGCGTCCTCTCCTCTTGGGATTGGCTCAGGTCCAGGAATCCCGAGTTCTCCGATTCACTGATAATACTCGAACGATCCAACTCTCCAGCCCGCTTGGCACAAAGCAACATCGCTGTTTGCTCCGGGTTGATAAGCCCTGAGCGGAGCCTGTGAGAATCCGTCTTCGAATCCTCATCCCTCGAACTAACCGGGGTGCCAATGATGAGCTCGACCACTCGCCATACTGCGATCGCAATGATCTTGATCCTGATCTCCGCAACCACGACTTTGCAGGCGCAGGAGCCGTCGGGCGGACCTCTGTGCCGGCTGGTCAGTCGCATCCGCCAGCATCGAAACGCCACGACTGCCTGCGCTCCCGCGGTCGCAATGCCCGCTCCCACCGCCGTACCGGCGGCCGGTTGCGACTGTAGCGGTTCAGATCCCTATGGATTCGCATCGATCCTCAACCGCCTTCGCGCTGCGGCCGGCTTGCATCCGGTGGCTTATGACCCGGAGTTGTCGTCGTGGGCCAGCCAGAACAACTCAGCGCAATGCCACCGGGGGATTGGTCATCACGTCAATCCTTGCGGGGTGCAGAATTGCGGCTGGAACTACGCCGATGCCACCGCTGTTGCCCAGGGCTGGATGAACTCCCCGGGCCACCGCCAAAACCTGCTCTCGCCCTCGATCAGCCGGTTCGGTATCGCGTTTGGCCCCGGGCCATACTGGACGCTCAATGCCCGGTAGACCATGTAGTGCTCTCTCCATCAAGCATCGACGGCAGAGATCCTCTTCATTCAAGCGGCAGAGTCGTCGAGGTTTCGCCTTGCTGACTTCCGGTTCGGTACCTGTTATGGGCTGTCCGTCCGTGAGCCAGGTGGCGAACGCCTTGACGATAATCTCGCCTCCCTGAAGACCCGAGAGAATCTCGGCCTGGGTGTCGTCATCCAACCCGGGGGTCACCGTCTTCCGCACACCTCGATTGCCGGCTTCGTTCAGCGAGCGCCTATGAACGCGGTCGAGACGTCCTGGCCGTTGATCTTGGCCTTCAAGGTGCCACGAACGGCGGTAAGGGCGTACGGGCCAGTCTTGGATCCGAACCGGCTCGCGCCGGCGGGGTCGTCGGCTTTGGGCTCCGCGCTCAAAGGGAAGAGTCGAAGAGCTGGCGGCAGATTTGTCCCTCTGCCTCGACCTTGCGTCCGAGTCGATCTGGAAGCTGACATCGGTCGGGCTCGGGCTCATGGCAGACTTCCCGTCGGTTTGAAAGAAATAGGCCACGATTGAGGTCGGCTGGGGGTTGCGTCGATCAGTCACGATCGGTTCATTCACCAGCTCGACGTAACCCTTGTCCTCGGGCAGTCGGATAGACCTGCCGCTATGGGTTCCCTTGAGCACCTGGGAACTCAGCTCGGGACTGCCGCAACCCGCAATAAGACCTGCTGCGGCAAGTAGGATCGCAAGAAAGCTCTTTGGCATGAGTGATTCGCTCTGATATTCCGCCGGCGGATGGAGCGAGTTTGAACCATGACGGTTTCCCCGCTCCATCGGCCTTGGGCAAGTGAAGAATCGCGGCATGACGCAGTCAGACTCGAATCAGTATTGATCGGCGCTGATGACTTCGCCGCCGGCCCGGGTGGAAAGCGCCTGGTAGACGCCGAACTGCGTTCCCTGCGCGGCGGAGAAGATGTAGTTCGCGTAACTGTAACTCACCCCCACCGGCAGGGATGCACCGTCGAAGTTTTTCGGATTCGGCGGCGGCCCCGGCTGGAATGGCCACGAATTGATCGAATTCTTGATGAAGTGGACGGAGCCATCGCAGAAGGCAAAGTTAACCCCACCGGGGCGACGGCTTTCGGCATCGGTGGGGACGGCCGTGCCGAGGTTGGTTATGCTCGAGCTTGCCTGGCTGACATTGGGCGGGAAATAGGTGGTGACCATTGTGTCGAACCAGTGGTATGAATTCCAGGAACTGTCGGAATTCTGGTAGGTGGGGTCGTTCTGGGCGAAGAGCGTCTGGGCACGCTCGCCGAAGAGGAAGGCAGGGCTTACGCATCACAATAGCGAACCTGGGTCATATGGAAAGTTTCATATACTGAGCAAACCCAGACTTTTGCCCTTCAGTTTTGCGACTTTTCAATAGTGTTGTGACCAATACA
>JBEKTN010000281.1:0-11733 GCA_049516015.1 Isosphaeraceae bacterium | reverse complement strand
ACAGTGTGGCTGTCAGCGAGGGTCATGAGCCGCCCCAAGGCGTCGCGACGCGCAGGGTCTGCCGGTGCGGTCAATTGGTACAAGCGCACTCCTTGGGAGACCCGCGAAGGCTGCACGAGTCCTGAGGATTCCAGGCTGTCCAGCGCGGCGACGACCTCGGCCGTCGCATCGCCCAGCAAGCGCGCGATGTGCTCGGCCCTGACCAGGGTGGGCTGATGGCGGTACAGGAAGACCAGCACGTCCCAGTGGCACAGCGATTCAATGCCTAAAGTCTTGAGCCAGCCTTCGACCTGAAGGTCTGGTTGGTTGTCCTGAGCCATCGATTAACCACACGGATGAGAGCCGGCGGTAGTAGACAAAAAACCATTGCCCGGCGCGCACAGGCTATTTTATTAGAAACCAAGCACCACGCAACGGTGCTCGGCTCGATTGTTGCTTACACCGGTCGATTTGTCGATAGATGACACGCTGGCCTTGCTTGTTCCGCAGGCCATTCCCGCGCTGCTTCGGGAGTGCTCGCCTATCGCTCTCCCGTTCTGTCAACGTTGGGAATCTCAACTCCAAGCGCATTCGCCAGCGCGATCTGGTGATCTTGTTCCTGAGGGAGGGAAAGGCTGGAAACAGGGTCGTAGCTAGTTATTGATACTAGCTGCGTCCCCGTTTCTGCTCCCCGTAGCTGCTCAGGCCGAGACCTGCTGCGCCGCCGCCTCGAGCCCGAGCCGGAATGCTGCCCGATTCAGGTCTTCCGTGCCGCGCGGGACGCGCGCCAGGATCGCCTGCTCAGCGGCTTGTTCGGTAACGACCCCGGACAGCCGGACGATCGCGCCGATCGCCACGATGTTAGCCACGATCGACTTGCCGAGTTGCTCGCGTGCGAGCTTCTCGAACGGCACTCGCACCAGCTTCCACTTCGAGACATCGGGCAGCCGCGTCACCGCTTCGGTGTCGACGACGAGGAAGCCCCCCACCCGCAGGTCCTTGTGGTATTTGTCGAACGACTCTTGGGTCAGCGCGAGCAGCAGGTCAAGATTCTCGGCCTTAGGATAATCAATCTCGCCATCGGAGATGATCACCTCCGACTTCGACGCTCCGCCGCGCGCCTCGGGGCCGTAGGACTGGCTCTGAGTCGCGTTCTTTTCGTCGTAGATGGCGGCCGCCTCGGCGAGGATCTTGCCGGCGAGTACGAGGCCCTGGCCCCCCTCGCCAGAGAGGCGCAGTTCGTAATGGTATGCCATGTGACCTCCGGGACAAATCCCCGCGTCGTGCGCGCTTCAGTGGGCCCGCACACGCTCCACCAGCTTCCGGTACTCGTCGGTGTACTCCGGCCGTTCTTCGTCGACGAACGTGCCGGTCACGATCGCGTCGTCCTTCTCCTCGTCGTCGAGCTGCGTATACCTGGACTCGCTGACCGAGTGATCCTTGAGGTACTCGATCATCTGCACGCCGTCGCCAGCCTTGTTGCGGCGCCCGTACATCGTCGGGCACGGGGTCATGATCTCGACCAGCGAGAAGCCCTTCTTGCGGATCGCCTTCTCGATCACCCGCTCCAGCGGGACCGGCCGGGCGACCGTCTCGCGGGCGACGAACGACGCGCCTGCGCCCTTCGCGAGCTGGACGATGTCGAAGTTGGGCTCGATCGAGCCGAACGGCGCCGTGGACGCGCGATCGCCGGTCGGTGTGGCCGGCGACACCTGCCCGCCGGTCATGCCGTAGATCCAGTTATTGAAGAGCAGGACGGTGATGTCGATGTTGCGCCGCGCGGCGTGGATGAGGTGGTTGCCGCCGATCGCGGTGCCGTCGCCGTCGCCCGTGATGACGATCACGTGCAGGTCCGGGCGAGCCATCTTGATGCCGGTGGCGAACGTCAACGCGCGCCCGTGCGTCGTGTGCAGCGTGTTGACGTCGACGTAGCCCGACGTGCGTGATGAGCAGCCGATGCCCGAGACCATCATGACCTGGTCCTTGTCCAGCCCGATATGATCGATCGCGCGCAGCGTAGCCTTGAGGATAATGCCGTCCCCACAACCGGGGCAGAAGATCGTCGGGAACTTGTCCAGGCGTAGGTATTGGTCATAGTCGAAGCTCATAGGTGGTCCCCCTTCGCAGCCCGCTCGACCCGTTCGAGGATCTGCCGCGGGCTGATCGGCTGGCCGTCAATGCGCATGAGCGGATCGATCAGGCACGCCCCCGCGGCGGCCCACTCGACTTCGTGCGCCATCTGCCCGAGGTTCAGCTCGGGGACGATGATCGTCCTGACCTGTTCGGCGAACGCGCGCACCTCGCGGTCGGGGAACGGCCAGAGCGTGCGCGGACGCAGCAACCCGACCTTGATTCCCACCGCGCGTGCCTCGCGCACCGTTTGGTACGCGGAGCGCGACGTGGCGCCGTAGGCGAAGATCCCGATCTCAGCGTCGTCGCAAGCGACGCGCTCGATATCGACGACCTTGTCCCGGTATCGCTCGAGCTTGGCGTGCAGCCGCAGCGCGAGTTTCTCGATCTCCTCCGGGTTGTTGGTCGGGAAGCCGCTCTCGTCGTGAGCGAGGCCGGTCACGTGGAAGCGGTAGCCATCTCTGCCGTACACCGCCATCGGGGGCACCTTGTCCTCGGTGTGGCGGTAGGGCTTATACTCCGCGGGTGGCACGTCCGGCCGCTTGCGGTCCACGACCTCGACCGAGTCGGGCATCGTCAGCTTCTCGTTGACGTGGCCGATGATCTCGTCGAGCAGCAGGATGACCGGCGTGCGCAACGTCTCGGAGAGGTTGAACGCGCGCACCGTCAGGTCGAAGCTCTCGCGTACCGAGTTCGGCACCAGCACCACGATCGAGTGGTCACCGTGAGTCCCCCAGCGCGCCTGCATGACATCGCCCTGGGCGGGCATCGTCGGCGAACCGGTCGACGGCCCGCCGCGCATCACGTTCACGATGACGACCGGCACTTCGGCCATGCACGCGAATCCGATGTTCTCCTGCTTCAGGGAGAACCCAGGCCCCGAGGTCGCCGTCAGCGACTTCGACCCGGCGAGCGAGGCGCCGATGACCGCCCCCATGGCGGCGATCTCGTCTTCCATCTGGATGAAGACGCCTCCCGACCTCGGCAGCATCACAGACAGTTCCTCGGCGATCTCCGAGGACGGGGTGATCGGGTAACCAGCGAAGAAGCGCACGCCTGCGGCCAGGGCGCCGGCGGCGACCGCCTCGTTGCCGGACATCACCTTCACGGCGGCGTTTCTGGTCATCATTTCTCAGCACTCCCCGTGCCCACCTCGACCGGCCGATCGACGATTTCGATCGCGAAGTCCGGGCAGATCGCCTCGCATTGCAGGCAGCGCGTGCACTTCTCGGCGGCGATGACGTGCGGCACGGCGCCGTCCATGGCGATCGCTTCGGGCTTGCAGTAGGCGACGCAGAGCCCACAGCCTTTGCACCATGACATTCGGACCTTGATCTCCGGCGGGGCCTTCTTCGGCCGCGCTGGCGGCGACGGCTTTACGGCGGGGGGACATTCGGTTGGCATTGGCTCAGTCCTGACGAAAAGAGGGGTGCCACAGGGGGCGTGCACAGGCGTCCCGGACGCGTTCGGTATCCCGAGCCTTGCGGCAGATGTGCCCCGTCCTTCTCCGCGAATCGGAGAACAACGCTGTGGGATGTGGGAGAACGTTGACGTCGTAGATAGGAGCGACACATTCGCGCTGGGCACAAGCCACCCCTGCGAGACGTCGCATGGCGGACCCCACATAGTCGAGATCGACTCGCCTCATTACGAGTGAGTCGTCCTACTAGGATAACGAACTCATCCCCGGGTCTTCAAGCAATAAACAGGAATTTCGAGAAGGAAACCGGTATCAGTTCAAGTCTCCAAACGGCGCTTAGAAGGAAGTCGGTGTCAGCCGATCATGCCGCCGCGCGGCACCCTGAACCCATGAAAATGGGAGCTGGCAATGCATGATTGCAACGCATGGCTGCTATTATCAGAGCAGAGTTGACGTAACCGACAGAAGGCCGCGTGTGCAAAGTCGGTGATTTTCGCTCAAGCGGCGTGAGAGCTCTCAAGACTATGGGAATGGCACCGAGGACGGGGCGTTGCCCCGTGCTCTCGTGTTATGCCCCTTCGGGGCGTGTCCGCAAGCCAGGGATCAACATTGAGCCCCGGCGGTCAAGAAGGCCCTGAAAGGGCCGTAACAACCCAGCACAGGGCAACGCCCCGTCCTATCTGCACCAAGAAGCTCGCTGGCTATGCCGCTGCCGGGTTCCCGGTCTACTGGATCCTCGACCTTGGTCTGCGCCAGCTCGAGGTCTACCGCGATTCAGGCCCGTCCGGATACTCGACCGAGGAGGTCATTGCGGAAGAGGGGCTTGTTACCCTGCCGATCGCCGGCCCACCCCGTTCCGGGGGCCCGATCGGCACGATCGCGGTGGCCGAGTTGCTGCCGCGAGCGGAAGGCGATGCGTCATGACCACCGAGCAGGGTGTTCTGATGACCTTGATCATTCTCCCGGATTTTCGCTCTCCTCACCCCTATCGTGTTCTTCTTGGCCTCGGAGGGGTCTCTTGCAGAGCCGCCTCAGAGATTCTCGGATCGAATCAAGCTGTGTGGGATCGGGATCGGGCGCGACCCCGATGAAATAATCGTCGGCGATTCCAAGTTGCTCTTTGAGGAAGCCGGTAATTTCGGGTCCCGAGTCCAGAAACAACTCCTCTTCCTCGAAATCGCGATCTTCCCAGAGCACCCGGTCCATCAGGCAATCCAGGACATCGTCCCACAGGTCCATATCATTCGATGAAATCTCGGGCAACTCCACGCTCGAGCGGGTCTTGCGGGCGGCCAGGAGGACAAGCTCGCGAACCGACGGCCCTTCATCTGACTGGAGACTGACGCCTTCCTCGAGAGTTTCCGTCTCGATCAATAGTCGAATGACGCGGTACACCGCGGCGAACGTGCCCTCGCTGAGCGCTGATAATTCCGGGCATGGAACGTCTTTGTCGTGGAGCGCGGTTCCGACGAGCGCGAGCATCCCGAGTTTCTGCGCCGGCTCGAGTCGGTCGAAGACTCCAACTTCCGTGAAGCAAAGATCGGGGTCGTAGGACGAGTCCTCTACGAAGTCCCAGAGGGTCGACAGTCCCTTGCGGAAGAGGTTCCACTCCGCTCCTCTCAGCACCCTCTCGCCGAGTGGGGTCCGCCACATTTGCAGACTGTCCTTCCCTCGCGTGCACGGGCCGTGAGCTCTTTTTTCACTTCAGAGACGTAACCAAGACCGATGTGTCTCTGATCTGGCGCCCGGGCCGTCACCCCCAGATATTAAACCAGATGTGGCCGGGTCTGGTACAATGGATTTATCGAGCTGATGATCGCGGCCGGCGGGCAGGATCCGCCGGCTGCGATCTGGACTCAACGTCGAGTCTCCAGAATTCAGGAGCGCCGGGATGAAGTTCTCAATTCGCGGGCTCTTCGCTTTCGAGTTCTCGTTGGCGATCCCGCATTTCTGGAAGCAGAAGCTGGCCGGGATCGCGGCCGATTACGAGCTGGAGCGATTCTTCATTGCGGGCTTCCAGTATCACGACGGCCCGGAACTGGTCGAAGAGCTGGAGGCAGGGACGGAGCTGGTCCTGATCCACGAGAAGGACAAACCACACGATCCGCGCGCCGTTGCCTTTCATTTCGGGAGTTCTCATCTGGGCTACATTCCGCGTCAGCGCAATCGAACCATCGCCGCCTTGCTCGACCAGGGCGCTCCGCTTCGCGCCCACATTACACAGGTCGATCCCGACGCCGACCCCTGGCACGCTGTCGAGGTGGCCGTCTTCATGATCGCCGGCCACGCCCTCCCCGCGCCGGGCAAGGATCAGGAGCCCCTGTTCCCCGAGCTATGAGGATCGCGCTAGATTGGGCCGGGGCTGACGCTCCTCCGGGTCGCCCGTAAGATAAAAGAGGTGTCGGGAACCGAAAACGGTTTTCTTCGACGAATTTGACCGATATCGGTTCCGGACATCTTATCTGCCCCTCTGCAACGAATGACGAAATCGTTTATCATTTAATACAAATCCCGCCGCCCCGTTTCCAGCCCGAGCGATGTCGTTCGGCGGGATTTCTGGCCGTGAATTCCTGACACCCGCTTGATTGGCTAGAATAGTGCGACACCGGTGCCACGAGACGGCAAAGCTGTCTCCGTCGCTGCTCAATGCAAAGGAGGCCCCATGAACGTCCATGAAACCGTCCAGTTGTTGTCCGAGCGGATGCCCGAAATTCGGCGGCGATTCGGTGTGAGGGAGCTGTCGATCTTTGGTTCCGTCGCTCGCAACGAAGCCCGGCCCGACAGCGATGTGGATGTGCTGGTCGAATTCGCCGAACGTCCCACGTTCGACAACTACATGGGGCTCAAATTGCACTTGGAAGAGTTGTTCGCCGCTGGCGTTGATTTGGCGATTCGCTCCGACCTCCGTCCAAGCTTGCGTCCTCGCATTGAACAGGAGGCAGTGCGTGTCCCGTGACTGGCAATCCTATCTGGGCGACATTCTGGAAGCCTGTCAGCGCGCCCGCAGCTACTCGACCGGATTGGATCAATCCGGACTGGTCAACCATCATATGGCCTACGACGCCGTGTTGCGGAATCTGGAGATCATCGGCGAGGCAGCGAAACGGATACCTCCCGAGGTACGTCTGAAGATGCCGAAGATTGAATGGACCAAAATCGCCGGAATGCGTGACTGGCTCGCTCACGCCTATTTCCATGTAAATGCCGACATCGTGTGGGACGTGATCGAGCACAAGCTGCCGGAACTCGAACAGGCGATCCAGACTTTCAAGGACGCGCACGCCCCGTGAGGCAAATCAAACTGGTCAGGACAGCATCTAGGCGATCTGCAGGTCGTGGTCGCCTTTGTTCTTGTCGTCTGCTTGCAGGCGGTTGATGAGCTGGTCCTGACCCACGAAAAGGACAATCCGCACGATCCGCGAGCCGTCGCCTTTCATCTGGGGGGTTCTCATCTCGGCTACATTCCGCGTCAGCGCAATCGAACCATCGCCGCCTTGCTCGACCAAGGCGCTCCCCTTCGCGCCCGGATTACCCAGGTCGATCCCGACGCCGCCCCCTGGCAAGCCGTCGAGGTGGCCGTCTGCATGATCGCCGGCCACGCCCTCCTCGCGCCGGGCAAGGATCACGAGCCGCTGTTCCCCGAGCTCTGAGGATCGGCGCAGCTTGGCCGGGGCTTCCGCTCCGCTGGGTCTCCCCCGCGTAACTAAAGTCCGAATCCTCGGAAACCGCCTCTGAGTCTCGACAGCAGGAATCGTTCGGCATGGCTTCTCCGCGACCGTACGATACGTGAAGGTTCCCAAGCACCTGCAACAGAATGCAACTGCTCCCTTCTTCTATCCGGAAGCGACCGAGGATGCGGCCGTCGCCGTGTCGGCCCTGGTATCGCTAGCCGGCTGGCTCAAACAGAAGCGATCACCGCGCTGGACTACGCCCGAAACCACGTCGGTGTGTCGGACCGACGCGCGCAGCACCGGGCACGACTGGGGCCGCGCGAGGAGCACCTGAGGGGCAAACTGAAGGCGAAGGTGAAGGAGCACGACGAGCTCGTTCCAGTGACCGGCCGCCCTTGACTGGGGACAGCGGGTGATGGGCCGGAGCTCAGGAATTCGTGTCGGGGCCGGGAACAGCGGGCGAGGCGGGCGGCGGGATGATCATTTCCGTCAGCACGTATACTCCGGTGGTGGGGTTTCTTCCGGGCTCCCCCATGCTCTCCGCGAGCTGGTCCAGGGATTTGGCGCGCTGGACGGCTTTATGATAGCCGTCCCTGTAGTCGTCGAAATTGACGTGTTTGTCGTAGCCCGCGACGTGATCCTTCAGCATCGTTTGGGCCGCGTGCCGATGCAGCTCCCCCGGGCAGTCTCTATGATGCAGCAGGAGCCAGAGTTCAAAGCAAGGATTGGAGATAGCGAGCTCGATTCCGTTATCGGCTGCCATGATCCTCGCCTCCGGGACGTTGGGGTGATTGTCCACGTCGAACACGCACCAGACCCACAGATATTTCAGGACCTCGTCATCCTTGCGCTTGGCGTCCGATATCGCCTTCTCCTTCCGCTCCTTCGCGGCCTGCACGACCGTAAGCGGCACGCCCTTGCCGCCCTCGACGATGACATCGACGAGCGAATTCCGGTGGAACTTGGCGAACTGCTCGAAATATTGTTTCTCGGTAATTGCGCCCTCGCAGACGATGAGCATCTTGAGCTTGGGCTCGCGGAACGGCGTGCGGCGACCGCTCCGGCGCTCGCGGTTTCGTCCGGAACGATTAGCCATCGCTCACTATTCCTCCAGGAATCGGAAGTTGCCGAGATACGGGATCGCTCCGTATCTGCCCTGGACATAGCCCCGCTCGATGTTCTCTTCCTTGCGCGGCTTGAAATCCGTCAGGGGATACAGGACCGTGGCTCCGGTCGCGTCCTTCTCCGTCAGCCAAACCTGGTCGCGTCTCAACGCGGGCTCCCCCGAGAGCGTGCCGAGCAGGTTGGTGTCGTGCGTGGAGAAGATGAGCTGGGCGTTGTGCGTGTTGATCTCCGGGTCGTTGAACTGGCGGACGATGTGCTCAGCCAGGTTTGGATGCATGCTGGATTCGAGTTCGTCGACGACCATTAGGCGTCCGCCCTGAATCGTCCGCAGGATGGGAAGCGCGAGCTGGAAGAGCGTCCTGGTGCCGCGCGATTCCTCCTCCAGCGGCAGCCACCCATCGTCCGATTCACTCTGGTGCTTCAGCTCCAGGCCCGAAGAGCGGAATCGCACCCCCTGGGAGGGCTCCTTCCTGTTTATCCGCATGTCGATGATGCCGACATCCGCGTTCTTCAGCAGGGACTTGAAGCGGCTGAGCAGGGAATCTGGCGCTTCGTCGTCTCCGAATAGGGTAGGCTGCCTGGAGTCCCTCTCCTCATCCATCAGCATGAAGATGGGATCCAGCCGTCCGCGACCGACGGAGGTCCGGCGATTGGGCAAGTTGATCGTCGCGATGGAGCCGAACCAGGAGAATATCGGGGTCAGCTGCGGGTGCTTGAGCTGCGCCGCCGAGGACAGGAAGAGCGCATTCGTCCGTGTCACGCCCTCGATGACCTTGTTCTCCCCCATCAGGTGCTTGCCGGGCTCGAACTTCTCCCCGTCGCGTTCCAGCCAGGTCTGCTTCTTGCCGTTGGGCCACGCATATAACCATTCTTCCAGGAACACTTCGTCATTGAGCCGAAATCCATATCTGCAGCGGACGCCATCAATGACGATTTCGACCTCGAACATCGACGGCTCGCTTCGCTTCTGCCCCCAGGCGAACGGGTCGCGCGGTATCCCTTCGTCGGGCGACCAGGACCGGTGAGAGTAGATCACGGCCTCTTTCATGAAGGCCAAGGCGGCGAGCACGTTGCTCTTGCCGCTCGCGTTGGTGCCGTAGAGCGCGGCGACGGGCAGGATTTTCTCGGAGCAGCCAGGGACTGTGCGCGGCGTCGGGTCATCGCTTGCTCCGACTCGCCCTGCTTCCATCGTGAGGACCTGCTCATTGCGGATCGAGCGATGATTCTCGACTCGGAATTCGATGAGCATGGCGGACGCCTCCAAGGCAATCGCGGCCCGTTTTTTGGACCATACGCGCGGATTTTCCGCTCAAACAGCCCCGAAAGTCCCCCTGAACCTCAATTCTACGCTTTGGCCGCGGTCTTTACCAGAAGCCAGTGACCTTGGCTAGATCGATTCCGATCTTGGACGGATGCGCGCGTCGGTCACATCGACCGACGCATCGATCGGCAGGTGGAACCGGAACGACCCCCGGGCATTTCGACGAAAGGTGCTCAACGCATGGCGAATCGAGGAATGCCACAAGAGCCTGTCGCGCGATGGATAGGTGCGACACGAGCGTCCTGACGCCCTGCCGAAAAAGTTCAATTGTCGTCTTCTCGCCCCGACTATCGGAACCCCGAGCAGAAGCTGTTCGTCACATCGAGCGACTATGGTTTCGACATACCACCGGCTCTGGCGGTGGCGGCCCATACGGGCTATGTTTGGTGGTCGGAAGAGTTGCCGATGGTGGATGGAGACGAGCGATCGGTGCCTCTTGTCCATCCCCCAACCCGCGGAATGAGGTGCATTACGATAAGGATTTCCAGGAGAGCGATCTCATCCTGGCGCCAGCGGGCCGCAAAGAGCGCGATCGCGAGGTTCAATCTCTTACATCGGACGGCCTTTGTCGAGCGGCCAACCTGATCGCCGATCTCTCGATCAGTACGGGCCTCAAGCATGGCGATTTCCTCGAGCCGGTGGGGATGGAGTTCTTAGTTAACGAAAAACTCAGTCTGACCCCAAGCTCCTCACAGCGTAGGAGCCGGAGAGGTCGAGATCAGGCACTCACACCGGCAGCCCGCAGCTCCGACTCCAACCACACCGGCAGCCCGCAGCTCCGACTCGAACAGTTCGAGGCTCGCCTCCAGGACCAAGCGGATCTCGATCAGTTCGTCCGCTTGCCAGGCCGGCTCGAACCGCTCCCTGGGCGGCGTAACGGCCGGCAGGGTGCAGCCCCAGAACAGCTTGTCAGAGCACTCGGCGGCGCCGCGGCTTAGCCGGGTGTACGGCGTGTCGGCCCCATCGTGCAGCCCGGCCAGGTCGTTGAGGAAGTTCCAGGCGTCCAGGAAGGCAGCATGGTCTACTCTCGCCACGTCGGGGGCGGCGCACCATGCCCGTATCCGGTCGAAGTCGTACTCGACCGGCTCACTGTTCACCGGGAGGACATTTCGCACCCCGGCCGTGGCCGTCAGCGCTTCCAGGGTGCGAGCTGCTATAAGTCGGCCGGCCCCGTCGCGGACGAAGCCGTCTCGCTCGCCGGAATGCCAGACGGCGAATATCACGGTCTCGCTGAGCCGTATCCGGCAGAGGTAGTGAAGTCGCTCTTCCATCGGGGTCCTCCGCGTCGCTCTTCGGTCGTACCTCCCCTCGACACCTCACGAGGCCCCTCCGTTCGGCCAGTTGAAACTCTGGGATCGAGCTTTCGGGCCCGCATGAAGTGCCGCAGCGCGGCCGGCAACATGCCGACGATGCTGGCGATCGACCACCTGGAGAACCCTTTCTCCAGGAGCAACCGGCTCTCCACTTTCTTGCCGTCAAACTTGGACGTGCCCACGGAGCCTTTCGGGCGGCCGAGCAAGCGGCGAGGGGCCAACCTGGTTTCCCGGGTGCCAGAAAGTGGGTGGCCCTTTTCTCTACATGCGGTTAGCCGAACTGCGAGGTCAGGAGTCGCTACCGTTTCCGGTTTTGTCGGGGTATAGGCCCAATACCGTTCGTCAATACCGTTCGTCGAAGGAGAAAAAGACCGCGTTCGCCGCCACATTGGGAGAGATAGCGAATCCAGGTATTCAAACTGGGCAGCTTTTCACTTCGCCAATTCCTTCGACGAACGGTATTGGGTATAGGCCGATGCATTGCCTCGAGGGTTTACTGAGCGGTGGGCGCACAGCGAACCGAACGAGAGGTATATACATACACCTCCATCGCCGGCTGCTCGAGCGTTCCGAGTTCCGGGCCGTCTGGAACCAGGATGCGGATTCGATCCAAACTTCAGTGGAGATCGACGCCCACGCCGTACTGATTGAGCCCTTAGTACTACAGCGCTAGATTGGCCTTGATTAATTTCGCCAAATCGACGAATCTCTCCTCCCACCAATGGTTTAGGGAGGATCGAGCATGGATGTTCAAGAGATCCGAGATTTGAAGCC
>JBEKTN010000280.1:0-11433 GCA_049516015.1 Isosphaeraceae bacterium | reverse complement strand
GTGGTGCTGGCGACCCAGGTGCAATTCGCCTGGCCGGAAGGGGTGACGGTGGCGTAGGAGGGGTAGCTGGAGCCGTTGCCGATGATGTTGTAGCCCTGCGAGCCGTAGACGCCGATCCAGTTACCCTGCGTAGTGGTGTCCGTCTTGAGGAAAGTCGCGGTCGTGCTGCTGACGGTCACGCTCTGGCTGCCGGTGATGCTGGACGTCGCCTGATCGGTGGCCGTGATCGACTGGGCTCCCACTGTATTCAGGGTGGCGCTGAACGTGCTCGTGCCCGCATTGGCTGCCGTGAACTTATACGATGCCGGCAGCTTGGCGAGCGGGTCGGTACTCGTGAACGCCACGGTGCCGGTGTAGCCGGTGGCGACATTGCCGTAAGGATCGTAGGCGGTCACCACAAAGCTGTTGGCCGTGCCCAGGGCGGCAGGGTTCGGAAGGCCGGTAAGCTTCAACGTGGACGCCGCGGCGGGCTGGACGGCGATGGCCGATTCGGTGCCGGTGATCGTGGATGTCGAGGTGTCGGTCACGGTGATGGACTGCGTTCCGGCCGTCTCGAGCGTGACGGTGAAGGTGTGGGTGCCGGCGTTGCCGGAGCTGAAGGTGTAGTTGGCCGGCAGTACGGCCTGGCCGTCGCTGCTGGTGAAGTGGACCGTGCCGGTGTAGCCGGTGGCGATATTGCCGAAACCGTTATAAGCCGTAACCGTCACGCTGTACGACGCCCCGGCCGCGACCGTGGTGGGGAAGCCGGTGACCTGAAACGATTGGGTCGCGACAGACTGGACTGTGATGCCCGATTCGCTGCCCGTGATGCTCGACGTCGACGTGTCGGTGGCGGTGATTGACTGGGTGCCCCCGGTCGCGAGCGTTGCGGAAAAGGTGTGTTTGCCGGCGTCGCTGGAGCTGAAGGTATAGGAAGCGGGCAACGTCGCCTTGGGGTCACTGCTGTTGAAGCGGACCGTGCCGGCATAGCCGGTCGCGAGGTTGCCATAAGCGTCATAGGCTGCCACCGTGAAGTTGTTTGCCGTGCCCACCGGGTCGGGGTTGGGGAAGCCGGTGACTGCCAGCACGGCGGCTACGGCGGGCTGGACCGTGACGGCCGAGGACGTCGCCGACAGACCGTCGGTGGAGTCGGTGGCGGTGATCGTCTGGGTTCCGGCCGTCTTGAGCGTGGCGGTAAAGCTGAATGTTCCCTGGTTGCCGGCCAGGAAGCTGTAAGATGACGGCAGCACGGCATGGGAGTCGGTGCTCGTAAAAGCGACGGTGCCCGCATAGCCGGACGCCAGGTTGCCGTATTGATCGAGCGCGGTGACGGTGAAATTGAACGGAGTTCCGGCTGTCTCGGAGCTGGGGAGGCCGCCGATCAGAAGCGAGTGGGCCGTCGCGCCGGTGACCCAGATGTCTTCCTCGGCGCCGGCGATGGCCGGGTTCGCGGTGTTGGTGACGGTGATCGACTGCGCGCCCTGGGTGACGAGTGTCGCCGCGGTGGTGAAGGTGTAGGTGCCGTTATTGCTGGCGGTGAAGGTGTAATTTGCGGGCAAGATGGCTTTGGCATCACTGCTGCTGAAGTGGACGGTGCCGGTAAAACTGGTATCGACGCTGCCGCTGGGGGAAAGCGCCGTGATCGTGATCGTCTGAGCCGTGCCCGCGGTGGTGGTGGTGGGGAAACTGGTGACGCTCAGAAGGTCCGACGATCCCGTGGCCGTGAGGTACATGGTGTCGGCGAAGGCGTCGGAGGCCTCGCCGTTGACGAGGTTGCCGTTCTGGTTCATCGCGTTGCCGTACCAGTCCTGGACGTTCGGGCCAACCTTGAGGGTGTAGGTTCCGGCGGCGGTCTGGGAGGAGAAGGAGATCGTGAACTGGTGGTTGTTCGAGCTGGGAACGACGGTTATGCCGCTGATGGTACCGTGGGGGCCTGTGAGGGTGACCTGCGACGGGGTGAAGGTCGCGGGGTTGATCTCCTCGTTGAACGTCAACTGAAGAGTACTCAGGCTTGAGGCGCCGGCAATCGCGCCGCTGAGACTCGCGGCGGTGACGCGAGGGCCGCTGGTGTTGGCGACGGCGGCGGCCGCGTTCACGATGCCGCCGGTGCTGACTCGGCCTGCGAGATTGGGGTCGGGTGTGGTGTGATCGAGGACCGCGTCGATGACTTGCTGCATCGACCAGGTGGGGTGGGCGGCCTCGACCAGCGCGACCGTACCGGTCACCATGGGTGCGGCCATCGAGGTGCCGCTCATGGTGCCGTAGCCGCTGGCCGCGGTGCTGTAGACGTTCACCCCGGGTGCAGCCAGTTGCACAGTGCCGACGCCGTAGTTCGACCATGAGGCCAGCACGCCGTTGCTGTCGGTGGCGGCGACCGAGATGACGTTGGGATAAGTTGCAGAATACGAGGCGGGGGAGAACGGCGTGGTGGTGTCGTTGGTGCCGTTGTTGCCGGCGGCGGCGACGATGATCACACCGTTCTGGTTGGCGTACTGGATGGCGGCGGCGATCGTGGGATCCAATCCGGTTCCCCCCCAACTGGCGTTGATGACCTTGGCGCCGTGGTTGACGGCGTAATCGATCCCCATGGCGGCCGCGATGTCGCTGCCGCTGCCCGAGGAGTTGAGAAACTGCACGGGCATGACCTGAACGTTCCAGTCAACGCCGGTGACGCCGACTCCATTGTTGCCGACGGCGCCGATCTCTCCGGCGGTGAACGTGCCGTGGCCGTTCTGGTCGAGCGGGTTGTTGTTGTTATTGACGAAGTTCCAGCCGACCAGATCGTCGGGATGGGAGGTGTCGCCGTCCTGGGTCGAGCCCGAGGCCCAGCCGCCAGCGCTCGTCGCTGCCAGCACGTCGGTCGCGGTGATGATGCCGTCGCCGTTGGTGTCGACGATCTTGCCGGGCCCTTGGTTGACGGGATTGTTCAGGTCGGTGAACGTGATGACGCCATCGCCGTAGACGTCGGTCAGCTTGGGCATGACGCTGCTGGGAATCTCAGCCTGATTGAGCCAGACGTTGTCATACAGATCGGGCTGATTGTATGCGATGCCGGTGTCGACGTCAGCGACGATCACCTTATCCGACCCGGTGGTGGTGTTCCACGCGGTGGGGGCGTTGATGCCCCAGGTGCCGTTGAGCTGCCATTCGTCGCCGTTGGTGTAGTCCGGGTCGTTGGGCACCGTGAGCGTGTGGACCGTTTGCTGTGGGGCAGCATAGGCCACGCCGAGTTTGGTCGAAAGCTGCTGGACAAGGGTGCCTTGAATCGCGGTGGGGATCTGAACCTGGTAGAGGCCGGATATAGCCGTCGCCTGGACGGTCGCGCCCTCCGCGGTGAGCAGGGGCGTCAACTGCTGGAGGGTCGCGGCGGAGCCCTTCTGGAATTGCAGGTTCAAGGTCGCCAGCGGAATCGTCGGTCCGATGAGGGCGGATGCCGAGAGCAATTGTCTGATCTCGAGTTGATCCTGGAGCAACGGCAAGAAGACTGCGCGTCGTCGTCGCCGCGTGGAGCCGGACCGGCGGTTGCGGTTCCGGTTGCTCGTTGACCCAAGGAAATCGAAGAGTCGGGTGGAAAGACTGCAATGATGCGGTCGCATTGCCGGTATTCTCCTATCGGGGTGGGGTGTTCTCAATTCGCGGGTGTAAATCGGTGCAGAATGCTATCAAATGCACAGATGTAGAATGCAGGTGCGTTGGCATGGTTGCTGGCATGAAGGTGGCACTGCGAGTCGAATTCCGGACCGGCCCTCGCGGTCGGAGCTCGATCAAAAGAAACCTAGATCTTAGATCGGTGGTCGGCAAATTTGTTGATTTCCTGAAACGAGTGCCGCTAACGCAGGGCTGACAGTTCGCACGCGCTGCTCACGATGAGGATGTAAACTCCGGGCATCCGAGAGAGCGTCGAACTGCCCCGGACGCAGCCGTTCGCAGGCTACGACTGTTGGAATCAAGCAACTTCTCTTGATTGAGTCCAGGGCATGGGGCGCGGATCGCCTGGCTAATCAGATCGGCTTCGACGCGCGACCTCAAAACCACATGGGTTGCGGGCTTGCTCGCGGGCAGCTTGCCGCAACCGTTGGCATCCGATCGACCAGTTGGTTTCCCGCGATGGCATCGATACTTCGCCGGTGCAATCTCTTATGACTTTCGCGCAGTACCATGACTTCCCACCGGCCTCGACGAGCTTCGATGGTCTCCCCGACGGCTTTGTGCGCGCACACCACCGTACAGGAACTCGCTGAATTTGGAGATCGCATCGACACATCTACGTGTCAAATTTCACTACCTGTGCCGCCGCGTCCTCCCCGACTGCACGCCGGTAACCCGAAGACAGCCTCGAAGCCTTGCAGCCGCCTCGCAATCGTCGGCGATACCCGAGTTCGGTTCATGATCAACGCAAGGTTGTCGCGGAAGGAACCTAGCCGAATCTGCTCACGCACAGCTAACGGCACACCGCCAGGCTTCGTTGCATTTGTGAGAGCAGAGTTGGCTTAATCTATCTACAACTTCAAAGGCGTTTATGGTGGACGACTCGGGATAGTGTGCAGGTGAGTGTAACGGCTGTCAACAAAAAAACCTTCGTGTATAAAATGTTCCACATCCAGGTGATCTTGTGTAAATCAATCAAGCTTAGCTTGTGTACATGCGTGGTGCCAAGCGGGGTCGCGACTCTGGATCAATTTGTGGTTGTTCAGTCCGGTTGGTCCGACAAAAAGGCTTAGTGGCATACCGCCTGGAGACGACGGAGAAATGTTAAAGTCGTTCGAAATCGAATCGCGAATAGTGTCACGATCACCGGGACGTCTCATACTGGTATTGGAAGAATTACTGGTGCGGGAAAACGGCTCCGTTCGGCTCGGCGTTCGTCATCAAGGGAAACCGTCGTCGGACCACGAACGAGCAGTTCAGGATGGCGACACGGGTTCACGCCGAAAAAACTCGAGGAACCGGCAACTATCGCCCATGCGTAACTCTTTGGCAGAAACGGCGCGACTTCGGATCCGGCCCAGTCAAGCGGGGAAAAGTTCTCGGTTGTACGCATCTCGTGGTAGTGGGCAAGACGAGCGAGCTGTATTCGGATCTGGCATTCGGGAGCCGGTCAGTGGCTTCGGAAGGTAGAGTCATGCGAGTTCCGATCCGTCGATCACTCTTGGTTATGGCCGTCCTCAATCCTTTCGGCCTTGCCTGCGGGGGCGTGCAGCGAGATCTGCTGGAAGACCCATCCTTTGAAATCACCAAGGAAAGGGACCAGTTCGGAGTCGTTTTCGCCAAGTGGAGCGGATGGAAGTACGAGGGAGATTGCGACTTCAGAATCGGTCAGGTCGCCCACGGCGGTACGCACTCCTGCCTCCTGTTTGGCGCAACGGGTCCCAAGATACGGGTCAGCCAAAGTCCGATGCTCGCGCCGGGCAGGTACCGCGTGACCGCCTACCTGCGGGGGCTCGACATCGGAACCGGGAACTACGGTTGGACGACCGAGTTCATGTTCGGCGGCAAGTATATGCAACTGAACAAGCATGGCACATTTGGCTGGACGAAGCTCACTTACGTCGGCGACATCAAGGAGAGGAAGGAGGCGGGGCTGTCCTTTGGCTTGATGGCTCCCGGCTACTTCTGGATCGACGACGTATCCCTCGAGAGAGTGCAAGGAGACATTTCTCTTACCCCGAAGCCGGTGCTCGATGGGGAGGAAGCGCCTATTGCGCCGCCGGGGGATATCCCCGCCGGGGCCATTGGATGCGCGGAGTGCGGCTACAGGAACGACCCGGAATGGAGAACCTGCTATGCCTGCGGCACGTCGTTGCAAACAAAGGCGCTCGATGCCGCCGGCCAGGCAGTCAAGACCATCGCCGGTTTCGAGGACCGGAACCCCTTCTCGGGGGGCGTCGTCATCGCGGCTCGGGCTCCGGAGGGCCACAAGGCACTGAGGATCGACAGGTCTTACGTCACCATGGATCAACCGCAAAACTGGCTCGGCTACGATATTCTCAAGGTTGACCTTGGCGCCGAAGCCAAGGAACCGATGAAGCTCGGCATCGAAATCCGTGACGCCGGCACGCGAGATTACTGGACCCGGGTGAATTACGAGACGGTCGTGCCACCCGGGCGCAGCACACTGATCATCCCCATCAAGCAACTCTTCGTGGGCGAAAAGTCGAGGCCCGGCCGGGCACTCATGCTCGACAAGATCACCCGGCTGGTTTTCAATATCGGCGACAAGCCGGTCGGCCCTCTGCTGATCGACAATGTGCGTCTGGAGCGTGACGCATCCGGGACGCGCGCGCGTTTCGCGGGGCTGCACGCCTTTGATTTTGGGACGGCCACGAGCCCCGTGATGGACGGATTCACCTCGATCACTCCCGCCACGGTGTACAGCCCGGGCCGAGGGTATGGGCTGAAGAATGCCCGGGTCTGGCGCGCATTCGACGCTTTCCAGCCCGACCCTCTCTACCAAGACTTTATCTGCATCGAAGCAGGCGGACTGGCGGTCGACCTGCCCAATGGGAAATACCGGGTCTTCGTCAACATTGACAGTCCGTCGGGCTATTGGGGCGAGTTTCAGTCCTACCGCCGCCGCGCCATCCTCGCCGAAGGCCGGACGGTCGTTACCGAGACCATGGACTTCGATGCGTTCAAGGCGAAATATTACCGATTCTGGAACAGCGAGGACCGGCCCACGGATGATACGTTTGACAAGTACCAGAAAGCCTACTTCCACGAAAAACGCTTCGACGTGGTGGTATCGGACGGCCAGCTGAACCTCGACTTCCAAGGCCAGGATTGGGCTTGCTGCGTTTCCGCCGTCGTGGTTTTCCCCGTGGCCGAGGCGGCCCGCGGTGAACAGTTCCTCGAATACGTGCAGTCCAAGCGCCGTTTCTACTTCGACAACTACTTCAAGCGCATCCTCCATACCCCGGCCGGCGATCCTCTCCGGGCGAGCGACGACGACCGCCGCCGGGGGTACGTCGTTTTTCAGCGCGACGTGATGCAGGACGTTTTTTACAACGACACACCCTTCCAGCGAGAGCAAGGTGATCTGCTCCATGGCGAAGCGTTCACCGGCGAGCACGAGCCGGTGAACGTCAGCGTAGTTCCGCTCCGCGACCTCGGTACAGTCACCGTGAGCGCCTCGGACCTGACCGGTCTGGGAGGGATGATCCCGTCCAGCGCGATCGACCTTGGTTCCGTATCGTACCGCATCAGCCGGGTCACGATGGAAGGGAGCGTCTATACGATTAGCCCTCGGCTGATCATGCCCGGTGGCGTCGCGATTGCGCCCGAGGGTCTGACCAGGCGATTCTGGCTGACAATCCGAACGCCGGTTGACGCTCGGCCTGGTCTCTACAAGGGGACGGTCACGATCCGTCCCCAAACCGGCGGCACGGCCCAGATCCCGCTGGAGTTCCGCGTCCGCTCCGGGACCCTGGACCCGGTGGACATCCCCGCTGGCCCGTTCGGCTTCCGGATCAGCGTCCCCTGGCACGGCGACGATCGTACGGCCTCAAGGTTCAACGCGCTCTTGGCCGAAAAGAGTCTCCGAAAGATGCGCGACTATGGCTTCACCGCCTGCGGCGGCTTGCCGTCGATCCCGTACAAGGGATTCAAGAATGGCAAGCCGGTGCTCGATTTCCGAGCGCCCGACGCTCAAATGAAGTTTGTCAAGGATCTGGGATTCAAGGCGGTAGTCAGTTATGGAGCCGGTTTGGTGGGGGTCGATGCTTACCACAAGGACACCAGCCAGATGACTGCCGCGGGTTTCCAGGATTACGCCCACTTCATCAAGGCGCTGTTCACCGAGGTCCAGAATCATGCCGACCGGAGCGGCTGGATCCCGGTCTACTTTAACCTTGGCGACGAACCGGGCGGCGATGACCTCGTTCGCTCGGCGGAGAATGCCGAAGCGTACCGGAAGGCGTTCCCCAAGGGGCCTCCTTTCTTCA
Organism: Isosphaeraceae bacterium; assembly: GCA_049516015.1. GTDB lineage: Bacteria > Planctomycetota > Planctomycetia > Isosphaerales > Isosphaeraceae > Aquisphaera. The sequence continues at coordinate 3,514 of JBEKTN010000280.1, read as the reverse complement.
CGGCTGCCACCAGTTTCACGGGCAGTAACCGGCGCGATCCCGCCTTCAGGCTCTCCAAAGCCCTGAATCCGCCCGCCTGGGGTAACCACGACGAAGCTTCGGTGAACCTGATTCGTCAGGCCGGAGGAGACTGGGCCTTCTACAACGGCGGTAATCGCTGGACTTATGGCACCTATATGTATAAAGCCGCAAAGCAGTTCGGGATGAAGTTCCGGATTTCCTGGCACTGGAACGTCGTGGCTGGTGACCCTTATTACGCACTCGACTGCCGGGAGGACGACTACGCGTGGTGCAATTCGTCACCGGACGGGCAGCTCATCCCGTCGGTCGAGTTCGAGCGTCTGCGTGAAGGACTTGACGACTATCGCAGGCTGCTCACGCTCTCCCGTCTCGTGAACGAGAACCCAGCCAACCCCGCGGCCAAAGTTGCGCGCGAACTCATCGATGGGCGCCTGGCGAGATTTCACCTCGGCCAGCGAGACCACGACGCGTTGTTCCCCCCCGAAGACTGGACAGAATTCCGGGGCCACCTGGATGATGCGATCGAGGCGTTGCGGAACTAGCCGATGTTTGAGGTTGGTGAGCACGCCAAGCTGTTGCCGCGCGATCGGATTCGGCTTGTTTCCCGGGGTTTCTTGTCGAACGCCCCCTCGTTTCGCCGGCACAGCGTAGCGACAATGTAATCCTAAGTTACCGCTCTCGGCAAATAGGGATTGGAATTCCCTGGATTCGGGTTTTCGGTCATGATACCGGCCTCGTTGAACACCTGGTTCCAAGAGCATGGAGGCTCTGATGCGAGGCCGAAGGACTTCGTTGCGCGTGGTGCTGACCCCGGAGGAACGGAACGAACTGGAACGGCGGCTTCGCTGCACGACGACCCCTTCGGGTTTGGCTCGACGATCGCGTGTGATTCTGGGCGTGGCCGATGGGCTCCCTTTGGTGGAAGTCGCCCGGTTGGTCGGCATGACGGAGAAGCATGTGCGCAAGTGGACCACGCGGTTCCTAAAAAGTCGCCTCGAAGGGCTGCACGATCGCCCCGGACGCGGCCGCAAGCCGGTCTTTTCCCCCCGAGGTCGCGATGTACGTGGTGAAGATCGCCTGCGAACGGCCGGATGAGCTCGGGCGATCGTTGTCCCAATGGGATTGCACTGAGATTGCTCGGCAGTTGGTGCGTGACGGCGTGGTGACCAAGATCTCGGCGGAAACCGTGCGTCAGATACTGCTGAACCACCGTCTGAAGCCGTGGCGGCAGAAGATGTGGCTGTCGGCCAAGGTGCCGCGTGACGCTGTCTTCGCAGCCGAGGTTCAGAAGATCTGCGACCTGTACACGCGGCCGTTGCCTGCCGACGAGATGGTTCTGTGCGTCGACGAGATGACCAGCTTGCAGCCCCGGCCGCGAAAGTCGCCGACCTTGGCAGCAATGCAAAATCAACCCACCCGGGTCGCACACGAATACGGCCGGTGCGGAGCATTGAATCTGTTCGCGGCTTTCGATACGCCCAGCGGCAAAGTCTCCGGGCAAACTGCCGGCCGGAAGCGGCAAGCGGAGTTCATCGCGTTCTTGGAGTATCTCGACAAGGAGATCCCCGCGTCGGTCAAGACGATCCGGATCGTTCTGGACAACCTGAGGATGCACAAGGGCAAGCAGGTGCAAGCCTGGCTGGCCAAGCACCCGAGGTTTGTCTTTCCTCATCCGCCGGTCCATTGTTCGTGGATGAACCAAGTGGAGCAGTGGTTCGGCATCGCCAGGCGGAAGCGACTGAGGATCGTGGATTTCCCCGGCAAGGAGAAACTGGCCGAGCGGCTGATGGCTTTCATAGCCGAATGGAATGAAACCGCGCATCCGTTCAACTGGACCAAGAAGTCGGTGGCGAAGGTCATGGCAAAGTGCCAAAGCGAAGATTCCAAGCCTTTGGCTACAGCCGCGTAGGATTTCCGATCCCTATTTGCCGTGAGCGGTACTTAGGGAAGAACGCGGAGTCCAGCCAACGGGACGCCCTCCCTTCACGGGTATCTTCCCCACCTGCCCGTGTCGCGAATTCTCCGGTCTCGCGAATCGGCATCCGACGACTGCTCACCGGGAGGTCTTCCCGGGAGATCGGGCAGAACTCGTCCTCGCTGCGCCGGAGTTCATGAACATGCCTGGGGGCAGGAACCCGGCGCGTCCCGAAGTACGACTCTTGAGCTGCGGGACGTTCTTGTTGGGGCCCTGGCTGCCTCGCATACCGGGGTAAAACGTGTGTGGGGTCGTCTGGACGTGAACAGACGTCGGCTGGGAGGCACGCTGGGGCTGACCCAGGCTCGATGTCTGGCGCTGGGAAGGAGCTCCCTGGCCGATTTGCGCCGGGCCTACTGTCATCTCATGCCGCAAGGTGGATACGCGATCGAAGCTGGACCCTTGCCGCGCTACCCTGGACGCAGGCTGCGCTGCCTGGGGCTCTTGCTGGGCGAAGGCCTGCGCCGCGGAAAGCAGCGCGAAGAGGAATGAGAGCCCGGAAGCTGAACGACGCATGACGGCACCCTCCTTTTGTCGGCCGGCGATTTCGGACTCTTTCGAACAAACTAAACTTACCAAAATGCCGGAGGATAATCCAGTCATCGCAGGAGGAGCGCTCGCTGAACTCTGCGGCGTTCGCTGGCGGGTGGAGCAAGATTTGAGGCACTTGAAGCGTAAACGTCCGAGCAACCACGCCTTGACGTGGGGCGATCGGCCGCGCGAGGAGGTAGGACGCGGATTGCGTGGGAATCGATGGGGGCTGACGCAAGGCTCTTTATGGGATGGATGGGTCCAGGCGTTGGGCTAGAGCTCGGCGATCTGGCTGACTGAGAGAGATCGCCGGCGGTCGAGCACGTCAGGGGGATTGTTGGTGTCGGGATTATTGGTGTCGGTTTTTTTTGCCGAGAAAAGAACTGACATCAATAACGCGTGCGCTGACGGCGGTTCATTACAGCCCGGACGGACGGTTGCTTGCCTCGGCAGGCGCGGATCGAAAAGTGCATGTCAGAGATGCCGGATCACTGAGCGACACGATCGTCCTCGAGGACAATCGGGACGGGCTGGTCAGCCTGACCTTCAATCCCCAGGGAACGATCCTGGCGACGGCGATTCGCCGCAGGTGCTTCAACAACCGGTGGGCAAGGATACCCCTCGTGCGGAGCAGGCCCAGCCGGTGCGGTTGTGGGATGCGAAAACGGGCTCTCCGCTACGTTCGCTCACCGTCCACATGGGGTCGATTCACGCGCTTGTGTTCAACCCGGAGGGAACTCGACTGATCTCGGCCGGCGCCGAACGGCTGATCCGGGTCTGGGATACCGGGAACGGCCGTCTTCTTCGCACGCTGGAGGGGCACTCGAAGTCGATTCATGCGCTGGCCCTCGGTTTGGATGGCCGTCACCTAGTACTACAGCGCTATGCTTGACGTAACTCCAAGGTCAACTGCAACAAGCAATCAGCATCGCGAATTCATTAGGAGACGCGAGGATCTTCGAAAATAGGCTGCTTTTCCCGTCTTTC
>JBEKTN010000279.1:0-11487 GCA_049516015.1 Isosphaeraceae bacterium | reverse complement strand
CTTGTTTTGGAATAATGAGACCGTGTTCTCTTCTACATTATTCCAAAAACCTGCGGGGTTTTCAAGCTTTTCTTGAGAAATCTTGCCCTCCGGGTTATATATCACGCTTGATTCAGGGCTAGTGCGAAGACTTGCACATCATTCGCTGTCTCCGCAAACATCTGCAGGCCCAGGACCGCTTCCAATCTTCCCTGGCTCCAGAAGGGATAATGCTCGGGGCGTAGCGTGAACGCGAGTGGCGCAAGCGTGGTCGTGCCGCCCAGCTTGACGCCGGTGAATTTCGCCCAATCACTGGGAAACTCACGTCGCAGGGAAAAGAGCCGAACCGAGCCTGCCGTCTGCCCGGTGTCGATGCAGTCTTTCAGATTCGTGACGGCACTCTTGCGCAGCTCGTCTCCGCCTTCGCGGGCGGTGTAGCGTAAGTGCAGGATGACATCGGCAATCGTGTCAAAATCGAATTGACGCACGTCAGCCGGTATGTCCAACTGCCATTGACTCACGGTGCCCGACCATTCGAAAGGCAGTTTGCGCTCGTCGTGCAGATTGGTCTCGAACAAGCCGCTGTCGCTCTGCGCCGAGCTTGTCACGATGGACTGTACGCTGCCGAAGAAATCGCTGAACCGGGGGTCGTCGGCGTCGGTGCGGGGGTAGCCGTTATCGCCTGGAAGCGTGTTGATGCGGATGGAACTCTTCAGCAGGGTCAACCGGCAATTTACAGTCGTGTAAGGGCCCACGACGCACGGAATACTGACGGCGACCGATTTGATGCGCCGGAAATAGTGACCCGGACAATCGAAGTCGAAGAGTTCCTCGGCAAGAGTCACGGTGCAGGATCCGGTCGCGCGCAACTGGAGGAGGGCCATGGGATTGACCTGGACCAAGCTCACGTGTTTCGTGAGCTCGTATTCCCGCTGATTCTGCTCGACATACGCCATCTCCATCCGCTTGATGTCCTGATAGAGCTTTTCTCCTGCCAGCAGTCCTTCCTTGCCGGCGAGGTAACCGTACTCGATGAAGGAGAGGCTGGGGTCGCCGAGCTCTTGCTGGAGGGCGCGCTCGGCCTTGCGGGCGATGTCGAAAGCGAACTGGAAGCTCTGGCCATAAAGCCCTTTAACCTCGCGTTTCATCCAGGCATAGAAGGCCTGGTTCGTCATCTTGCCTTTGGGGTCGTCGGTGAGGAAGTGCTCGATCTCCTCGGCTTGCTTGATTTGTGTCTGATGGTTCTTCCATTCAGCCTTCGCCATGGCTTCACGAATCTCAGCCGCGCGGAGCTGCTTGTAAAGCTGATTGAGCTCCCCTGCCGCCAGATTGCTCTGGTACTCCCAGTCCTGCTGGCGCCGAGCGTACGACGCAACCTTCCCGGCTTTGCCCGCTTCGTAAGAGTAGTGATCCGCTATGGCGCTGGCTATGTCTGCCGCGGACTCCATCAAGTCTGCCAACACCAGGCCGCCAGGCAACGATAGGTCAGCACCGAGCCCCCAAAACTGCACTTTGACCTTCGTGTTAGGTATCGGCCGTAAGCCCACGCCCAACGCTCTACTAATCTGCACGCCTTCCTGAATGTCATGTGCAAGCCATAAACTGTTCATTTCGTCCGCTTCATGGCTGCTCATGATGTAGCCGCCAGAGTCACCAAGGTCCTTTGCGATATCAACATCGATATCACGGGGAGCGATGCTGGGCTCGCTGGCGCTGAACTTCATCTTCGCCAGCCCCTCGGCATCCAGCGGATCCAAGGAGGGAATGGCAATCTCACTTTGTTTCTTGTTGAGCTGGCGCTCGTAGTAGACATAGCGGGCCGCCGCGTTCTTGATAGATTGATTGAGTCCCTCGCGATTCTTGATTGCTTCCTGCCACGCCGAGTACTTGACGGTCTCCGTCAACTTCAGGATCGCCGTCTCGTGCTTGGCGCGGAGGATCGACAGGGCCTCGTTGTCGTGCTTTTCCATGGCGGCGAGGAGGTTGCCGCCCAGCGACTTGACTTCCTGGCAGATTTCCGCCGCCTTTTGCACCAGGTATTGAAAGCGAACCAGCGGCAAGGGCTGATTCAGGCCGCTCACGATGGCGCTGACGTCGAGGCCGGCCGCCGCCGCCCGGACGAGCATGGCAGGATCGATGGGCGGCTCGAAAAGAGGGACGCGCTGGAAAATTCCCTGGATGTTGAGGCTGTTGCGGATCTTGAACAAGCGATCGGCAACCGTGTCCCAGTACTGGAGGAGCTTGTCGTTGCGCGGTACGCAGAAGTAGAGCGCCTTGCCTATGCCAGCCAGCGAATGGCTCTTCCGGGATTTCGGTGGCTCGTGCGGGTGAGGAGTGGCGTCGAACGGGACCGCGGTCTCCAGGTCGACGAGCGCGTTGCCGAACTGGTCCAGATGAGCGCGCAGTTGGGCGTAGGTTTGCGGGCGCTCCGAGCCCTTACTCGGCACCGCTTGCGGTTTCCGGCCCAGGGTATGTGCGGCCAGAATGTAGAGCTGCGCGGCTTCGTTGATGGTTTCGCCGGTGTATTGCGAGAACAAACTGTCGCCCCAGGTGATGAGATTGTCGAGGTAGGCCATCACGGTCTTGAACATGAAAGCGGTCTGCCGATAACGCGCAACCAGGAACGGGCGAAAGGGATCGTTCGTCCAGGCCCCGATGCTATTGATCGTGTCCTGGTGGAGAACGGGATCCGTGCCTGTCGACAGATTGACGAGTGTCTGCTCGATTGACTTGACATCGGTGTACTGGAACGGCTTCACCTTCCAGAAGCGCTCGGGCGTTGGCCCGTCACTATCATCCGTGGGGTCGAAAATGTAGTGGAACCATCTCTGTGCCTCTTCGAAGCGCTGGTTCTGGCTGAGGTGGACGGCGATCGTGAGCGGTATATGATAAAACAGCTCCCAGTTGTAAACCGAGTAGGCGCCGCTGGAGGTGAAGTCGAGATCCTTCACCGGATAAGGCTGCCCCACCAGACTCGAGGGATTGTAGCTCGTATGGCTGAAGAGCTCCTCATACAGCACGGGTCTGGGTATGGGCGTGCCGTCCGCGAGCGTGTGCACTTTTCCGTGAGCGTCCTTGAGCGGCTCCAGCGTGCCGTCCCGCTTGCGATGGTATTCCGTGTCCGCGCCCAGTAAGCCGGGGACTGAACGTTGAATGAGCCTGGCCACCAGCTCGGCGACGAAAGGATGCGCGTGCAAGTAGAAGTAATAAAAAAGGTGTTTTTCCTCGGTCTTGATCTGATTGGAGTGCTTGAGCGCTCTCCAACCAACCTTCGGCTTGTAGACTTGGTGAGCCCGAACCCGGGCGTCGTAGTACCCGTGAAACTTCGTCGAGCGTGGATCGGTCATCAGTGGTCTCCCGTGCCCTGGATGTGGAAGCGCGCGCCGTGTGCAATCTTACCGCGGAACGCGGGACTTCCAGCGCGGTGGGCTTTACGGGGTGCGTGACGCGGGACGGCGGCGACGATCCTGTGTTTCTTGCCGCCATGACTGGCCGCGGACGAGTGGACGGGGTGTGGAATTGCCCAATGATTCCAACCGTGTATCGTGCTTTCCCTCAGGGACGGTTCTACATAAAAGGCGTTTTGGCGATCCTGGTAGAAAAATGGAGTAACCAGCGCGCTGATCTCCGGTGTGTCCGCGTGCCCGGGAGTAGAGCATGTCGTGAGTACGTGGCTGAGGCCCGCGCCCTGGCCCCAAAGCTGAAGGATCCCTCTCGTGACTCTCGTCACTTTGGATCGTCGGCCGTCGCTGCTTTGAACCGACTCCACATACGAGACCAGTAGTGGAATCAACCCGCCAAAATGCGTGGTCGCCAGGCCCTCAAGTGGGTAGGGTGGATAAGACGGCGCACGTCCGTTGATCGGCTCGGGCGGGCTATTCTTGCTGACCACTCGGAAGGCCAGATCAATGGGACGAGGGGGTGGCTGTACGACCCATTCAATTCGCCCTATTAGGGGGAAATTCATTGACACATGTTCGGGCGGCGGATAGGCCGCGGGGAAATGCACGTGGATTGTCGCTACATCTGCGCCGTCTTCGGGTTCCACGGTGGCATGAATAAAGACATGGCTATTGTCGAAGCCGGCGTCCACGGTGGCCGTTATTGGATTTGCTGAACCGCTCGATGCAGGCGTCGTCCACGTCCCCTGGAAGTACTCGCTCCAATTCAACTGGACCTGCAGGGCCTTGGTCACGACGACACTCGATTTCACGGCATGCGACAGCCCTCCGAGCGTGTAATCCGTGACTTTCATTCCCGATTGCCCCTGGGAATCATCTTGGCCCTGGGAATCACCTTGGCCCTGGGAATCATCGCCGCCGTCAGGGTTGGCTTGGTGGACGAACGTGAGCCAGAAGAGGTTCAGGCGCTCGCGCCACATGACAGCGACGACGTGGTCGCCATCGATCTGGGGCGTGACAGACTCCCAGGGTGTCCACATCTGGTGCGCGTAGCGGCGATAGAAGTATTTGTGCGGCGAGTTGTGCGTCCGGCCGATGACATGGAACTGATTCGATGCGGGATCCTCGGCCTTCTCGTCACAACAGAAGGTGACGATTTCCAGCCGGGCGATCTCTTCCAGCCTCTTGAGATAAGTAAAGAACGCATCTTCAGCGAGATCATTGGTGATGTCGCCCTGAAGGAGAGTGCCCTCGAGCTCCTCGAATGGCTCGGTCTTGTCGTCGCGGAACTCGGGTTCCAGCCAGTTCTCGGGGAACAGAAAAATCTCCCGATTGGCCTGCCAGACGCGATAGCGCTTCATCCATTGCCACTGCTCTGCGTCGAGCGCAGAAGGTTGAACTTCGGCTTCGAGGTTCAAGAGACACCTCTGCACGAACGTTTGCACGGAAGAGATGGCGAGGCGCAAGCGCGAAGTCTGGACGACAGGCTCCATGCCGGGATCGACCAGGAAGTACTCGAAGAGTTGATCTCGGTCCTCGAAGCCACGCTGCTGCACGATCCAGGCAACGAGGGCGTCGCGCCGGAGCTGGCGAAGTTTGTCGAAAATGGACGGCGCCAGGGCGAGCCAAGCTTCCGGCGCGTAGCGGGCCTTGACCGTGTTGCGCAGATCCTGCGCAATCGCAAAGTCCGGCGCCGGCCGGGCCCAGCGGGAGACCGTCTCGGCAGGAACGCCGAGCTTGGCGCTAAGACGCAGCGCGTGCCACAGTCTTCCGATTCCTTTTTCCTGTCGGAAATCGGCAGCCGTGACCGTCAGCACGTTCCCCGATACCGCTGACTGCGCCCGAAAACCGAGTTGGTCGACCGCCGACTGCACGTTGGCGAGGTCGCGCCGGCTGAGTTGGGCCAGCCGCTGGCACAGATCGGCGATCATCTTCTTCGTCGCCTGATCGGGATCGCTGGCAGCGGGCATGTTGAGCCGGGCATTTTCGAAAACGCCGATGAGGTCGTCGCCGCCTCCCGCGATCTCGCGTTTCAATCGCGCGTAGTCCGCCAGGCGCAGGAACTGCTTGAACAGAGCCATCGCCTTGGCGGGCGAATCGTCCTCGAAGCGCGTAGGCAGTTGACTGAAGCTGAGACCGTCGAAGTCGCTGGCATTGCTGAGGAGGTAGCGCAGCTCGCGTTCGTTCAAGGCAAGCGTCTGCATGAATTGCCAGCACTTCGCGAGCAATAACTGAGCGCGCCCCGTGCGCTCCACCGAGGACTGCGTGTAGAGGGTCAACTGAGAGAGCTGGTCCTTGGGCAGGGTTTCCCCCTGGACGAGAAGCCTGGCGTCGCCACCGCCAAGATTACGTGCGTCAAACGTGAAGTGATAGGTCACTCCTGCCTTCAGGTCGACTGCCGCGCTCAGCTCAGCCCCGTCGGAGGCGGCTACGTCCTGGATGAGGGGATCGGGTAAGAAATCGAATCCCAATGCGACTTGCGCTCCTTTTTTTCCTAATTGTGCGAAGAATCGATACGGACCGGATGAGGGAACCTGGCAATAACCCTCGAAATGGACACTGTTGGCGCCGGACGGCTTCTGGTTCGTGGAATCGACAGCCGCGAGGGTTTGCGAGCTTGCCGGCAGCGGGGCGCCCGATTCGTCGGCGGAAGCAAAAAACAATGCATTGACACCGGCTTCTACCGTGGGAACGAACGCGTCCAGAAGCGGTCTGCCGGGCACGCCAGGACCGGGTTCACTGAGCAGAAGAGGATTGGTCAAGAGCGTCTGGACGAGCGCAGGATCCACACTGAGCGTCGTTGCCAGGGTCTGGACGACGAATTGCAGGTTGAGCTGCTGTCGCAGGAATGGCAGGAAAAACTGCAAGAGCGTTTGCCGTTTCGCCGCCAGAGTCTGTCCAGGGGCGAGGGGAGCAAAGACACTCTGGTAGTCGGCCGGCTGGAGAAAGGCGGAAAGGTATTTATCGTAGAAGGCTTTTTGTTGCGCCAGCACGCCGGCCACGAGCGCGGCCAGCAGCGGCGAAGGGTTCGCAGCCTGGAGCTGGGTGCTCTGCGCGTCAAGCAACACACCCGTATATGTGAGGCGCTGGGCCTGGAGCACGGCGTCGTAGCTGACGCTGACGGCCGGCGTTTGCTTGAATGCATTGGCGTCGAGCTGGTTGGCCGGCGGAACGCCTGGTTGCTGGGCGCTCGTTTGCACGGTCCCCGTCCACATGCCCATGAAGGTCGCGACCGCGTCGGCGGGCAAGACAAGGGCCAGTTTCTGCTGGAGCAGGTCGTCGGTTAGACTGGTCGGGTCAATGGGCAGAGCTTGGTCCGTTTGAATCGAGCGCAGTCCCGCCGCCAGAGACTTCACCAGCGTGAGCAATGTGTTCGCATCCTGGCGATACTTGCCGACCGGATCGAACCGGTGCCGCAGGAGGTAGTCGAGATCCTCGACTTTGAAACCGTCCTCATGGACAATTCGTGCGATCTCAACGAATCGGAGGGTCTGGCTAAAGGGATAGTCGTCGTCCAGGACCGAAACCGGATCGGCTTTCAGGGCCTGGAAGGGGTTGAGGCCTGAAAGCCCTTTCAAGGAAATCAGCTCCTCCACAGTCAATTTCAGCGCTTTGGCCAGCAGCCCGTGGCGGTAGAGCAAGGAAACATTATCGAGCGAAAGCGCGGCCGTACTGACATCTTGTCCCGCATCGGCCAGGATGTTACCCACGTCGGCGGCCGTGAGATTGAGGGCGGCCTGAAGGGCCAGCAGGTGATCCTTGAGAAGAATGTCCGGCCGCGCAAGATAATTGCCCAGCGGGTCCTCGAACACCGGGTCATCCTTCAGGATGCTGCGTTTCAGGAACAACTGCTCATACAGCGGATTCTTGCCCGCGGTGGGTAGGTTGGCCCACAGGGTGAGGAGCTTCAGGCGGCCGTGGGTGCCGATGGCCAGGTGCTTGTCGAGCGCCTTGAGGTGGGCGAGGTACAACAGGGCGGTCTTGAAAGCGGCGCCGATATGCGCCAGGCTCAAGTGTTGCGAGTAACGCGGCAAAGCCACTTGCAGCGCTCGATCCACTTCCTCGATGGTCCAGCCCAGCTTCTTCCAAAGCCGCACGAACAGGTTGACCCGGAGAAACACTTCCGCGTCCGCGGGGGAGCCGTTGGCGTGGCGCAGAATCGTTTGGTCGAAGCTGCACCCCGTGTCGGGATCGGCCAGCACCAGAACCCGGTTGAAATCTCCGTCGTGCCATGCCTTGTCCAGCCAGGCCCTGGCGTCGAACGACGCAGCATCGAGAGCAGCCGCCTTGAGATGCAGTTGTCTCTCGAATGTTGCCCGTTCGTCGGCCGAGAAGGGCGTGTAATGAGGCCCTTTTTCGTAGCGGAAGACATCTTCGACAGGCACCGCCAGCTTTCGCAGGATGATCAGATCGTTCAAGCCGGGATTGACGAAGCCCGTGGTCACGAGATCGATCAGCTCCCGGTAACTGACTCCGAGTTTTTGCGCTAGAGTTTTCGCCGAGGCCAGCGCGGCCGTCGCCTCGCCCGCATGGCCGTAACCATAAAGAGCAAACCAGTTGTTCAATGTCGCCGGATCCGTGAAGATCGCGTACTCCGCAGGGGACAGGCCGAGCGACTCCACAAAGACGCTGGCTCGACCATAGACGTTCGGGCTCGTGGCCGGCGCATAGAGATCGTCGGTTGGGCGAAAAACCTCCAGGACCTCGGCGAACTCCGTATCGAAGTGATTGAGGAAGCGCCGGACGGTTTCGAGCCAGAGGTCGAACGGCAGCGTCAGGGGATACTTCGCCTGCTTGAGGTGGTCATAGGCCAGGGGCAGGATGTTTTCCGGCTCCGCCAGAAGCTCGGGCGACGTGGCCTCTCCCGTATCATAGCCGCTGTCGGCGTCGAGCGCGTTATGGACGACGAAGTATTCGAGAATCTCGTTGACGATGTCGATGTACGGCATCACGGTGTTCGTGTTGGCGCAGGTAAGCGGTAGGTTCGGCAGGTCGGGGCGGCGCTCAATGAAGACTTCGTAGGGCGTTTTTTCTGTTCGTGGGTGCGGCTTACCCGGATTTCGTTTACTCCAGTCGGTCAGATAGCTCTTCTCCTCGAGGTGGTCCCGAAAGGGGTAAGGGGTTTGGTTGTGCGTTCCTCTCCAGTTGGTCAGGAACGCGTGCCAATGCGTCCGGTTCGGATCGAGGAACTGAAACAGCTCCACGAGGTAGGCTGCGGGACTCAGCACTGAGCGGCAATCTTCGCATTCGCAGAAGTCCAGCGACCCGAACAGCCCCTCCATCGTCGGGAATTGCTTGATGAGGTTCTGCCTGCTGGCCTCGCGGTGCTGCGCCGGGGGCGATATGGCAAAAACCCCGGGAGAAGTCGCCAGACTCTGCGCCATGGAGAAAAAGTTGAAGGCGATGCTATGGACCTGCTGGGCCTTGCGGTGTACCAATCTCGCCTCGTCCAGAGAAGGGAAGAGATGGCCATAACGTCCAAGAAACGTCTCATGGGGCAGAGTCGCGATGTCGTGTGCCGACGTCAGGCCGATGTCATGGAGGCTCTTGAGCGACTCATCGCTGGGCGTGATCTGGTAGAGCCGGTGCAGCATCTTGACATGCTTCACGACGGCGTCGGCGTCCTCGGCCTTGATCCCGGTGAAGAGGGCGGTCTGATTGTGGGCCACGACGGCGTCGACCGGCGTGGTTCCCAGCTCAAAACCGGCCTGGGCGGCATTTTTCAGAAACGTCGACACAGCGGCCGGCGCCGCGGCTTGCTTGTCGCCGGCGTGCAGATCGCCTTTCTCAACCATGCGCGCGATCACATGCGTTGGATAGCTCAAACGCACCCTGCGGGCCAGGTCGCCGGCATAGGCGTCGAGCCGGTCCGCGGTTGTGTCGCCGCCGTACGTCGCGGGAATGAGTGCGGCGAGAGTCTTTTCGTTGTTGCCAGCGATCTTGTTCAGTCGTGCTACCCACTGCTCCGGCTCGTGCAGATCCCTGTCGACGAGCTGGGCAAGTTGGTCCAGGGTGCCGATCTCTTGCTGCAGCGCTGCGGCCAGGCTCGCGTTGTTCAGAGTCAGGTAAAAGAGTTTGCCTTGCAGTTGCAGAATGCTGATTTTGTTCTTGGGAATGCCCTGAGCGAGGGCCTTTTCCCAGAGCCCCTCCGCTGAATTTCCACTGGCGAAGTACAGCCGGGCAAATGTGGCTTGCTCAGCGGGAGTCAGGCCGGATTTGCTCAGGAGTTCGCTGTAGCTGGATACCGCTCCGGTCGGGCTTCCCGCCACGAGCGTCGACTGCGCAAATTTTTCAAAGGCGGTCTCGGCCGCGGCAATGTGTTGGCTGTCGAGTTTGACGATGTCCGCTTCATTCGCTGCGTTGAGTGCCTGTCCGACCGCATCGATGCTTTCGCGAGCGAGTTGATTCTTGTCGGTCGGCAGCCCCGCGCGAAAAAGAGCGTACAGGATGTCCGGCGAAATACCTGCCGGCCTGGTGAGCGCGTGGGCGTTGGCAGCGAGCTCGATGTGACTAACGTCCCAGCCCGTGGCGACGGAAAGAAGCGTAAGATCCTTCTGTTCGTCGTCTTCGCGGGCGCTGCCGAGTTTGTCGAGGCTGCCGACGTGAACAAGGAGGTCCGCGGTCAGTCGCTGGTACTCCGGTTCCAGAGGACGAATGCTCATGGGGGCAACAAGGTTGAGCACTTCGTGTGGGCCGGCGCCGTATTGCGTGTCGCAGAGTGTGATCTCTTTCCCCTGCGCATCGACGGCGCGCACTTCAAGATTAACGGTGCCAGCGCCGGCGCTATACGAGAGCGCGTAGTGGCCGGCCGCGTCGGTAGTCACTTCCCCTAGCTTGCTGGCCGTGTTGCCGAACCCCCGGTTGTAAGCGCGCACGGTGATGCTGCTGGCGGGTAAACCGTGTTCGAAGAGAATGTGGCCCTCGACTTTGTATGGGCCTGTGCTCGCTTTGGTACCGGTGGCAGGGGACGGATTGCCCGACGAACCAGGCCGCGCGCCGGACGTACCCGAGGTTGGGTTTTGAGCCCCGGCAGCCACGACGCTGAAAGCCGACGGGAACGTCGCCGCGTCGTTCGGCGAAGGTACTTGCCTTCCGGGGGACCGAGCAATCGCAATATAGTCAACCTGGTCTCCAACTTGAAACGCAGGCAACCGCGCGGAAAAGTACTGGACCTTGCGAACGAGATCCTGCTTCTGCGACGCAGCATTGATGGTCGCGGGCGAACCGCCGTTCACCCGGTACCGAACTTCGACCGTGTTGCTGACGCTGAGTGGCTGAACAGCTACTGCGATGGAAACCGTCGCCTGACCGTTCTCGGGCGCAGCGGACACGGAGCCAGTGGGCGCAGGCGCATCTGGCGTTGCATACCATAACACCATGCCGTCGTACTCAAAGCGCATGGCTAACCCCTCGGCTGCGAGGAGACAAGAGCTTCACAGGTAAGCGATTAAAGCCCAGCCTGCCACATCTTGCTCTCCTATCTGACGCGCGCACCGGCTCGATACCATTGCATGTGATCACCAGGTCTTACTGGAACTCGAGCCTGATGACAGCAGTGAAGTCCTTCAATCGCAGAGCGAAGCGTTCCAGAATCCGAAAGCGGAAGTTTCCGTCCGGGTCCTCTTGCATGAAGGCCGCGGTCGCATCATGGCCCACCACAAGGTCCATGCTGTTTCCTTCTACAGAGAGCAGCAAGCCGGTAAAAGCAGGCTCGGTAGGAGGAGCATTTGAAACCAGAGTTCCCGTGCCGTAGAAGCCTGCGTCGACCAACGGCTTGATCCGGTCTGCGGTTATCACCAGGCCCAACACGGGTGCGTACGCATCCGCGTAGGGGATTGTCTGGAGGACGAGAGCGTAGGGGCCATAGTGGCCATTTTGCTGAAGAATGGAATATCCTTGAGACATAGCCAGAAATGTATTTGTTCCGTATAGCACACCCGGCCCCTCGCCCGGCTGCGGGGCCAGACTGACCGGTATGACCTGGTTCTTAGGAGCCGCGAAAAAATAACTTGATCAATTACTTGCGGGGGCGGATGGTGTAGTTCCATTCGCCGTGGAACTTGGCAGTCGTCAGTTTGACGGCAGCAAGTTGCTCGTCGCTGACCTC
>JBEKTN010000278.1:0-16205 GCA_049516015.1 Isosphaeraceae bacterium | reverse complement strand
AACAAGTCGAACCGTCGGCTCCCTGCGGGGATACTGCGCCTGGTGCCACGCCGCCTGTGTGATCGCGCAACTCACGGTTCTGTAAGAAGATGCCACTGTATACTGTCAAAAACAAGTTTGACATCGACAAAGGCCGCTTCGAGATGGCCAGGGATAACTTCAGGAAGGCCGGAGTTGGCGGCTTGGTCGCCCAGGTTCTCGGCGATGCTCACAAGGAGGTGGCCCGGCTCAAGGACCCGATTGACTTGCTCTTCATCGACGCCGACAAACAAGGCTATCTCGATTACTTCACCAAACTGCTGCCCCTGGTTCGCCCCGGCGGCCTGATCGTGGCTCACAACATGGCGAGCCCGCCTCCCGACCCCGCCTTCGTCAAGGCGATCACCACCAACCCCGAGCTCGAGACCCTGCTCGTGAACATGGAGTCCATGGGCCTGGGAATCACGCTCAAGAAGCGGTGAGTTCTGCTTACCTGGGGGTGATCATTGCGGCGTCCAGGAGCCGATTCGCTCGTCGAGGGCCCGGAGTGCATCGTAGGCTCCTATTGGCAAGGAGATCTGATCCTCCGGGACTTCTGGCTCGCGGGGGTTGATCCGGATCAGGGTTGCGTCGTAGCGGCGAGCGATGTCCTGGCAGGCGAGCCGCACGGTGGGAATCGCGGTGCCGGCGCCGCACTCGACCACCACGAGCGGAGCCCCCGCAAGCGAGGCCAGCCAGGACTTTAACTTTTGCTGCTGGGTTTCCGCGTGGGATGAGTTCCAGCCCCAGTCGCCGAACATGAGGATATTGGGCCTTGCCATGGCTCCGCAACGCGGGCAGTTCGGCAAGGGCGGGATTGCGCGCATCGTCTGGTGGTCGATGTTCAGCGTGTAGGGGTCGGCGGAGAAGATAGCGACACCGCACTCCGAGAGGCACTGCATCGCGCCGATCGTCCCGTGGACCTCGTAAACCTGGTCCGGGGGAAACCCGGCTTTCTGAAAGTGGCCATCGACATTCGAAGTGTAGACGAATCCACGTCCGCTCATGCCGCTCATCCAGCGCCGGAGAATGGCAAATCCCTCGTGCGGCTCGGTTTCGCGGTAGAGCATCAGGCGGTGCCCATAGAAGCCCCAGGCCAGTTCGGGGTCGCCGGCAAACCAACGTGGGTTCGCCAACGACACGAAATCAAGCCCGAGCCTGGCATAGGGGGGATAGGCTTTCCAGAAACCGCTGCCCCCCCGGAAGTCGGGTAGGCCGCTATCGACGCCCATGCCCGCCCCGGCGCCGATGAGGATCGCTTGCGCCGAGCGAATCACCCGGGCGGCCCGCTCAAGTGCGTCCTCGCTTGGTTCGTCGTGTCTCATCGGCTACCCGAAGGATCTTCGGTTCTCGCGGCCGGTGGTCAGTCGCCAGCAGAGACGCGGTGACACGATGCGAGACTTGCAAGAGATCGCAGATCTTTTGCTGAACCGCGATCTCCGCACCGGCGACTGATCACCTTCCAGTGAGCACGGCGGGCTTATTTCTGTCCCCACAGCACCGTGCGCAAGCGGATGCTATTGGCCAATTCCGTCTCGAAGAAACCCTCCTGGAACCAGCGCGTCCAGCCCCGAGTCCGGCGCGTCTCCCGACGGACACCGTAGATCTTGCGACGCTTCTTTGCACTCATGGTTGCCTCCGTGGGGAAAGTGGAGCAAGAGATATGGAAGTGTGGATGCTTGCCATTTTCGACAGATCCTTTTCTAGTCGGTAGCAAGACCGATACCACAGACACGAATCGGCGAAAAAGGATGCAAAATCCCGGCGCCGACCAATGGCGTCAGTCCCAGAAGCTGCCGTAAAATGTTGGAGGACTTGGAGATCAAAACACTCCCTCGGAACGGCGAGCCAACGGCGGCGAGCGTGGACAGGCGAAGGAATTGGAACACAATACAAGCTTGTTTTGTAAGCATTGCAGCGTCTTCCATGAGCACCGCAAGTGAATGGCGTGTTCAGGACGCGAGCGGGCTCGTTCAAGACGCATGAGCAGGAACTCCATGATGGGAAATTCAGCTCCGCGACGGAGAAGCGCTCTCAGAGATGCTGTCCTCACAATTCTATTACTGGTGACGACCCGGGTTCAAGCCTCCGATCCGGTTTTCACCGGTCGGGCCGATCCGCCGGACCAGCTCCTGAGCCTTTGGCATGCGCGGCCAGCCGGAGAATGGCTCGAGGCGGTGCCGGTGGGCAACGGCCGCCTGGGCGGCATGGTTTACGGCGGTGTGACGACCGAGCGGATCGGCCTCAACGAGGACACGCTCTGGTCGGGTGGACCCAAGGACTGTGACAACCCACAGGCATTCAAGACCTTGCCGGAGATCCGCCGCCTGATCTTCGAGGGGAAGTATGCCGAGGCCCACCATCTGGGCAAGAAGATGATGGGCCCATACACCCAGACCTGTCTGCCCATGGGTGATCTGGTGTTGACATTCGACATCCCAAGCTCGTCCGGTCCGACCGAGATTCGCGACTATCGCCGCATGCCTGATCTTGATCGCGGCGTCGCCGGTGTGCGCTACACGATCGACGACGTGGTCTACTCCCGTGAGGTGTTCGTCTCGCAACCCGACCAGATCCTGGTTGTTCGCCTCACGGCAAGCCGGCCGGGAACTCTTGGTTTCACGGCCAGGCTGGCAAGCCGGCTCCATTTCCGCACCCAGGCCAAGGACAACGTTCTGGTCCTCCGCGGCAAGGCTCCGGCGCACGTCGACCCGAACTACTACAATAGCCCCAACCCTATCGTTTATGCCCCGACCGATGATGGCGAGGGGATGAGCTTCGAATGCCACCTGCGCGCGAACGCCGGCGAGGGCACCATCACAGTGAAGGACGATGCGCTGAGGATCGAGCATGCCGGCTCCGTCACGCTCCTGCTTTCAGCTGCCACAAGTTTCAACGGTTGCAACAGGTCGCCCGGGTGCCAAGGCAAGGACCCCGCGCCCATCGCCGCGGGATCGCTGGCCGCCGCGGCCGGCAAACCCTCCGCCTCGAGCCCGGCGGCGTCTATCCCAACCTCTTCGGCAGCCACCCGCCGTTTCAGATGGACGGCAACTTCGCCTTCCCGGCCGGCGTTGCCGAGATGCTGCTTCAGAGTCACGCCACCGACGGCGAGATCCACCTGCTTCCCGCCCTGCCCAAGGCCTGGCCCACGGGATCGGTGAAGGGACTGCGCGCCCGGGGCGGCTTCGAGGTGGATCTCGCGTGGAAGGACGGAACGCTGTCCTCCGCGACGAATCACTCCCAGCTCGGCCGCGAGGCAACGGTTCGGTATGGCGAGAAGACCGTCCCGCTGGCAACCGAAACTGGAGGCCGGTACGACTTGGATGGACAGTTGAGGATCCCGGAAAAGCGGTAAGCTCGCGGCTCTCGTAGAGCCTGGGGCCGCCAAGCTGCCCGATGGTCGGGTCGTGAGGACCTCTCGCCCCGTGGCCGGAAGTTCTCGATCGACCATAAAATCATCAACTTGGCGTGAGATCCGCCGAGGAAGGCGAATCATGGAAAACGATGCTGGCATCGCCCGCCGCCAGGTCGAGATCGTCAATACCTACGGACTTCACATGCGGCCCTCGAGCAGGTTCGTGAAGCTGGCGAGATCGTTTCAGTCGGAGGTCTGGGTTCATTTTGGGGGGAGAAAGGCCAACGGCAAGAGCGTCCTGGACATGACGAGCCTGGCCGCGGAGCGTGGCACGACGCTTGAGCTCGAAGCGCGCGGGCCAGACGCCGAGCAGGCGATTGCAGCCCTGGCCGAACTGGTGGCGGCCGGATTTCACATGGACGAAGAGGGAGCCTGAGAGGACTTGCCCCACGGTGCGGGCCATGCTACCAAGCCATTGCCTTGGACTGGAAGTGTATCCTCGAGCCTGAGATCTATGACCACACGTGAGATTCAAGATCGGTTGCGCGCGCTGAGTAATCGCGAAGCCGCGTCCTTCGCGGCTCGCTACTTCAAGACCGGGCCGGGGCAGTACGGCCAGGGGGATGTCTTCCTCGGCCTCCGCGCTCAGGTGATGCACGCGCTGGCGAAGGAATACAAGACACTGGCGCTCGATCAGGTCATCGAACTGCTGCGGTCGGCTGTTCACGAGGATCGGCTGCTTGCCCAGTCGCAAAGCCATCCTCAGGGGCGAGGGCTGGGAGTGACTCTCACGGCCTGGCCCGCATTTCTTGCCGCGCGAACGCCATGAGCGTGTGCCCGGACCCCTTCTCGGCCTTGAACTCCCGTGGCCTGGGCTGATCGGGATCGGCCATGCAGAGCGTGAGCTTGTCGTTCTCGATCTTGTAGATTCCCAGCACCCGCTTGCCGCGCGAGGGCCCGCCGTCGGCGATCACGTCGATGGCTTTGGGGTCCTGTCCCGGGTCGAGCACGAGAGCCGCCCCCGCGAAGTTCTTGCCGTCGCGCTTCCAGACGACATGCGCGCCTTCGACGGTTCGCGTGATCGTCCGGACGATCTCTCGGGGCGTGTCCTGACCGTCGCGCCGAAATGAGACGGCGACCCATGTCCCCTGCTGCTTCTCGAGATCCTCCTTGGCAGGACCCTGAGCGACCGCCAGACCTGCGCAGAGACAGACGGCAGCCGAACGTGCAGATGAGGCGCACAATGTGGCGGACATTGAAGCCGCTCTTGATGAACTCCGCACCCAAGGTAGTCGAGCAATTCGGGATTGGAAGGCGGATTGCCGGCGCGGATATCGTCGAGCGGCTCGATGATCCCGACTCCGAAGAGGTAGCCCCACAGCCGGTTCACGTAGCTGCGGGCGAAATACGGGTTGTCACTAGAGGTCAACCAGGCGGCCAGCTCAACACGCCGCGGAGCGTTGGCGGACGGTTTCTTGTAGGCACAGGTGAACGGCAGCTTGGGGGCCGTGACCTTCTTGGTGCGATCGTGGACGACCTCGCCCGAGCCCGTGTCGGCGACCATCTCGTACAGAGGCTTGGGGGACTCGACGTCGGTGCCGCCGACCATCCGTCCGCCGCTTGCCGGGTCCGCCTTCAGGCCGACCTGCGCGAAGAAGGCGGCCGTCTGGTAGTACTGGTCCTGAGTCCAGCGCTCGAACGGGTGATCGTGGCACTTGTTGCAGTTGAACCGCACTGCCAGGAAGAGCTGGGTCGTGTTTTCCATCATGGCCGGCGGCTCGCGAAGCACCTTGAAATACGCGGCCGGCGGGTTGTCCTTGTTCGACCCGGAGGCCGTGATGATCGACCGTGCGAACGCGTCGTAGGGTGTATTGGCCGCAACCTGGCCGCGGATCCAGTTTCGCAGTGCCGCCGCGCCGTCGACATCGAGAAACTTGCGGTTGACCTGGAGCAGGTCGGCCCATTTGTTCGTCCAGTACTCCACGTAATCCGGCGAGCCGATCAGGCGATCGACGAGGGCTTCGCGCTTGGCCCGCGATTCGCGCGGGTCGGCCAGAAACGCGCGGGTGTCCTCGACGGTCGGGGGCAGGCCCGCCAGATCGAGCGTCACCCGGCGAATGAAGTCGGCGTCGGAGCAGAGGCCCGACGGCAAAATCTTCATCCGCTTCCACTTGGCCGCGACGAGCTCGTCGATCCGCCCGTACGTCGGGGGCTGGGACCAGACAAATCCGCCGCGGTCGCCCATGACGGTCAATGTCGGGGAAGCATAGGCGCCTTCGTACCGCGCCAGGATGGGTGCCTCGCCCCGGCGCAGAGCGGTCATCAGGCCGGACTTGTTGGCCACGACAACCTCCATGTTGCCGGTCTCAAGGAACGCCTCTCGAGTCACGTCGCGGACCTCGCCGCTGGCGTCGGTCGCCAGCACGCGGAGCTGCTGCTAGCCGCCGATCAGGGGGACAACGGGATTGGCCGGGTAAAGCCAGGGACAGGGCCGGCATGAGCCTGAAGTGATATCGCATGCTTTCTTCTCCAAGTCGAGGTGGGAGGGCTTCGTGAATTCCCGCGGACTCCATTAACTCAGGTCGTTAGCCTTCGCCCAATGGCCAGGCAAGAGGGTCTCGCGATCTCGTCTGTGAGCCACGGCTCTAAGCTACTTCTTGGCCATTCAGTAATGTCGTGATTGCACTCGCCCCCCGGCCGAGACGGAAAAGGTCAGCTTAAATTCCTATCAATCTCCCCCATTTCTTGTTATACTTTAGTCGGTGGGTCTGGCGACCGAGGAGCACGGCCGGCTCGTCTCGAACCGGTCAACTGGTGATCTCTCTCGCCCAACCTGGCCGATGGGTTTCAATGGAAGCCCCTTTCTTCTCGACCTTGAAAGCGTTCCGAGGGTCGTCAGCTTTTCGTTCCGGAGTTCGATCGTGGGTAAGAAGCTGTATGTTGGCAACCTGACTTACAACGTCAACGAAGCCGACCTGGAGGCGTTATTCACGCCGTTCGGGACGGTGCAGAGCGCACAAATCATTGTGGACAGGGACACGAACCGCTCCAAGGGATTCGGATTCGTGGAGATGGACACCGAAGCTCAAGCTCAGGCAGCGATCCAGGCGCTCAACGACCACGAGCATGACGGGCGCCGGCTGACGGTCAACGAGGCCAAGCCACGCGAGGATCGTGGCGGTGGCGGCCGTAGCGGTGGCGGCGGCTACGGCGGCGGTCGCGGTGGCGGCGGCGGTGGTTACGGAGGTGGCGGCGGCCGGCGTTACTGATCTCAGCCAGCTCGGTTGATGCCAGAGCCCCGTCCCTTTCAAGTGTTTCCTCTGTTTGCTCGCCAGTGAGTTTACGGATCAACCTATCGGGCTACCTGCCGGTAGTGCAATTTCCCGGCAGGTGACCCCGATCGGTTCGCGGTGCGCCCACGTCCCGGCGTTGGACAGGCCTGGCAAGACAATCTGCCACTCGCTGGTCGACTCCAATGCGGACAGACAGAATCGCCCCTCAGGCGAACCTCAGATGTTTGACCGACTCCCCGGAATCGCGTAGTTCGACCAGCGAGTCGATGCCGATCTCCAGGTGCTCACGGACGAATTTCTCGGTCACCGACCTGTCGCTACGCGTCGTCTTGACACCCTCAGGGGTCATCGGGCTGTCCGAGACCAGCAGGAGCGCTCCCTTGGGAATGTCATTGACGAAACCCACGATGAAAATCGTGGCCGTTTCCATGTCAATCCCCAATGCCCGGATCTGTTTCAGGTACTCCTTGAACTTCTCGTCGTGCTCCCAAACGCGCCGGTTCGTCGTGTAGACCGTCCCCGTCCAGTAATCAAACCCGTACCTCACGATCATGGCCGACACCGCTTTCTGCAACCGGAACGACGGCAGTGCAGGTATCTCTGGGGGCATGTAGTCGTTGCTCGTCCCCTCGCCTCGAATCGCGGCGATGGGCAGGATGAAGTCGCCGACCTTGGTCTTCTTCAAGCCCCCACATTTGCCCAGGAAGAGGACGGCTTTCGGTTCCACGGCGGCAAGAAGGTCCATCACGGTCGCCGCCATGGCGCTACCCATGCCGAAGTTGAGGATGGAGAGGTTCTCGGCGGTTGCCGACTGCATCGGATGGTTCCTACCGAGAACTTCGACCCCGAACCGCTGGGCGAACATCTCGACGTAGTTGCCAAAGTTGCTCAGAAGAATGTATTTCCCGAAGTCGTCGAGCGAACGCCCTGTGTACCTGGGCAGCCATTCTTTCACGATCTCGGTCTTGGTCTTCATGCCTGCGATTCCTCGGAACTGAACCAGTTCAGTCCCTGCTCATGGTATCATTGACTTTGGTATATTCTATTGCTTCCTGGCTGGGCCGGAGAAGCATCTGCAATCCTGGGGGGAAGGGTTAGAGCATCGTATGGGCTTCACGCAAACGAATGCGATTGAAGTGAAACAGATCAAAGGCAAGGGTCGCGGGGTCTGTGCCCGCCGCTTGATTCGCAGCGGCGAGGTGATCGAACGTGTTCCCGTGCTCGTGCTGCCGGCCGGTGAAATCATAAAAGGCGACGTGCCACTACGCTTGACCGGCTATTGCTTCGAGTGGGGTCGGGGCACGGTGGCAGTCGCTCTGGGCTATGGCTCGCTCTACAACCACTCGTTCCAACCCAACGCTCGCTATGACGACGAGCGCGGGCAGACCAAGGTCTTCACAGCAATCCAGGATATCGCACCAGGCGAGGAGATCACGGTCAATTACAATGGAGAGCCGGAGAACGGGTCCCCGGTCGGGTTCAAGGTCATGACGAGCGAGGAACCACAGCAAGAGCCATGACCCACAATGGTCGGTCTTCGGCGGGGCCGTGTTGACTTCCGGCCCGATCTGGTCCGAGTTTGCCACCACCCTCGCCGGAAAGTCCTGGACGCCTCCTCAGCCGCTGTCCAGCAGCGATAACTTGCTTGATAACCGCCCGGCCTTGATCTCCCGGCCAGAAGGCGGAATCCTGATCGCTTACTCGGGCGATGGCCGCCTGCACCGCGAAGTTGATTTGACGCGTGACCTGGGACTTCGTTTTCTTTCCAGCCAAAGTACCCCCGCCGGCCTCATTAACAACGACGTCTTCATCGCGGCTCTGGCAGCCCCGAAAGGCTCTCTCGCCGGGGAGCCGCTCGGTCCCGTGGAAACCACAAAGCCCGCGCCGCCGGTGCACCCGAAGGAGGCCGAGGATGTTGCACGGATTCGCAGTCACCGCGTGAATGCCGGCGCAAAGTCTTACCAGCTTCTCCGCGGTGAGTTCCATCGCCATACCGAGATCTCACTGGACGGGGCCGACGACGGCGCCCTGGAAGACATGTGGCGTTACGCGATCGATGCTGGCCGACTTGACTGGATTGGCTGCGGAGATCATGACAACGGGGGCACGGAATATACCTGGTGGATCACCCAGAAGACCACCGACCTGTATCACGCGGCGCCCAGGTTCGTTCCGCTCTTCACCTACGAGCGTTCGGTGCAGTACCCCGGCGGCCACCGCAACGTCATGTTCCCTTACCGGGGCGTGCGGACGCTTCCCCGGCTGGTCGACGAAAAGGGTGTCCGGACTGACGTGTCAGGGCGTGATGAGGATGCCGAGATGCTCTATGCCTACCTCCATGAGCTTGGCGGCATCTGCGCCTCGCACACGACAGCCACGTCCATGGGCACCGACTGGCGAACCAACGACCCGGAAGTCGAGCCGTTCGTCGAGATCTACCAGGGCATCCGCGACTCGTACGAGCACCTCGGGGCTCCACGCGTCCCGCGTCAGCCCGAAGGGTCCTCGGGAGGCTGGACGCCGCTCGGGCAAGTCTGGAACGCACTCGCCCTTCAGTACCGCCTCGGGTTCCAGGCCTCCAGCGACCGCGTTTCCACCCATATCAGCTTCGCGATTGCACTGGCCGAGGAACCGACCCGGAAGGGAATCTTCGAGGCCTTCAAGAAACGGCATTGCTATGCCGCCACCGATAACATCGTTCTCGATGTCCGCTCCGGAGACCACCTCATAGGCGACGAGTTCACCGCCCAAGGTCCGGTCACGCTCAAGGTCTTCGCCCGCGGCACGGCGCCGATCAAAAAAGTGGACGTCATCAAGAACTTCGTCTACGTCTATTCGACCGCGCCCGGGACCGAGGAAACTGAGTTCCGATGGACCGATGAGGAGACGTCGCCAGTCGGGGACCTGAGCTGGTACTACGTGCGGCTCATCCAGGAAGACGGCGAAATCGCCTGGGGCAGCCCGATCTGGGTCCATAACGAAAAAAGCACCGAAGTCACAAAGAAATGACGTTCTTCGGCCGGCAAGCAGTCCCGACACTAACTCATCGTTGTCTCGGCCTGGTATGTCGAGACTGCTCTGCCGGCCAGTGAGCAAACAACACGGGCCTCGACCGCTGGTCGAGAGGACTGTTTTTCCGACTTGCGTCATCGACTTCAGTCTTTCAAACCATCAGGACACGGGAGATGAAGCGTATATTGCCGGGCTTCTTGACACTCATCGTCATGGGGGTGATCGCGTGGGCGGGATTGCGGCGCCCCTTCGAGCGAGAAGCTCCACGAGAGAAGGACGTCGAGTTCGCCAGCCCGGCTGAGGCCCAGGTTCACTCGCTCTTGCGGAGCGCCCGCGAAGGGGACGTTGCTGCATACCTCGCCACGTTCGATCGACCGCTTCGCGCCAGGATTGAGAGAGAGATCGACGAGCAGGGCCGCGACTCCTTTGTTGCGGCTCTCCGTCAAGCCGCCCGGTCACGGAAAAGCCAGGCCGTCTTCGCTCCAGTACCCGAGGGGGACGACCTCGTGTCGGTCGTCGTGGAATCGGTCTACCCCGACCGCAACGAGCGGCAGACCTATCGCCTCGGCCAAAGACCGGAGGGCTGGCTGGTCACCGAAGTCACAACTGTGCGGGGCCATGAGCCGACCTCAAAATTCGGTTCTCCCGCCAGCTTCCAGGAGCCCGAAGGGGTTCCTGTCCCGACGAACTTGTTCGCTGACGAGAACGCCTTTCCCGGTAGATCGACCCCGTGATCTCCGCGGATAGTTATTGAGTGCGGTGGCTCCGGGATCACCGGGCCTCCGTGATCCCCGGACCGAGGGTGGGCTGATGAAAACTTGGTCTTGCACAAGCTGCGCTTTCCTCCCGATTTCGTTGCGCCGTTTTCCCTCCGTTGCGAAGGCGGGTCACCATTTTTCCCCCCCTTGCGAACAGCGATTTTGTCGCCCTAATTGATTATCAGGTTTTTCGGCGCAGGGGCCACCGCGCCGTTTTTTTTGCGCCGCGTTAGTCTAATAGTGTATGGCGTTATCTGAATTATCTATCCGCCTTATAACCAGTATGTTGTGGAAAAATACGCTATAATCTATTAGACTAAACCGCCGCCCGGTGTTATCCTCCCAGGGTGCCGAATGCCAACCCCGCTTCTCTACCCCCAGCTTTCTCTCGGAGGACTAGGCCGTGCAGTTCGACATGCCTGCCCACCGCATCATCGGCCCCGCCGGAGAGCTCCCCGTTCTTCCGGATGACCTCGTCGTCTCCCGCCTGGCCATGCTCATTGAAGGCCAATGCGAAGGGCTCGGTGCCGCCAAGGCCGCTGAGAAGCTCGACCTCAGCAAGCAGCGATATTTTCAGCTGCTCAAACTCTATCGTGAACATGGAAGCGCAGGACTCCAAGGCCACAAGCCCGGCCCCAAACACAACTATGTCCGCACCAACGAAGTCGTTCGCCAGGTCATCCGTCACCGCTTTCTCGATCCGGACGCCACGGTCGACGTCATCGCGCAGAAGCTCCGCCAAGCCGGCCTCCCGGTCAGCACTCGTAGTGTCGTCCGCATCATCGAGGAGTACGGCCTTCAAAAAAAAACTCTATCGCTACCGACCCAATCCTGAGTCCACCGTCGAAGCACAGACCACCAAGAAACGCACCAAGCCCATACCTTGCGACCCCCGAAGCATCGAGACTGGCGTGCGGCAATTCCTCGCCGACAAGGTCACGGGAAACCTGGCCGGCTTGTGGCTGCTTGTCCCCGAATTACTACGGCTGGACCATGAAGCGCCCGGAATGCGTCGAACCGCGTCTGGCTCTGCAACTGATCAACGAGGCGGCGCTTTGCATCACGGGCTTGCGGCTGCGCCGTGGCTTGAACCAACAGATTTTCGAGTTGGTTAACGGCCTTCCCTTCCTCGCCAGCGACATGGCGGTCCACGAGCTTCTCGGGGCTCGAACTGTCGCTGACAGCCAGCGTTTGCAGGTCGCTTTGGGCAAGGTGCGTCGCGCCTCGGGCCATTTTCAGGGCCGGGTGTTGGCCATCGATCCCCATCGCGTCCGCAGCTTCAGTAAACGCCACATGCGCCGCCACCGCCTCGACGAAGCCGTACGCCCGACCAAGACCGCGCAAACCTTCTTCGTGCTGGACGCTGACACCGACCAGCCAGTCTGTTTCACAACGGGTACCTCGGCGCGTACGGCCTCCAACGCCGCGGAGGAATTACTCCGGTTAGCCGCCGACATCCTGGACACGCAACCCGGACAGACGCTGGTACTAGCCGACGCGGAACACTTCACGGTCGAGTTGCTGGACAAGGTCAAGACACAGACGAAATTCGACCTCTTAGTCCCGATGCCCGATCAGCCCAGCCTGCGCGCGAAACTACGTAAATTGCCTTCGGAGACGTTCCGGCCGCGTTGGGCGGGTTATGCAACGGCGAAGCTGGCCTACACCCCCAAGAACAGCCAGGCAGGACCGTTCTACCAGTACATTCAACGTGAGGGAGAGCGGCCCGAGGAGCACCACTTCAAGGCGTTCCTCTCGACCAAGGACGGCGAAGAGGTTGAGGAGTTGACTGGAGATTTTCCCAAGCGGTGGCACGTGGAAGAGTTCTTCAATGCCCATCAGGCATTGGGCTGGAACCGGGCAGGGACCTGCAATCTCAACATTCGTTATGGCCAAATGACGATGGCCCTGATCGCTCAGGCGGCGATCGATCGGCTTCGCAAGCGGCTTGCGCCACCGACTGCGAGCTGGGACTCGGAGCACCTAGCCAAGGCTTACTTCGCGGGGCTGGAAGGGAACGTGCGGGTCGACGGCAATAAAATAATAGTTACGTACTATAATGCAACCGATGCTGATAAACTACGAGAGCACTACGAGAACCTGCCGGCCAAACTCAGAGCCGAAAGCATCGACCCACGGGTTCCTTGGCTCTATGGGTTTGAAATCGATTTTCGCTTCCGATGATGTCAAATAAACCCACCCGGAAAAATCGCTGTTACCAAGGGGAGCGATCTCTCCCAATCTTGCCAGTGGCCGAAGAGCTCGCGGCCGAGCACGAAATCGGCCCCTGAGTTGAGAATCCGCATCAGGTCCCAGAGCTCATACGCCTCGGTTTGAATTGGTGTGGCCGTCCCGAGCAGGAGGTTTTTCGTCCGCGGTCCGATCCGCAGCATGAAGTCAAGCAGGTTGTTGGGCGCATCTTTCTTCTCGCCCATGGCTCCTCGTCTTCGCGCCTTGTGAGCCTCGTCGAGGACCACCGTGCCGTACTTGCGATCGAGCAGGTATCGACGCTCATCAGACTCTTGGTAGAGTAGCCCGGTGGAGACGATAGCGATGCGGTAGGGGCAGCGTGCGACGTCTTCGGGCCCGCGCGTCTTGATGAGATGGCCCTGAGGGTCGATCCAGACCTTCTTGGTAGACGACCAGGCGGCACTCGGGATGCCTAGCTTATCCGAGAGCTCGACCTGCCACTGAAGCAATAGGGTTGAAGGGCAAAGAATCAGGACCGGACCGTCCTCCAACAGCGCAGCCACCATGGCGCTGGCTGCCAAGGAGAGCGTCTTGCCAACCCCAACTTCGTCGGCGAGCAGTAATCGCGCACGACCGTCAGTCTCGCGGTGCTGAAGAAACATTGTCACGAAGGAACGCTGCCAGGGTTGGAGTTGCTCGCCACCCCGGTAGATCGGGCTCTCCGCGAGTGCCGCGGCCGGCATCTCCTCGGGGGTCGCGTCATCGAAGCGGATCTCGACACGATCCGCCACCCGCTTGATCTCCTCGATGATGGCATCGGGCAGCGGATAAGCGTCCTCCCACAGTGCCTGGAACTCTTCCTCGACCCACTCCACACCTTCGGGAGAAGGGTCTTCCCACAAGATCTCGTAGTTCTGGGCGAACGCATTCCGGGTCTCGTTGACGGATCCAAGGAACGAGGTCTTCGTGCCGTCGGCTGCCACGATGACGCCCGCCTTGCCGTGAATGAAGACGCGGTCCTTAGGGACGACCCGGATCTCGACTCGGCCGCTCGTGAGTAGTTCGTGCAACTTGCGGTATCGCTCGCGCTGGAGCAGAGCCTCGACCTCCGCGGGCGCCTCGTTCCAGCGTTCCTTGAGGGCGGTCTCGCGGGCGTGCTTGGATACGACAACGTCGGCCGCGTCGAGCTCGCTATTGCAGACGATCTGGACCAACGGGATTCCAGCGATCTCCTCTCCGACCAGTTCGAAAATCGAGCTCCGAAAGTACCCGGCAATGCGACGGTAGGCCTTGGCGTTCCTGAGCTTGGCACTGAGGAAGGCGTGGTCGAGCTTCTGGCGGCGTGATGAGAAGCGTCGGATGTCGGCCATGTTCGGACGCCTCTCACCCGAGTCGTTGGTTTCTGACAAGCTCCCGCAGAACGCGAGCGGCGCTCGCCTCATCCGGCTGGATCCCGTCGAGCCGCTTGGCCAGATAATCGGCCAGCTCAATTACGACCTCGCGCTGCGTTATGTCGGCGTAGTAGTTGGGCACGTTCAGCGTAAGATGGGCGAGCACCTCACCGCTGTCCAAGTTCTTAACGAGTTCCATCACGGCGTAGAGAACAGCTCTCAGGACGGACCCATGCAGCTCGGACCCCTCGCCCATCTCGGACCGTCCGAACTCGACTGCGCTCTTAAGTCGCGCCTCGTTTGCCTTGTGGCTTGCGAGGAGCGGCTTGAAGTCGCGAACTTTGAACGCCTTTGCAAAGTTCTGGTAGTTGTCGAGCGTCTTGGCACCATGGGACTCGAGATCAAGCAACTTAAGGTAAAAGCGTTCGGCACCCCTGAGCTTATCCCAGTGGACTTGGGGAAGGCCCTGCGGCACCAGGCACTGGTTTGCCGTATCAACGGCGAAGGCGATCAGACCGTCGACAAAGGTCGTCTCACCCTTCACTCGGGGACGGATCGCCTCGGCGGTCATATCCCGACCGTCGATGACCGCGTAACGCGTCAGGACGCGCAAGGCGGCTGCATAACCAGCCATCTGGATATCGGCGTCCTCGAAGACGTTCTCTTCGCGATAGAGGCCCTTGGCCTGCTGGTTGAGACCGGTAAGCGCCACCACCTGAGTCTCGACCTCCTCTTGAATTTCCCATGCCAAGTCGTCGCGCGTAGTTTTGTGTGTGCCCTGCCTCTTGCGCAGAACAAGCAGTACCGTACCTTTTACGTGACTACCTTCACGCAGGGCATTCTCGGTTTCGGTAACAACATACCAGGCCGCCGTGACTTGAAGTCCCGAGGCCCACACGATGTTCGCCATGTCGGCCCAGATCGAACCCGACTGGTGCGTGAACATCACAACTTGGATCCCGTTGTCCGGCATGCACTTGGCCATACGCTTGTACGCAGCCACCATGCCGCGGCGAAAGTCTTCATCCTCACCTTGAATTGCCAGTGCACGCCGGCTGTCCCAGATCCAGTCAGAGAAGTCCGGCGGCGGGTTCTTGCGAAGCCATGCTATAAAGATATCTAGTATTTCGTCATATTTTATTGCGGCGCCATAAGGTGGGTCAGTCACATAAACGTCGTTTTGAGTTGCAATATCTTTGGCTGAATGGGGCTTGACGATCAGTGCGTTGTTTCCTAGCGGAAAGCTTTTGAATTCAAGATCCCACTCAAGATCCCTGCTTGATCTGCACCCATAGCTAAATAGCGTGTTAAGTGCCTGGTTCGTAAAGACTTGTTTTGCATTGTTACTCGCTCCGCCCACTTGCTTACCTTCCCGGTTTCTACGGGCTGGCGTGGTCTCCCAAGCACATAGGCGAGAAAGGTAATTGGCATACTTAGGTATCAGCAGAAAAGTAAATGGGCATTCACGTGTGTTGAGGAGTCCGAGGAGCAGCAACTGCCGCGGGTTAAAAAGGTGGTGCCAGTGTGTCCAACCACGAGATCGAACCAAGTCTTGTCCCTGGTATCGCGGTGGCCCGCCCACCTCTATTCGCATATCTGGTAACCGCCCGGTAGCTTGCCAGTCGGTCAAATGCTGTGAGATGTACGACTCGACTACTCGCTCGCGTTCACAGTCCTCTGCAGTCACTGAGCGGAACTCGTAATCGACAAGTTTGCCCGCTCCCCTTTGTCGCATCCATTGAATACAGTAAAGGCGTTCCTGAAGAAGATCATCTCTACGGGGCATGAAGTCGTGCCGCTCCCACAAGCGGAGCAGGTTGCCGATGGAACCATCCGGGCGTTTGTAGTTGCCGCGCAGTGTTGAAACCTTGGTTCTGTAAGTCACGCCTTTGACCTCGTGGGTCAGGTAAGCCTCGTCGAATCGCCCTTCGCGGCCTATCGATCCCTTCTCAGCCTCAACCAATTCCCGATCACTCACACCCGTTTGAATGGTTATGTCGTAGCGTTTCTTATCGTGGTTCGGCACAAGGACCGCGATGACGCGATAACCTTTGCTGACGACTAGGCCTTAACCAAGCGTGATATATAAGTCAACTTGGTCGAAATCCTGGAAAAAGCTGGAAAACCCCCGGAGATTGTGGAATAATGGAGATAGGAAACCGTCTTCACTATTCCAACCTACGGAGGC
>JBEKTN010000277.1:0-11570 GCA_049516015.1 Isosphaeraceae bacterium | reverse complement strand
GGAACCCATGCGATTCCAGGGTTAGCGAACTGACCGGTTCTGGCGTTGAAATCGCGTTTGCCATCGTTGATCCTCGGCGACTCCTCTGAGAGCGAGAGAACATCGTTGTGCTGCTTCAAATGAACGATATTATTATGCTCTTCACTATCAAATCAAGCTCACGCCAGCAGCTCGCTGACCACCCTGGCCGGTTCGACGCCGGTGAGGCGGACGTCCAGCCCCTGGAACTTATAGCTCAGCCGCGTGTGATCGATGCCGCAGAGGTGGAGGATCGTCGCATGGAGGTCGCGCACGTGCAGCACATTGTCCACCGCGCGGTAGCCGAGCTCGTCGGTGCCGCCGTACGTCACCCCGCCCTTGATGCCGCCGCCCGCCATCCAGATCGAGAAGCCGAGGATATGATGATCGCGGCCGCTCCCCTGCCCCATTGGCGTGCGGCCGAACTCGCCGCCCCAGAGGATGAGCGTGTCATCGAGCATGCCGCGCTGATCGAGGTCCCGAACCAGGGCCGCACAGGCCTGGTCGACCTCGCGGGCGGCGACCGGCATCGCATGCTCGATGTCGCCGTGGTGGTCCCAGGCGCGGTGATAGAGCTGGATCATTCGCACTCCGCGCTCGGCGAGGCGGCGAGCCATCAGGCAGTTCGAGGCAAAGCTGCCGTCGCCGGGCGACTTGATGCCGTACATCTCGAGCACGCTTGCAGGCTCGCTGCGGAAATCGGTCAGCTCCGGCACGGAGGCCTGCATGCGAAACGCCAGCTCGAACTGGGTGATCCTCGTGTGCATTTCGGGATCGAGCCGGTCGTCGGCAAGCAGCGCATTGAGCCGGTTGATCTCTTCGACGCTCATCCGCTGCATGTTCCGATCGATTCCAGGCGGACTGGCGATGTAGTGAACGGCATCGCCCCGGGACTGGAACTGGATGCCCTGGAACTTGCTGGGCAAGATTCCCGCCGACCACTGGCGCGCCGACACCGGCTGCTGCCCGCTGGCGCCGGCCGAGGTGAAGACGATGAAACCAGGCAGATCGTCAGTCTCGGCCCCCAGCCCGTACAGCAGCCACGAGCCCATGCTCGGCCGCCCCTTGATGATCGATCCTGTGTTCATGAAAGCATGCGCAGGGTCGTGGTTGATCTGCTCCGTGGTCATCGACCGCACAATGCAGATCCGATCGGCGATGCCGGCGATATGCGGGAACAGGTCGGAGATCTCCTGCCCCGACTGTCCGTGCCTGTGGAAGCCGCACGCCGGCCCTCGCGCCTTGAGCACCATGTTTTGCAATTGCGCGAGCTGCTGCCCCTTGGTGAACGACTCCGGGAATGGCTTGCCATGCAGTTCCTTGAGTCGGGGCTTGTAATCGAGGCTTTCGAACTGCGACGGTCCACCGGCCATGCAGAGATGGATCACCCGCCTTGCCTTGACGGGCCGATGCGGCGGGTTGAGAACCCCTCGCCAGCGATCCCCGGGCTTGGCCGTATCGGCCGCCCGGCCCGCCGTCGAGAACAGCGAGGGATCGAGCAGCCCAGCCAGCGCGATGCCACCCAGTCCATAGACGGAGTTTTTCAAGAACGCCCGGCGGCGGATTGCCGTCTGCCACGCGGTCAAATAGGTTGGATGGTTCATGGAGTCATACCTCCTCGGACCCATGTCGCCAGACGCATGGTCCACGCTTTCCGATCTCGGCTATCCTCCTGGATCAGCCACCTCGCCGCCTGATCTGCCCGGATTCCCAGCCATTCGCTTGACTCCGCCTGCGCGTACCTTCCGTCGGCCCTCAGCCTCCAGATCGTGAGAACCTGTCCGTCGAAGAGCCACACCTCTGGCACCTTCAGCGTCGCGTAAATCCCCTCCCGGTCCACCTGCGGCGGGGAGATGTCGACCTCGACCACAAGGTCAGGATCGGGGTAATCGTCTACCTTGTTCGACTCGCGCTGCTCCGCCTCCCGCACGGCCTCGATCTTCGCCGGCACAAAGAAGTACGAAAGGTCGGCCTCGATGCCACGGTCGGCCTGCTCTCGCTGCCACGTCGTCTCGCCCAGGTCCTCGATCGGGACCTCCAGCTCGTCCGCGATCGCCATGATGAGCCGGTCGATCCACTTCGCGTGCCTGTGATGCATCGGTCCCCTGACCATCAGCTCCATGTTCCTCCCATCGTATGCGACCCGGATGGGCGAAGATGCGGACAAATCTTCGATCAGCGTCTTGTAAACTCGCCAGGAGACTCCGGGCACGACGAATCTGGTACCGTCCGCCTGCGACGCCCACGCTTGCTCATCTCGTTCAATCAGTGATATATTCATAACTTCAATATCTCGTAATTGTCTCATGGAGATCCAGCACTACCCGGCAAACAAGGGTCCAGCATCGGGCTTGCCCGGGACGATGGCCTGCGTTCCCACCGCTGACGCTCGTTCGTCGAGTCTCAGTTTGGCCTTCCTGCGGTTCTTGTCGGGCCCGTGGCACGCGTAGCAATTCTCCGAGAGAATCGGCCGGATGTCACAGTTGAACTCGACCCTGGCCCGCTTGCTCGCTTCCGCCGCTCCAATAGAGGCAGGAACGATCAGTCCCGCGATGGCCACGATCGCACAGGCCGCGAAGCTGAAGCCGTACCGCGACCGACTTTCGTTGGATCTTGTGATCGACACGACGGCATTCTCCCCGACCGACGAGCCGCACGCTCCGCTTACCCGTGGGCCGGCGGGACGCAGCATCAGGGGTGTTTAACACTTCTTTTCTTTCACTATACCCGATCAAGCCGCGAACGCCACACCACCGGAGTGGGTGTCTGAAAGCCTTTTCATAACCTTGGCGGCGCCGGCTTGATGGGTGCCTGGAAGGCATTGGCTCCCTTGACCCTCACCTGGGCGCGTCGGCGGTTCCGGCGCGCACGGTCGAGGAGACGATGAGCGGAGCGATTGCCGATGCGACGAACGCCAGGAGTCGCCCGGTTCGCCTCAGGAGACGACGGATCATGGCTCTGTCCTCCCTCGAGGAAGGTCGCTCACGCCGGCCATTTACCGATCGGGCACTGCTCATGAGCCATCCGGGTCTTCACGTTGGTGAAGCAGCCGCAGATCCGGCACCGCAGCCCGGTATGATGCTCGCAGGCCTGGCATGTCGCCATCCGTTTTTGCTGGATGTCGGGCGAGGTCGTCTTCAGTCCCGAGCCGATGAATTTCATCATCGCCTTGGTGGCCGAGACCGCCATGCGCAACAGCCCGGGACCGCTACCTGGATCGGTTCCGGTCTGGGTAGCCGTCATGACGCTGCCGCCCATCGGCCCGCCTGTCACCACGGTCGCGCCGAACGTCCCCGGTCCATTTCCTGCCAGGCCCGCGAAGTCCATGCGGTACCGCTGGAGCTGGGCTCCATACCATGACGCCTCCGGCTTGCCCAGCTTCCGCAAGAGATCGATGGATTCTTGCGCTCTGGCGATCGCCTGGTCGCGCTGGTTCAGGTCGGCGTAGGCGATCGCCTGGTTCCAGAGGACCCTGGTCTCTTGCTGGCGGTCGCCCATCGCGCGGGTCATCTCGAGGGCCTTGTTCAAGAGTGTGAGGGCCACGGCCGGGTCGCGCATGTTCGCATGGGCCATCCCCAGCCGTTCCACGACGAGCTTCTCAGCATAGGGGTCGCCGACCTGGCGAACGAGTTGCAGCGCCCCTTCGAGCACTTGTCGCGCTGTTGCCGCTTGACCCATGGCCAGAAGCGCGTATCCGAGGTTGTGGAGCGCATCGATCTCCCATGCCTTGTCCCCGAGTTGGCGACTGAGCTCCACGGCCTTTTCCAGGTGAGCGACGGCCTTCTTCAGATCGCCCTCATTCACGGTCACCATGCCCAGGTCGATGAGCGCGGCGGCTTCTTTCGAGCGGTCTCCGCTCTGGCGCGCCGCCTCGAGAAGCTGCTCGGCGAGTGCGACCGGGCTGCCCAGCTCTTCGGTCCCGGAGACTCCCGCTGGTCCTTGCGGAGACTGAGCCTTCGCCGGCGTGGGTGCCGCGCCGGCGACCAGAAACAGACGGTTGCCGATGGGCTGGAACCGCGTCAATCCCGGCCAGTGGGTTCGGACCGACTCCTCGTCCAGAGCAATTGTTTCGTTCTCGGGCCAGGCCAGCAGGAGATCGGTCTTGCGCTCGCCGCACTTCACCGCAGGCTGACCGTTGGGCAGCGTCCAGGACTCATCGCCTCGGGTCCCGGTCAGTTTCCGGGCAAGCCTTCCCAGCAAGCCCCCGCCCAGCCGCTGCCGCGCGCGGACCGACGTTGCCGGGGTCGTGCAGATACCATGCTCGACCTTGATCTCTGCCCGGGGCACGGTGCCGATCCGCTCCCAGTACTGAAATTCTTGATCTCGACTAACTGGCAGCCAGAAGACCATCCGGTTGCCCTCGCGTGCAGGCTCGCAGAGGATGCCATCGCCGAGAACCAAGTTGCCCCAGTCAGGTGTTCTCATTAAACTCGCCTTGAGGGATGACACTTGCCATGGAAAGAGCCACTACTCGAAGTCTCATTCGTAAGATCAAGCAGACCGATTTTACCCGTCGGTTTCATGTCCGACAAACCGGAACGATCGCAAACGGTCGTTTTGCGCGCGCTTTTCACCGCCGCGACCGTTCACGGATTAGGACCCCTGGTCTTGTGCCGCGGAATGAGAAACCCGAAGAGAAGCCGATCGAGCCGCTCACTGAATCCCACCATCCATCGTTACACCCCCGACCACGAGGTAGGATTATCGGACGGGTCTCGTCCCCCGACATGCGCAAGGACGAGAGATTGATGGCCTCCCGCCATCATGGCCGATTGCAACGCGCGTCAAGGCCTGTAGACATGCATTGCATTGATAAAGCTCATGTAAGAAATCTGTTCGGTTAGAGGAAAAGGAGGGCCGTTTCCCAGTCAACGAACGCTCATAGCTACCTGGACGACGCACCCGCGCGGCACGAGGACAAATGGTGCGTCACGAACCATGGCTCGTCAGGATGCGAGACAGTGGAATTGCCGACCATGAAGCATGGACGCTTGCCCGATTTCATCGTCATCGGCGCCATGAAGAGCGCCACGACGACGCTGCATGAGCAACTGGCGCGTCAAAGCGGGTTGTTCATGAGCCGGACCAAGGAACCGAACTACTTCAGCGACGACGAGAATTACGCCAGGGGGATCAAGTGGTACGCGTCGTTTTTCGCGGCGGCCGGCGATCATCTTCTCCTGGGTGAATCGAGCACGCATTACACAAAACTTCCCACCCATCCTGACACGGTCGAACGCATGGTCAGGGTCCTGCCCCGGGTCAAGCTGATCTACGTGATGAGGCATCCGATCGACCGGCTGACATCCCACTACCTCCACGAACTCACCGTGGGGCAGATCTCGGTGGGCTTGGAGGAAGCCGTCGAGCGGCATCCCGAGCTGGTCGATTACGGTCGGTACAGCATGCAACTCGAGCCTTATTTCCGGGTGTATGGCCCGGAGTCAATTCTCCCCGTATTCTTCGATCACCTGGTCGACCAGCCTGACCGGGAGCTCGAACGAATCGGCCAGTTTCTCGGCGTCCATGAGCCGCTGTGTTGGGATCATACTTTGAAACCCCAGAACGTCGGGCGTGAGCGAATGCTCAAGAGTCCCCTGCGCGAGGCGCTCGTGCAGGCTCCCGTGCTGAGCACACTGCGACGAACCTTGATGCCCAGGCTCCTGACCGAAAGCCTGAAATCGCTCTGGAAGGCCGGCATGGATCCCCCTTCAGTCCCCGCCGACCTGTGCGATCGGCTGCGAGAGCTGTTCGACCGCGACCTGACGCGACTGGGCTCATGGCTCGACGTCGAGCTGGACTGCGACTCGTTCCACGAGGTTGCCGGTGCCCAGCCTCTTTCATGGGGGCAGTTCGACCCCGATCCCTGCTGCTCTAACCGCCCCTGATCACCGGTGGACCGCTTTCCCACCACGTATCGGGCTATCCCCCCCTCGCCAGACCTTGCTTCAGGAAACAGGAAACTCCCGCCAGGACGCAGGGGCGGCGAGATAAGCACCCTGCGGCCTGGAAATGTCTGTCAATGGCGCAGATGGAGTGATAAAAACGAGACCGAATCTCTGGTTCTCCTGGCAACTGGACGCCAGTGCGCGGATGTTGCTAGCGTCGACCGTGAGAGGAGGTAGTGTGTGAACTGGACCTTGTATGCCGCGCTATCGGCACTTTTCGCGGGGCTCACGGCCGTGCTGGCCAAGATCGGGGTGAGCCAGGTTCCTTCCAATCTGGCCACGCTGGTCAGGACGGTCGTGGTGGTGCTCTTTGCGACGGGCATCGTCACGGCATCGGGGCAATTTCATCATTTGGGTTCGATCTCCGCTCGCGGCTGGGTGGCCCTCGCATTATCAGGGGTCGCCACCGGGCTCTCCTGGCTTTTCTACTTCGCCGCGCTCGAGCATGGCCCGATCTCCGGAGTCGCGCCGATCGACAAGCTCAGCTTCGTGATCGCGATGGTCTTGGGCTTTTTCGTGCTCAAGGAAACTGTCCGGCCGCTGACCCTGGCCGGTGCCGCGCTCATCGTCGCGGGCGTACTACTTACTCTCCCCACGGTTCAACAACGTCTGGAGCGATTTCTATTTTGAAAAGGTTGGCACTCGTAGGGTGATTCACCTCGTAATCGAGCAATTGAGAAGGCTGCGAAATCGGCGATGGAGCCGCGAATCAAAGTCTCAGACGACGTTGGGGCGGCGGGTGCGTTCAATGGTTTCTGCGAGTTCCTCGGAGCGCTGGCTGCCGATCAAGAGCTTGGAGCCGTCGGCCAGTTCGAGCCGGACGCCCCGATTGCCGCGGGCATTGAGAACGCGCTCGCCGTCGCGGCCGGTCCGGATGCCCCAACCGCCATAGTCGATGATCGGCCGGTACTCGACGACGTGGTAGCGCTGAATGCTGGTGATCGCGACCACGCGACGGTAGATCGGTACCCAGCCGAACCAGACGCGTACTTCGGTCGGGGTTACCTCGGTGGTCATATGGAGCAGGCAGGCCGCCATCAGCAGGGGCAGTGCCAGGGCGACGAGCAGACCAAGAGAGAACTCGATGGACCACCTGTGAGCCAGGAGGGCGTCGACAGGGTCCCAGTGGCGGGTCACCCAGACCAGGCAGTAGCCCGCGACCAGCTCGAATGCCGCGATCAGAGCGTACACCCGCCAGTCAAAATACTGCTCCTCGCGGAACACGGTCGCAGCGGGTCGCATGGTCACCACGGTCGACACGCTCATGCTCCTCCCCAGGTTTCCGGCGGGTAGCGGTTCCATTGCCCCAGCACCCGGCAAACCGCCTGATGGCCCAGGTCGGCAACCCGGTCGGCGGGAACCTGCCAGAGCTGAGGGTTAAGAACCTCGAGCGAGACGTGTCCGTCGTAGCCGATGCGTCCGACGTGATCGAGAATTGGGTCGATCTGAAAATCCCCTTCACCCGGCAAGATCCGGTCCCTGTCGCCGGCCAGCTCGCGGGGCGTGCCGCTCAGGTCGCAGACCTGTACCCAGGCCAGGTTGTCGCGGGAAAGGTAGGCCAGGTCCTCGAACTTGCTGGGCCCGGTATAGTAATGGAACAGGTCGAGACAGACGCCGGCGTGATTGGAGCCGCACTGGGCGATCAGGGCCAGCGCCGTGTCCAGGCTGGCGCAAAAACCCGAGGACTTGTGAAACTCGAGTGCGATCCGGACGCCGAAACTGCCAGCCAGCTCGGCTGCCTCGCCAAGCATGGCGGCGGCGCGGCTGTAGTCTTCGCCCGAGGGCTCGCGAGTGAAGTCGGACGCCACGATCAAGATCGGGACTTGCAGCTCCTTCAGGACCGCCAGGCGGCGGCGGAAGTGGCTCCAGTGGATCTCGCGTTCGTCCCCCCGCGAGAGCAGCAGACCGCCTTGCCCCGCGGCCGCCGCCGGCACCAGGGTATGCAAGTCAAGCAGCCCGCGCAGCTCTTCGATCGTATGTCCCTCGAGGTAGGTTTCCAGCTTGGTCAACCAGAGCTCGACGGCCCGCCAGCCGCCGCGCTGGAATGCCGGCAGATCGGCTTCCAGCGGCGTGCTCATGGTCGTGGCTTGGCTGATGCAGGGTTTCATAAGTCAAGTCGGCGCTCGGTTGGTTGGCTGTGCCTTCACGGAAAGATACTGCGAACCGACCAGCGTCCAAGGTCCTCCAGGGCGGATTCTCCGGGCGGTCCGGAAGGAACTCAAGAACTCGCCGGCATGGCCTGGCCCTCGAGCAGGTCGCGGAGCGACTGGGCGACCCCGGCGATGGGCACGCGCCACTGCCGGCAGCTATCGCGGTCGCGAAAGGTGACGGTGTCCTCGGCGAGCGTCTGACTGTCGATCGTGATGCAGAAGGGAGTCCCGGCCTCATCCTGCCGGCGATACCGCCGGCCGATAGCTCCCTTCTCATCATAGAAGACGTTGAAGTTCCGTCTCAGATCGCGATAAATGGCCTCGGCCTTCTCGGGCATGCCGTCACGCTTGACCAGCGGGAAGATCGCGGCCTTGATGGGCGCGATCCGGGGATGGAACTTGAGCACCGTGCGGGGCTCGCCACCCACCTGGTCCTCGGTGTAGGCCTCGCACAGGAAGGCCAGCGTCGCGCGGTCGGCGCCGGCTGATGGTTCGACGACATGAGGCACGAACCGCTCCTTGCGCTCCTCGTCGAAATAGCTGAGGTCCTTGCCGCTATGCTTCATGTGCTGGGTGAGGTCGTAATCGCCCCGATGGGCAATCCCTTCCAGCTCGCTGATGCCGAACGGGAAGGCAAACTCGATGTCTGCCGTGGCCGTCGAGTAAAAGGCAAGCTCTTCGGCGTCGTGGTCGCGCAGCCGCAGTCGATCCGATCTCAGGCCCAGGTCGACATACCACTGGAACCGCGCCTTCCGCCAGTAGGCATACCAGTCCTTCGCCTCCTCGGGCCGGCAGAAGTACTCGATCTCCATCTGCTCGAACTCGCGCGAGCGGAAAGTGAAGTTGCGCGGGTTGATCTCATTGCGGAAGCTCTTGCCGACCTGGGCGATGCCGAAGGGAAGCTTGACGCGGCCGGTATCGACGACGTTCTTGAAGTTGGCGAAGATTCCCTGGGCCGTCTCCGGGCGGAGGTAGGCGATATTCGATTCGTTTTCCAGGGCGCCGACGAACGTCTTGAACATGAGGTTGAACGATCGGGGCTCGGTCAGCGTGCCCCGTTCGTCGGTCGATGGGCCGATGACCTTGTCGCGGTCGGCAAGGTCTAGCTGCATGTAGGGGATGATCGTGGGAGGCGCCGTCGGTTGGCCGAGCTTCTTGGCAAGCTTGGCGGCCTTCTTCTCGGGATGCGCGGCGGCCTCGCCGGGAGAGCCGCCCAGACCGGCAAGCCAGGCCTCGGCCGGCTCTCCCTTGTGGTTCACAGCCGGGAAGACATAGGCGAAGACGTAAAGCTGGTCGGCGCGGTACCGTTCCTTGGTGTCCTTGCAGTCGACCATCGGGTCGCTGAATCCTCCCACGTGGCCCGAGGCTTCCCAGACCCGCGGATTCATGATGATCGAGCAATCGAGCCCAACGATGTCGTCGCGCATCTGGACGTTGTCGCGCCACCAGGCCTCTTTGATATTCCGCTTCAGTTCGACGCCGAGCGGACCGTAATCCCAGAAGCCGTTGATTCCGCCATAGATCTCGCTCGAGGGGAAGATGAACCCTCGGCGCTTGCATAACGAGACCAGCTTGTCCATTTCCAGGTCCATCATCAGTCCTACCTTTCCATCCCATCTGATCAACGAATCTGGGGCCGACCGCAGTGCGCCGCGGCCGGGTTTCTTGCCGTCTCGTGAGGTCCTCGCCGCGATATCCGGGTCAAGCAGAGGCCACGATGCGCAGGGGGTCGCGCCGGAGCTCGGCGACAATCTGGTAATCGGACCGGTTCAGGCGGCCGGCGTCGGCGATATCGGCGCTTAGCCCCAACTCTACCACGCGCCGCCCTCCCTGTCCCCGGATCAAGTAGCGAACCAGAGGGTTGGTCTCTTCGGCCTGCACCCGCTTGCCGCTCTTGAACCAGATCATATCTTCGACCCTGGCCCAGAGCCCGGCCGCGATCTCGGCCTCGTCATTGGCCATGCGGTGGTCCAGTTCCTTGAAGTGCTTGGCAAAGGCCCCGGCCAAAAGCGTGTCCTCATAGCTGACTCGTCCGTCAGTGCCGGCGCAAACCAGATGAATCGGCCTGGCCTCGTGCAGCAGGCGCTGGGAGGTGGCCGCGAAATTGACGAACGAGCCAACCACGACGGGATCGGCATCCAGGCAGGCCAGAAGGGCGCGAGTGCCATTGGTCGTGGTGATGACCATCGTCTTTCCCTGGCAGACCTCGCGTGTGCATTCTCCCGGCGAGTTTCCCAGGTCGAAACCTGCGATCCGAACCCCGTGCCGCTCGCCGGCCAGGAGCGACGAGCCCTCCGGCAACGACGCCGCAAGGCGACGGGCCTCGTCGACCTCGCCGCAGGGCATGACGGCCGTACAACCCGCCACCAGCGCATGGACCATCATGGTCGAAGCGCGGAGCACGTCGATCACCACTGCCACGCCTCCGTGAAGACCGCCCGGTGGTATCAGGCTGGGGAGCAGGTGCACCGAAATCATGGCTCGCTCCGCCCGGATGATCGGCATCGGCGGGGCAATTCCCACATCCAGCCGCCGGTTCTCGTTCCCTGACCGTTCCGAAAAGGACCTTTTGGATTATGGCATAGCCAGGCCAATCTGGGGAGACCCCGCCGATCGACAGACAGGGCGGTTTCCTTGTCCTGACCGTCGCGGCGAGTCGTGCGTACCATACTCGCATCCAAGCCATCGTCCGGCACGGCAAGGAGTGCGGCTGACCGCTCCTCCGGGTGCTGGAATGGCGGTTTCGCTCCGGAATCGGGTTGCTCTGAAAATCCTCCGGGCGTCTGGAGGGGGCTTCCGACCGTGGCGCGCAGGCTTCGCCCTCCAGCCTCGGCCTGTTTCGAGCATTGTTCGTTGAGCACGACCTCGGTGAATCGTCGGGGTCCACCGTCGATGCCGCGCCGAGCTGGGTATCCATGCCCTGAGAAGCTGGGGCCGCAACTTGTCTAGAAAAGTCCGAGAAACGCGGAGTTCAAGCAGCCAGAAACGGTCCGAGCGAGGACAGGAAGTGTTGGCAGCGCGTTGAGTTGGGTATCCATGGCCTGAGAAGCTGGGGCCGCGACTGGTAAAGAAAAGTCCGAGAATCGACGAGTTCAGGGGGCCATCAACACCCCCGAGCGAGAAGCTTTTCGTTCGGCGAGGGTCTCCCGACCCCGCCGTTCGGCTGACCGAAGGACAGGTCTCCAGGTCACACGCGGGGCCGGGAACCGATGCGAGTACTGCCGCTTGAGCCAGAAGGAACAGGAAGCAAGCTTTCCTATCGATCACATCACGCCCAGCGCTCGGGGTAACGCGACCGAGCCGGCTCATCTCACACTTGCTTGCGTC
The DNA here is from genome assembly GCA_049516015.1 of Isosphaeraceae bacterium. Classification (GTDB taxonomy): domain Bacteria; phylum Planctomycetota; class Planctomycetia; order Isosphaerales; family Isosphaeraceae; genus Aquisphaera. The sequence goes on along the minus strand of JBEKTN010000277.1, from coordinate 127 downwards.
TCACAGCCGCCGGCCGGAAATTGAAGCTATGAGAGGGAGGAAAAGGTCGACGCGACGGTTTGCAGAACCCCTGAGCCTGAGGAAGACTTTAAGGACGTTTTCCCCAATTTTCCAGTTTCCCCAGACC
>JBEKTN010000276.1:0-11576 GCA_049516015.1 Isosphaeraceae bacterium | reverse complement strand
GCTTGATTGGCGCCCTTGCCACCGGGCGTGGTCGCGAACGAGTCTCCCAGCACGGTCTGCCCGGCCGCCGGAAGCACGGGCACGCGCACGGTCATATCCGTATTGCTCGAGCCGACAACGACTACCCGACGCATGAGCAAACCCTTCGGATTTTGGATTTTAGGCTTTGGATTTTGGATTGGGGAATCAACTCACAGAACCACCTGCTCGGTCTCCACCGTTCCGACTGTCGTCTCTGGTCCTTTATCACGAAGTCTACCCGACGGGTCCACACGAGTGAATCAGGGATAGCAGAAGCTCCCAGCAAAGTCTGCAACCCTGTGGCCGTGACCCGTGCGGACCACGGCGATCACTTCCCGGTCCCCATTCCGCAATCCAAAATCCAAAATCTAAATTACAGATAGTCCTCACGGATCGGATGGAAGACATCGAGTGCCGCCGCGGGTTCCTCGAGGGCGCGGACGCTGTGCACGACGCCGCCCGGTATCCGCCAAATATCGCCGGGGCCAAGCACCCGGGTGGTGTCGGCCACGGTGAACTCGAGGCGACCCGAGATCATCATCCCCATCTGCTCGTGGGGGTGGGAATGATCGGGAACGACCGAGCCGGGCTCGAACTTCACCACCGAGAGCATGAGCTGGCGGCCGGCCGTGGTGCGAATCTCCACACCGGGAAAGATCACGTGGCGCGAACCCGATCCTGCCGGTACGAAGCAATCGCCCACCGCGGCAGACGCGCCCGACTCGTGCTGTCGATCGGGCTCGCTCATTGGTCCTGTCCGTAGCGTAGGGCCACCCAACTTCCGCTCTGGTTGAGAAACTCCTCGCGATCAGCGCGATAGACTTCTTGGAGGACGTCGTCCAGTTTCTCCTTGCCCTTGCTCATTCCTTGTGCGAAGGCGGGAAACGAACCTCGGAACTCAGGAGTCATCAGGAACTCCACCATCGCGAAGCCGACGGCGCGGATCTCCTCGGCGCTGACCTGGTCTCCCTCGCCCAAAGCCTCGGTCGCCTTCGAGGGCCAGCCCTGGCTGTACTTCTCGCGAGCCAGATCGCGGAGCCTCTGATAGTAGGGACTGCGAGGCTCGGCCTGGGACGACAGGAATGCGCCCACGCCGTAGGCCAGCCAGCGTGGCGACTTGCCCTGCGCGGCCACCGCCCTTTCGCCCAGAGTCTCTGCCAGCAGACCGGCGAGCGTCCGATCGGGGCCGGCTGGCGCCTCCTTCTCCTCGCCCCGCTTGCTGCGCGGCTTCCGCCTGGAGGCGGCAGGCTCTTCCTTCTTTCCCGCCAGTGGGTCAACGACCACGATATACGGTTGTGGGACCGTCAGATGACCACTCGAGGAAACGCTGGCATCGACCTCACGGTTTTCTATCGTCCTGGCGAACTCGATGAAGTCTTTGCGATCGTTGAACACATAAAGGCTGACTTTCTCGACCCAGTCGGTCGCCGGCGCGCCCAGCAACCGCTTGAGCTGGCTGTGCTGGGCCTCCGCGACCTTGATCGCGTTGGCCGCACGGTCCTTCGGCAGGTTGCTGAAGAGGACGAAGTGTTCGCCGGATGTGATCTCTGGCGTCAGTTTGGGATTGGTCTGCTTCCAGCGGTCACGGCCTGCGGCCTCAACTTTCTTGCCGCGGTCTTGCGGGCTCGTTTTGGCAAGCTGGTTGCGGCGCACCTGCTCGGGGGAGGAGGCGTAGGTTTCCATCGCGACCTTGGGGTCGAGGCCCGCATCCAGCCTGGCCCCGGCTTTGATCCACTGTTCGATCTTGCCGATTGCCTCTTCGGAAAGCCCATTGTTGTTGCCGCCCTGCGGCATCCGCGGTTCTTCTTCTCCCTTGACGCGTAAGACCAGGTGGCTCTCGTCCGGCTTCTCCGGCACGATCACCTTCTCCTTGGGTGTTCCCTGCATCAGTTTTGCGAAGGAGGTCAGGTCGAGCTTGCCCCGGGTCAGGCCGGGACGCCCCTGGCCATGGCAGCCCACGCAGTTGGCGACCAGGATTGGCGCCACGTCGTTCCGGAAGCTGATCCCCGTCGCGGTCGAAGCACTCTTCCCCGCCTCGGTTTTCTTGGCCGCGGGTGCATTCGTGGCACTTTTCTTGGTCTTCTCGGCCGAATCCGCCGCGCCCTTGGCCGTGGCCCGGCGCGCCTTCTTGGTGATTGCCGACCTGGAACGGGCCCTGCGGCCAGGTTGGGGCATGTCGCCGTTCTCGTCGGGCACTTGCATGTCAGGTTCTTGCTGACCGCCAATATCCTGTCCCCCGGGGTACGTCGTCAGGAAGTCCTGAGGCCCGAGATCCCGGGCCCGACTGTTCGGCGCGTTACCGAAGGGCAGGGCGACCAGAGCCAGCCAGGCCGCCGTGAACAGCAGACTTCGCACAACCTGCGACCGGAGGTTCAGCGACATGGTTTTCAGCCCATTTGTAGCCTCGAAGTGCGACCAACCTCATGTATTCTCATCCCTTGCTCGGGGTTTGGCAAGGTGCGCAATCCAACAAACCCGGGTGGTTTCCTTATACCACCATAGGCCATCGAGACCGACAGGAATGCCGTGATGTTCCCTTCTTGGCGGAAACCGAGATTTCCGGGGTCCCGACGGGAAGCCTGTACGCGCCCCTCCTCCCGGATCAAGAGCCGTTCTGAGGACCAAATCGAGGCCAGAAACGGTACGCTACCGCCGCAAAAGGCGCGGGGACATACGGCGATAGCTTCAGCTCAGTGTCGGGTCGTTGTTAAATTTCACTGGCCACTGACCACTGGCCACACGTGTTCGACGCCACCCGCTCCAGGCGTGCCTGCCGGACGGCCACAGGGCGCAACGCCTGTCCTTATGCTTTTTGCATTCCAGATTCGTCAGTTGGCAGTTCAAGCGGTTGCCATCCTTGAAACGGGCGACATGGCCCGAGGGTCGCGGACCGACGAACGCCTCGAGAATGAGCTCAGCCAGGAGCCGAGTCTGGGGTCGTCCTCGCTCGTCGTAGAGCGTAACGACCTTGTCGCCATTCGCGTCGACAACAGCCGGCACTCGCACCCATTCTTCATCTTGAGCGGGTTCACCTCCAGGTGGATCGGACCGGTTCTGTCGCTGGGCGGACATGCAAATGAACTCCGTACCGCGTAGTCATCGTCCTGTCTGCCATTATGACGCTGGACAGGGCCAACCGGAAGACCGTGGACATAGTTGAGGGGTTAGTGGTGTCGGGTCTTTTTTGACGAAAACAGAACCGACACCAATAATCCACACGATCGGCTCGGGGAGCCGCTCGACGATCACGACGTTGGCCCGGCAATTCAGGCAGGCGTACTTGGCCGGACGTGCTCGATCACGATGACGCTGGCGGGGACGTAGCAATGGAACAGAAAGTCACGCTAAGCCATCATTTCCGATTGACGCGGGCTCGTGCGATGATCTCTTCAATGACAATGGTCTTGGCATCGGCATAATTTTGGACATACTTCCACGCCTTCTGGGCCAGGGCCAGCTTGGTGCGTGTGAATAGACCGTGATCGGCGGCATTGCTATGCAGCCAGGGGGGATTCGCGGGGTCAAGGTGGGCTTCGTGGGGTCAGGCCCGGTAAACGGTTTTCGCGGGGGGGGGGTTCGCTGGGTCGGGTCCGAGGATTATCGGTGTCAATACGTATTTCGCCGAAATAAGAACGGACACTGATAATCCCTGATTCGGATCAATCAGCTCTTTCCGCCATCAACGTCACTTCGTCCGCGACCGGCCAAGATCCGGTACGATGGCCGGACTCAGTGAGAGAGTGTGAGTTCGCGCCGTGGCCCGTTGTAGAACAGCGTGCAGTGCTCCAGGACATCCCGGCCGATTAACGCGAAGACCGTCGGTTGGAGGGGGCCACGCCGACCACCTGCGCCGAGACCCATTGTGTACCCGGACTGAGGCCGCCGATCGTCAACTGAACTTGGGACACCGACGCCGGCCGAAAACCACCCGTGGCGCCCGGCCGCCGGATCCGGATCGAGCCCGTTGCCTGCACTCCGAGTTGATGCAGGACCTGGGGGTGAACGACCGAGAGGTCCGACCCTGTGTCGATCAAGGCCCGGACGGTCGTCGCTGGCGGCACAACGATTCCTTGAGCCGCGAGCCGTCTCTGCCAGGACCGACCAACCGCGACCCCCAAGTCGATCACCGGTCCGTCCGCGCCGATCATCACGGTGATGTGGGGCATTAGAGCTCAATCTGGCCAAGCTGATAGATCGGCTCGTGAGCAAGGATTTGCTTGACCAGAAAGGGCCCACTCCCAAAATGGTCATAGCCAGCCTCCAATGCGTCATCATGGCATGGGTAGAAGCCGAGAATGTCTCGACCTCGAATCACGACGAATTGGCCCTGGCGATCGGCCCACCCCGCCAGGTGGGCCTCGTAGGTTTTCAGTTCCTGCGTCAGCGGGAAGGGGCTGGTGCTTGCTTTGGCCTCATCTTTCCTCGCCTGCGTGGGTCGGCTCTTTGTCGTCATAGGTCGCCTTCGTTCCAGCACCTTGTTCCATCCGGCCGGTTCCGGATCTTGATCCGCATGGACGAAACCGTACTGCATTGATTTTACGACGTGCCTTGGAAATTGCCGAGGCCTCGGCTCTCCGACTCGAGAATCAAGACCGCCGGGGGGCTAATTGATGTCGGTTCTTTCTTTGGCGGTGAAATGGATTATTGGGGTCGGTTTTTTTCTCCAAAAATAAAAGTTGCGCAACTACATACATTGATATCCATAATTTTTGGAGGAATGAAGCAACCCGCCTGGGGCAACCTCTCATTACCCAGGGGGCCGCTTCTGCCAAGCCTACAGGAATTTGAGCGAATGGCGAGCCTCGGCAGGACCTTCGCCATTCCACGCGCGGCTTTCTGAGTAGGGAACGGCCCCCAACGGAACTCCGCTCAGTCCGCCGCCACCACCGCGGTGCCGTGGAGCATGCAGGTCGCAAACGTCAGGGCCGAGGCGTGAGTCTTGCGCCCGGCGTCGGTGCGGAACTCGCGGCCTTCTCCCACGGCCGGCGACTCCTGCCAGGCGGCTGCTTCCAGCCTTTGCACCAGCGCATCCACCTCCGCCGGTGCCGGGGACTGCGCGACCCGGCCTGCTTCGAGAGCATCCATGACGAACCCGGAAAGCAGGCGGTCCCAGACCTTGCGGCAGGTGGACGGCTTGTCGAAGAGGTCGAGCGCGACGATGGTCGATCCAATCGCCACGGCCAAGCCCGTCGCTCCCTCGGCGTAGCTCATGTGCGTCCGGAACTCCTGAAATCGATCGCGATTGCTGTCGTACGTATCCGACATTGCATGGGTCTCGGAGCTGGAGTTGAGGGACTGCATCTGCCGGTCCACCTCGCTCCAGACGGCCCCCTGATCGGATCGGTGGCCCTGGCCCGCGCGCAGCGACTGGGTGACCGACTGCTTGAGCTGCCGCCGCAGCTTGGGCGACGAGTAGTTGTCGCTGGTGGTGAACTTGTGGGATCGGAATCGCCACCTTCCCATCTCGACACAGCTAACCGGAATGGTTGCCTTGGTCCTGGCGCCGATCAACACCGAGGTGTTGAGAACCCGGTTCTGCTTCGCACCCCGCAGCTCTTCCCCTTCGAGGAAGAGGACCCGGTGATCGCCGCGATTCGTGACCAGGAGCGTCGGCACCGAGCCCGACTCGTTGATCTCCTCGACGGTCACGCTGCCGGCGCCGACGGCTTCGTCGGACAGCAGGTAATCGACTTCATCGATCGCCAGGCCGGACGAGAAGATCGGAAAGATGGTCAGGTTCTCGTGCTGGATCGGATCACCGACGCGGATCAGCGGAAAGTGCGGCATGGCATTCATCGGATTCTCCTTCCCCGGGAATGGGGAGTATTCACTTCGCCGCGATCCAGTCCGCTGGCCGCGGCTGAGCTCCATTCTACCAACGACGTTGGTCAGATCGTGTCCAGCGTGGCATTTGTACATCGCCGCGGTCGGTCCTGTCATCGACAACTCGCACCGGCTAGGATGGATTTCACTTCCGGGGCGACTCTGGGTCGGTCCCTCGCGGCATCCTCGTCCCGGCCTTGCAGCACGGCGACGTGACTGGACGCTTCTGCCATGAGCCCGCTGAAGATCGGACTGTTCGGCATCGGCCTGAACGCCTACTGGCCGCAATTCCCAGGGCTGAAGGAGCGGCTCGAGAGTTACCTGCAACGGGTTCAGCACAGGCTCGAGCATCCGGGCGTCGTGGTCGTCAACCTCGGCCTGATCGACACCCCGGAGAGGGCCTTCGAGGCCGGCCACGCCTTCCACCAGGCGGACGTTGATCTGATCTTCCTGCACGTCACGACCTACGCCCTGTCGTCTACGGTGCTGCCGGTGGTGCGCAGGGCCAGGGTGCCGGTGCTCATCCTCAACCTTCAACCCGGTCCCGCGATTGACTACGCCGAGTTCAATCGCATGAACGACCGGACGCGGATGACCGGCGAGTGGCTGGCCTATTGCGCGGCTTGCCCGGTGCCCGAGATCGCCAGCGTCTTCAACCGGGCGAGAAACCCCTTTCATCAGGTGACCGGTATGCTCGACGACGACCCCACCTGCTGGGATGCCGTCGCCGATGTGGATCGAAGCCGCGCGCGTGGCCCACGTGATGGAGCACAATCGACTGGGCGTGATGGGACATTACTGCGCTGATCGGCCTGGACTACGCCGAGTTCCGCACCGGCGGGCTCGATCACGCGGTCGTCAACCGCCTGGCCATCGACTACGCCCGCAAGGGAGGCCTGGTCACGATCAGTGCCCATCTCTACAACCCGGCCAACCCGCGCGGCGGCGGACTGCGCGACAAGGGCGTGGAACTCGAGACCCTGCTCACCCCCGGCCACGAGACGCACGTCCGCTGGATGCACGAGCTTGACATCCTGGCAGCCGGGCTGGCGGAATTGCAGGACGCGGGCGTGGCCGTGCTCTGGCGGCCGTTTCATGAGGTCAACGGCGACTGGTTCTGGTGGGGAGGGAAGAAACCCGAGACCTTCATCCGCGTCTGGCGGCACATGTTCGAGTACTTCACGAAGACGAAAGGATTGAACAACCTGCTCTGGGTGTACGGGCCCAACCACGGCAAGCATACCGCCGAGTACTATGACGGCGACGCCTATGTGGACATCGTCGGGCTCGACGCGTACACCGACTTCGTTGATCCCAAGCACATTCTCGGCTATCCGGAAGTCGCGCGGTTGCCCAACCGTTCGGCTTTACCGAATTCGCCCCTCACGGCCCCCGCAATCCTTCGGGCGATTATGATTACCGGCGATTCCGCGACGGGATCGAGGCGAATTTCCCCCGCACCTCGTTCTTCCTGTGCTGGGACGGCAAGTGGGGCCTGGGCCGGAACGTGCAAACCAAGGCGCTCCTGGATCATCCCTGGATCATCAACCGGGTGGTGCACCGTCTTCACGACGTCACTTCACCCTCTCCGTCCCAGAAAATGCGCAGGACGTGAAGCTGAAGATGGTGCGGCTCGTCGCTGGTGATGTTATCGCGGAAGTGGACGATCGAGCCCGGCCCCGTGATCTCCGCCAGCACGCGAGTCTCGCCCGGAGCGATGACCCAGAAATCCTGGTTTGACCCCTTGGGATCGTGCGACGTGATCCGGCCCGCGGTGTAGTCGCACCTCGTGGCCAGCCGGTCCAGCGAAAGTTCCTGGCCGCGAAGAGGCGCCGAGAACATCGCAACACCGATCCATGCCGCGACGAACAGAGGTTCGAGTCGGCCAGCCTTGCCCTTGATCTGCGTGGTGAATCGGTCGGATTGAGAATCGTTGTGCATCCATTGAGTCCTTGGTACGCTCATTCTTGCTGAAAAAATGATCAGGACTTGCAAAATTCCGGCGCTATGTCCGATGTTAGATAGGAGACGACGATCCGTTGCTCGGCGTTCCTTTCACGGGCAGTTCTGCCTCGGCTGAGCTCCGGAGCTGTTCTTACCGTACCGCAGGATGGTAACACGCTCGAGACACCGGTTTCGATCGGGTCTCGGTGTAACACGTTCGGATTGGTCAATTGCGTTTCAGGTTGTCATTGATGGAGGGTCTGGTGGATCACTTCGTCACTCTCGAGAGGCTTCCGGAGGAGATGGAATTCCCCGCCGACCTGAAGGACCGTATCCGGCTTGATGCCCAGAGCAAGAGGCTTTACTTTCGGGGCTATATGAGCAAGACGGATTTTGACCGCATCTGCCTGCTCACCAAGGACTGGTCATTCCGCCGCAAGCTCGAGGATCTGTTTCGAATTTGCATCGACGATGAAGAACCCGCGTCGAAAGGCAGCCGCGGATTGCTATCCCTGTTCAAGAAGCGCGCTGTGCCCTCGTGACGACCGACCATGGTTATTCCGGTTTATTTCCGGAGCCAGGAGCGATGGACGGTATGGGACTGGCACCCACGCGGCGACGGTTTGGGCAGCGTTGCGGCATCTTCGGGCTCGGCCTGACGGCCTTCGCGGCGCGGGTGCTGGCGCGGCAGCCGCGGTCGGGTGACGAAGCGATTGCAGCCATCCGGGCCGTGCTCGAGCGGCAGGAGGCCGACTGGAACAAGAGCGATCTCGACGCCTTCCTCACTGGTTACCCTGAGTTCATCAGGCCGGAATCACCGTGCGCGTGTCTCGGGAATTGCCCCAACCCGCCAGAATGCCGGCCGTGCCCGATCGCAGGAGGGTTTCCATGGCACAGTCCACGACGCGGCGGCAGTGGCTCAAAACGTCGGCGACCGGGGCGGCCGGCCTCGCTTTGGGCACAATCGGTTCATCCCTGGCAGACGCAGGCGGTTTATCCTCCGGGGGTCAGAAGATGCCCATCAAGGTGGTCGTCTGGGACGAGCAGCAACCCGCCCAGAGGGAAGCCTACGAGAACTTCCTGGGGAACCAGATCGCGGCGCACCTGAAAACTCAGGAGGGCCTCGCCGTTCAGTCGGTCAAGCTTGACGACCCCGAGCAGGGGCTCTCGCCCACCGTGCTCAACGATTGCCGGGTTTTGATCTGGTGGGGACATGTGCGCAATTCCGAGGTCACTGCCGAGACCGCCAAGCGGATCGTCGAGCGGATCAAGTCGGGCGATCTGGCGCTGATCGCGCTCCACTCGGCGCACTGGTCAGCACCCTTTGTCGAGGCCATGAACGAACGCGCCCGGCTCAACCTGGGCGAGCAGTTTGCCATCGCCGAGGGGGAAAGGACCGAGGTCCATGAAATTCCCCCTCCCCAGCGCTTCAGCGTCCCGAAGAAGGACGAGCGACCCACTCCGTTTGCCATCGCCCGCAAGTATCCCCGTGGGTTCACCGACCTGACGCTTCATCTCCCCTACTGCTGTTTTCCGGCCTACCGGAACGACGGCATGCCCAGCCAGGTACGGGTCCTGGAACCCGATCATCCGATCGTCCAAGGCGTGCCTCGCCTCTTCGAGATTCCCCGGACGGAGATGTACGACGAGCCGTTTCACGTCCCCGAGCCGGACGAAGTGCTCCTGGAGGAGCGCTGGGCCGGCGGCGAATGGTTCCGCAGCGGAGCCTTCTGGTCGCTCGGCGACGGAGCTGTCTTCTACTTCCGCCCCGGCCACGAAACCTACCCAATTTACAAGCAGCCGATCCCACTGCGCATCATCACCAACGCGGTTCGTTTCCTGGCCGGAAAGTAAGGAACAGGCCGCGAATATCTTCCCGGAGTTTTCGCAATCACGGACCAAGTTGTGGCAAGGTCTCCTGACCTTGCCACCGCGCCGACCGAAGGACAGGTCTCCAACCTGGACCCCGGCGGGAAACCCGCGGTCCGGCAGACGGCGGAGCGGAAAGACTGGATGGGGCCACCCACTTTTTGGCAGGAACATCAGCTTGTACAGGATCCACTTTCACCGGTACTGGACGGGCGTCCGGTTCAGATTCGTTGAGGTTTCTGAAGTTTCGGCAGCGCTCAATGCCCCTGTGGGACTTCCGAGTTTTTGTCGTAAGTAGTTATTTGACAACGACAAACACCCGGGAAGTCGGCCTTGTTCTGACGGTTCTCAATCATTTTCATCTCTTTCCCTCGGGTCCACTGGCTCAAAGCGCGGAGGGGCCACTTACTTTGTAGCACAGAGTAAAAGCGGCTGGCCGATTTCGGCCAAGTGGTTCTTGGCGGGGGCAGCGCTCGGGGGTGGGGGGCGTGCTTCCATGATGCCGGACCCGGTTCGAACGCAAAGCCATCGGTGCGCCGTACTGCCGTCAAACCGACTGGTCGCCTGAGACGAGCGTCGGCGGACGTCGCGAGGGAGACATTCCGCGTCCAGAGAGCAGATTCGGGTGGGAGGACTCGACATGGTCGAGAAGGCTCGACTTCGTCCGGACCAGGGATCGCGTTCAGCGTCCTTGAATCGGAAGTAGGTAGTCTATGAGGCAGACCTGTCCGAGTGGCTCTCAGATCATGAGGAGGAATGCGTCCTCATCAAGGGCGACAAGGTCGACGGGTTTTACGAGTCCCGAGACGAAGCCCTTACCGCAGGTTACTCGCGGTTCAGGATCGGACCGCTTTTCGTGAAGCAGCTCTCGCCCTGCGAGCCGGTCCACCACATCCCGAGCGCGCTCATCTGACGCCACTCATTCGCGTCCCGATCGGACTCGATGGACCCGTCATCGACCTCGGAATTTGGTTGGCTCGAGCACTGGCCCATGCGTTGGTCGCTCGGGACATGCTTGCGCACTGCCAGTTCGTCCACGACGGACTAAAAGGCGAGTTGCTCGTGGTCTGTTGAGGCAATTGGCCCCAATTCCCAACGTCCAGGGGGTCAGATCCGGTCCAGGGAATCAGATCCGCTAAACGGTTTTTCGCGGGTGCCGGTCCGCTCATCCTTCAAGTCGAAACCGTTTATGCCGTCAGATCATCAACCAGTTCCACAGCCCTGAGATTCTTGTCTCCGGCCTGGGGGTCGGCGGCATAAATCAGGATATTGGTATCAACGAGGATTTTCGTCGCGGCGTTCGAATCGGTCATAAAGTTCCTCGCGCTTGGGATACGGCGGTCCGCCGAAAGGCATTCCTTGCTTCAAGCGGGCCAGGAACCGCTCGCGCGCCGCCCGCCGAGCCTCCTCGGCCGCATGAGCCGATGGCTCGGACTCGCTCCCCTGGTTCGCGGGGAGGAAGGTCACCAGCACTGGGACGTCCTCGCCCACCCCAGCGGGCCGCTCCGCGAACTCTACTTTGCCATCGCGGTATACGCCCGCAAGTGTCAACAAGCTCGACATGTCGTCAACCTCCTTCCTGCCCGTTATGATATCCCCCATCGGCTCGGAAAAAGAAGCCCGGAGCCGGATGACCGTCGAGGGAGTCCGCCAGTTCAGCGGTGCGCGGTCTGCACAGGAAGACGCACTGGCTTCGAGGTAACGCCCATCAGGCCAACGATCGGCGTCCAAGATCAGCTTTCGGAGAGGCGGTTCCAGTCATTTGCCAGCCGCCTTGGCCTCGCCACTCGTCCTGCTCCGAAGGGCTTGCTGCTTCATCAAGTCGGGGTGACAGGACGTCTATTGAACTTTTTTCTGACTCGTTTGGCGAGTGGACCAAGACGTTAATCGCAATAGCACAAGCGATTGGGTCTTGAGGG
>JBEKTN010000275.1:0-11585 GCA_049516015.1 Isosphaeraceae bacterium | reverse complement strand
GGAAAAAGACAAAGAACAAGACAAACTTTGCGCAATTCCGGGGGAACTGGACAAAGAATATGACGCCGATGGTGGCGCTCTCTAAACGATCGAAATTGGCTCTCATTTCGAGATCGGTCTCATCAAGCCGATTGCTTGGCCGAATGGGGGGAAAACGGCCCGAAATGGGGCCAAAATGGCGACTTTGGAAAGAATATGCTACGTAGGCGAAAACGGTGCAACACCTTTATCAGCATAGAGTTAAGTCTATGAGTGCTGCCCACGGCAGTCAAGGGAAATATGGATGTAAGTCGTTTCTGAACATTGACTTGCGACGAGATTTAGACCCGCCGAGATTTTCAAAAAACCCGGAAAACGTAGCATTTCGTAGCGTATCATGCATGCAAAACGGATTCAATTCCGGGTCGCCGAACCCGGAGTCGGCTATGGCGGATGGCAGGTGGCGAGTGCCACATGATGACTGGCCTGTGCGAGCGGAGAGGGGGGGATTCGAACCCCCGAGACCGGTTGCCCAGTCTAACGGTTTAGCAAACCGTCGCTATCGACCACTCAGCCACCTCTCCTTGGTCGCGGCGCGTCGGCTGGACCGGGGGGCAAAGATCTCTTCAAGGGAAGTTACCAGATCGGCCACGGCGTCGTCAATCGCGCGACGGGCGTGGTGCGTGGTCGAACACGCGACGCATCCTGCAAGTCGCTTGACCTTCAACTGTGGATGGCTCGCTTGTCGACGGCGAGGGCGGCTTCGCGGAGCGCTTCGCTCAGGGTGGGGTGGGCATGGCAGATCCGCGCGATGTCCTCGGCACTGCCGGCGAACTCCATGGTCGTGACGGCTTCGGCAATCATGTCCGAGGCGCGGGGGCCGATGATGTGCACGCCCAGAACGCGGTCGGTCGTCGCGTCGGCCAGGACCTTCACCAGGCCCTCGGTCTCGTCCATCGCCTTGGCGCGGCCGTTGGCCAGGAAGGGAAACTTGCCGACCCGGTATTTCAACCCCTCGTGCTGCGCTTGCTCTTCCGTGATTCCCACGCTTGCCATCTCCGGCCAGGTGTAGATCACGCTCGGGATTGTGTCGTAATTGACGTGGCCGGGCTTGCCGGCAAGGATCTCGGCGCAGGCGATCCCCTCGTCCTCGGCCTTGTGAGCCAGCATCGGCCCCCGGATCAAGTCGCCGATCGCGGAGATGGTCGGAATGTTGGTGCGGAAGTGGGCATCGACCGGCACCTTGCCAGTCTTCGCCTCGACCTTGACGCCCGCCCCGTCGAGGTTCAACCCCTCGGTGTGAGGTCTGCGGCCGACGGCCACGAGCACCTTGTCGCAGGCGACGGAGAGCGCCTTGCCGTCCTTCGTTTCGGCCGTCACCGTCACGCTCGCATCCTGGACCTTCGCGCCGGTGACCTTGGTCTCGAGGTGGAATTCGAGGCCCTGCCTGGTCAGGCTCTTCTTGAGGATGTCACCGATCTCGACATCGGCCATGGGGACGATGCGGGGAAGGAACTCGATGACCGTGACTTTCGATCCCAGGCGCTTCCAGACCGAGCCCAGCTCCAGGCCAATGTATCCGCCGCCGACCACCACCAGGTGATCCGGGACCTTCTCGAAACAAAGTGCATTCGTCGAGTTGACGATCGCCTTGCCGTCAAAAGGGAGGAACGGAAGCGGCGCGGGTTCGGATCCCGTGGCCAGCACAATGTGGCCGGCCTCGAGCTCGATCGGTGCCCCTTCACTTGCCGCGACCTGCACGGTGGTGGGTGATGTCAAGCGGCCGGCGCCGAGGATGGCCTCGACCTTGTTCTTGCGAAACAGGTAGCGGACGCCGTCGGTCAGGCTCTTGACGACTTCATTCTTGCGCTTGAGCATCGCGGCCAGGTCAAGCCCCAGGCCGTCGACCTTGATACCATGCCGGCCGAAGCGTTCGTGGGCCAGGAGGTAAAGCTCGCTCGAGTCGAGCATGGCCTTGCTCGGGATGCAGCCGACGTTCAAGCAGGTGCCGCCCAGGCTCGCCCGCTTCTCGACGCAGGCCACCTTCATGCCAAGCTGCGCGGCACGGATCGCCGCTACATAGCCGCCAGGCCCCGCGCCGATGACGACCAGATCATACCGCTGTGCCACCGTTGGCTCCTCTTGTCATGAACCTGGCCCCCGAAGCAGCAGTCGGTTCAGAGCGCCAGCATCAACCGTTCCGGGTCCTCAATGCACTCTTTGATCCGGACCAGGAAGCTGACGGCTTCGCGGCCATCGATGATGCGGTGATCGTAGGAGAACGCCAGGTACATCATCGGGCGGATGACGATCTGGTCGTCCACGACCACGGGGCGCTTCTTGATCGCGTGCATGCCGAGAATGCCGCTCTGGGGCGGGTTGAGGATCGGCGTCGAGAGCAGCGAGCCGAACGTGCCGCCGTTGGTGATCGTGAACGTTCCGCCCTGAAGATCGTCCACCGTGATGGTGCCCTCGCGGGCCTTGTCCGCGAAGGCGGCAATGGCCTTCTCGATCTCGGCGAAGGACATTGCATCGGCGTCGCGGAGCACCGGGACCATCAGTCCCCGGTCGGTGCTCACGGCGACGCCGATGTCGTGGAAGTTGTGGTAGACGATGTCGTTGCCGTCGATTCGACCGTTGACCGTGGGATAGTTCTCGAGGGCCTCGATGACCGCCTTGACGAAGAACGACATGAAGCCCAGGCCGACGCCGTGCCTGGTGCGGAAAAGCTCCTTGTAATGAGCGCGCAGATCCTGGACGCGCGACATGTCGGCTTCGTTGAAGGTGGTCAGGATCGCGGCGGTCTGCTGGGCCTGGACCAGGCGCTGGGCGATTCGCTGGCGCAGGCCGCTCATGCGCTGGCGCGTTTCGCGGCCGGCGGTCGGGGCACGGGAATCCTGCGCGTGATCGCCGCCCGTGGCCTGGATGGCCGTGCCACCAGGCGGAGAGGCATCGCCAGCCTGTGCCGTGGCTGGCGAGGGGGCGGCAGTCGCGACCTTTTCGCTGGCTGCCGGCGGTGCTTGCAGGTGGGCAAGCACATCTCCCTTGGTGATCCGCCCTCCCCTGCCCGTGGGAGCGATGCGCGATGGATCGATCTCGTTCTCGGCCACCAGGCGGCGGACGGACGGCGCGAGTGGCACCCCGGTGTCCGCGGCAGCGCCGTCGTTGGATGCAGCGCCGGCCGAGGCCGGCCGCGCTGCCGATGGTGCGGAGGCTGGAGCTGAACTTGCAGCCTGCGCCCCGGCGGGTGCCGCAACCTCAGCCGGTGTGGCGGCGGGGTCGAGCGTGCCGATCGTGGCACCGATGGCCACGGTCTCGCCCTCCGCGACGGCAATCTTCAGGACGCCCGTCGAACCGGCCGGAACGACGCTGCTGGCCTTGTCGGTCTCGAGCTCGAAGAGCGGTTCTCCAGCCTTGACGAGCGATCCGTCGGACTTGAGCCAGCGCGCCAGAATTCCCTCGGTGATCGATTCCCCAACGCCCGGAACGGTGATCGGGACGGCGGCCATGGCTAGCGGACTCCTTGCTGGAGGACCGCGGCGGCTAGCGACCGCACCGGGGTCGCCGTGACCAGGTGCGGCACCGCGGCCCCGATCGCCGCCTCGACCAGCTCGGACTGCTCATGGTCGTGAACCAGCTTCGAGCCGGTGGCCGGACTGGCGCTGGCGTCACGGCCGACATACTGGAAGGGAAAGCCCATCAGCTCGTGGAGCCGCGGCGCCACGAAGGCCCAGGCGCCCATGTTCTGCGATTCCTCCTGCACCCAGACCCAGTCGCGGGCGGCTCGATAGCGGTCGAGAACCTGCTTCAGCTCGTCGGCCGGCCAGGGATAGAGCTGCTCGATGCGGACGATGGCGACGTCCCGCTGCTTGCCCGCCTGCTCGCGCTTGGCCTGGAGGTCATAATAAACCTTGCCCGAGCAGAGCAAGACGCGGCGGGCCCGATCGGCAGCGGCCTCATCGTCCAGCACGTTGCGGAAGTGGCCGGAAACGAGGTGGTCCAGCGGCGAGACCGCTTGCTTATGACGCAAGAGGCTCTTGGGCGTCATGACGACCAGCGGCTTGCGGAAGTTGCGGCGGACCTGGCGGCGGAGCAGGTGGAAATACTGGGCGGGCGTCGAGGGCACGGCGACCTGGATGTTTTCCTCGGCGCAGAGCTGGAGGAAACGTTCCAGGCGGGCGCTCGAGTGCTCGGGTCCCTGGCCCTCGTAGCCGTGGGGCAAGAGCAGCACGAGGCCGCTGCCGCGTCCCCACTTCGACTCGGAGGGGGCGATGAACTGGTCGATGATGACCTGAGCTCCGTTGGCGAAATCGCCGAACTGGGCCTCCCACATGATGAGCATGTTCGGCTCTTCCAGCGAGTAGCCGTAATCGAACCCGAGCACGGCCGCCTCGGAAAGCAGGCTGTCGTAGACGCAGAACTCGGGCTGGCCCGGCGCCAGGTGGTCAAGCGGTTTCCAGCGCTCGCCCGTGTGCTGGTCGATCAGCACCGCATGGCGCTGACTGAAGGTCCCGCGGCCGCTGTCCTGACCGCTGAGCCGCACTGGAGTGCCCTCGAGCAAGAGCGAGCCGAAGGCCAGGTTCTCGGCGAACGACCAGTCCGCAGTCCCGCGCGACTCCATGGTCTTGACCCGGGCGGCGAAGATCCGCGCCAGCTTGGGGTTGACGGTGAAGCCGGCAGGGGGCCGGGCCGCGGCCGCGGTGATCAACCGGAGCACCTCGTACGAGACACCGGTCGGCACGGTCTCGAACGAGTACCGGGGCGTGAGGTTAGCCCAGGGGCCGGTGGCGTATCCCGGAGGGACGGTACGCGGCTCGACTCCCCGCGCCTTGACCTCCTCGAAGACCTCTTGCATCTTCTCGGCGAAGGTCTCGGCAATGGTCTCCGCCTCCTGGCTGGAGAGCTCGCCGGACATGACGAGCTGCTCGGTGTAAAGCTCGCGGATGCTGATCCGATTGCGGATCTTCTCGTACATGATCGGCTGGGTGAACCCCGGCTCATCGCCCTCGTTGTGACCGTGGCGGCGGTAGCAGATCATATCAATGACCACGTCCTGGCCGAAGGTCTGGCGGAAGTCGGTGGCCAGCTCGGCGACGTAGACGACCGCCTCGGGGTCCTCGCCGTTGACGTGAAAGATCGGCACCTCGATCATCTTGGCCACGTCGGTGCAGTAGCGCGTCGAGCGGGCCTCGCTCGGCGAGGTCGTGAAGCCGATCTGGTTGTTGACCACGATGTGAATCGTGCCGCCGGTCCGATAGCCCGGCAGTTGCGAGAGGTTCAAGGTCTCGGCCACGAGGCCCTGGCCGGCGAAGGCTGCGTCGCCGTGGATCAAGATCGGCAGACCGAACTTCCGTTCCTTGTCCGGGTGCCGGCGCTGCTTGGCCCGCATCCGGCCCTCGGCCACGGGGTTGACGGCCTCGAGATGGCTGGGGTTCGGGGTCAAGGTCAGGTGGACCGTGTGCTTGTCCTGGGTCGTGTGATCGGCCGAGAAGCCGAGATGGTACTTGACATCGCCGTCGCCGGCGACGGTCTCCGGCATGTTCCCCTCGAACTCGCTGAAGATCATTCCGTAGGGCTTGTGCAGGATGTTGGCCAGCACGTTGAGCCGGCCGCGGTGGGGCATTCCCATGACGATCTCGAGCACCCCGTGCGCGCCGCTGCGCTCGATCACGGTATCGAGCAGGGGAATGAGCATCTCCCCGCCCTCGAGCGAAAACCGCTTCTGGCCCACGTAATTCTTGTGCAGAAAGTTCTCGAACAGTTCAGCGGCGTTCAGCTTGTAGATGATCCGGCGCTTCTTCTTGAGATCGAAGGCGGGCCGGTTGCGTACCGGCTCCATCCGCTCGAGCAGCCAGTGGCGGATCTCGAGGTTCTGGATGTGCATGAACTCGACGCCGATCGTCCGGCAGTAAGTCTGGCGGAGGATCGCCAGCAGCTCGCGGAGCGTGCAGTGATTGTCCGGTCCCAGCTTGCTGAAAAAGACCTGGTCCAGGTCGGCCTCCGAGAGGCCGAAGGCCGAGAGCTCGAGCTGCTCGTACGTTTGCGGCCGCGGCACAAGCTTCAGCGGATCGAGATCGGCAAGGTAGTGGCCCATCTCGCGGTAGGCGTCGACCAGCCGGGTCACCGCCTTGATCGCCTCTTGCGCGGGTGCCTGGTTGTCGCTGACCGAGACCGCCCAGTGCGATTGACCGAGCTCATAACCCTCGAAGAAGTTACGCCACGACTTATCAACAGCCTCCGGGTCTTTCCGCCACTGTTCGTAATAAGCCTCGATCAGGTCCAAGTTGCCGCGATTGGCGACCATCGTGCGTGTCATTGTCATCTCTGGTAAGGTGGGTGCGACCCACATCCTCTGGCGAACACCGACCCGGCGGGTCCCATCCACCCTTTCGTCCGCGTCAACCGAATGTACCCATAAGGGAAGCTTGTCGGCCCGGCCGACCCCGCCCCGCAACGCCTCGCTTCCTAAATATAGGCGCAAGAGCAAAACAATGGAGCCGTTCTCCCCGGCCTTCACAGGCGCTCGATCCAGGATCGGTTGGCGAACCGTTCGGAGAGCAAAGCCGCAAGCAGGTCGTGGGGAACATCCGTTGCCGGGGAAAGCGAAGACGAGGGAGACCAGGCCGAGCAGATCAAACCGTGCAGGATTGTACGCGGCAGATCCAGATTCATCAAGAAGTCCTCGTGCGTCCTGCCTGCCCGATACGCAGGCTGGCGAGAGGGAACGGCCAGGTAGCGGCCGATCCGCTCGAGCGGAAACGCATGGAGAATCGCACAGTGAACAAGGAACCAGTTCCTCAGCCGGCGCTGGGCGCTGCCGCCGAATTTTCGACCCGAGACGGTCAGGTCGCCCGAGCCCTCGACAGCGACCGCGCGTTCCGAGGCCCGCAAGGCCCCGGCGATCCGGTCGAGTACATACCGATGCGCGAGATCGACTGCCGAGAGCCCCGGCGCGGCCGAGTTGGGCAGGATGACCGTCACATTCAGTGCCCCGGGGCCGATCACCACCGTCCCCCCGCCGCTCGAGCGCCGGACGATCGGCACCTCGTCTTCCTGGCAGGCATCGACCCGAACGTCGCCAGCCAGACGCCGCGATGCTCCCAGCACCACGGCGAACCGGGGAAAATCCCAAAATCTCAAGACCGCCCCTGCCCGTCCTTCGTCGGCCTCGATCAGCAGCGCCTCGTCGAGCGCCAGGTTTGCCTCGACGGTCTCGAGCGTCAAGTCCAAGAGCGCTATCGCAACGGACATTACCAGATCGGGAGAGCATTCCCGATCTCCAGAAGCCTCAAGACCAAGAGATCTTGCCGCCGCGTCGATGCGGCCGGGGCGTTTCTGACCGTGATCTTGTCGTGAGTGCTGGCGAACCAGACCGAATCAGAACTCCGATTCGACCCGGAACACCGTGTGGCAGTCGGAGCAGGTCTTCTTCACGCTCTGGAAAAGGTCTTTGGCCTCTTTCTGGGTAGCTCCCTGCTTGGCGGCGGCCGTGGCCAGAGCCTTCGAGGTCTTTGCGAAAGCATCCATGATCTCATCCCACTTCTCCTGCCGTTTCTTGGGATCAGTCTCCTCCTTGGCGTTCTTCAGGTAGGCTTCCTTGAGCGGCTTGCTTTCCTTGGCGAGCTTGGCGAGCTCGGCCGCGGACTTCTCGACCTCCTTCTGGTTCTTCTTGAACGCCGCCACGTTGCGGGTTGCCTTGGTGATGGCGATGTTATGCTTCTGGACCTTTTCCATGATCCTGCCCAGGGGTGTGTCATTCTCCTTGTGCTTCTCCTGGTCCTGAGCGACGGAAAGTCGGCTGGCGAGGCCGCTGGCGGCAACCAATGTGGCAACCACGGCGAAACCGATCCATTTGCGGTTCATGGCAGGCAACTCCTGTGACGAAATCAAGGTAGGATAATGGGGTTGGCTGGGAGGGACCGGTGCACGGGCCGTTCCTCCCTCATGATTGTTCCGGGGACCTTTAAAGTATCTCCAATCCTCGCGTCCTTCAAGAACCTGTGTGTCTTATGCCAGATTCGTTGGATTACCGTTCGGCCGGCGTAGACCTTTCGACCTATGACGAGACGATTGCCCGGCTCCCTCCCCTGATGCGCCGGACGTATACACCGCGGGTTATCGAGTGGAAGGATGGGTTCGCAGGGCTCTTCCGGCTCGACGCCCAGATCGGCCTGTTGTCGAGGACCTATCGCGACCCTGTTCTGGTGGCCTCGACCGACGGGGTGGGCACCAAGCTGAAGCTGGCGTTCGCCACCGGGCGGCACACCACGGTGGGTATCGACCTGGTCGCGATGTCGGTCAACGATTGCCTTTGCGCCGGAGCCGAGCCGCTCCTCTTCCTGGATTACGTGGCGATGAGCCGCGACGACCCCGAGTTGACTTCCCAGGTCGTCAGCGGGATCAGTGACGGCTGCATCGAGGCGGAATGCGCGCTCATCGGCGGCGAGACGGCCATTCTGCCCGAGTTCTATCAGCCGGGAGAGTACGATCTGGCGGGGTTCTGCCTGGGCGTCGTGGAGCGGAAACAGATCCTGGACGGCAAGGACATCCGAATCGGCGATCGGGTGATCGGGCTGGCCAGCACTGGCCTGCACTCCAACGGCTACAGTCTGGCCCGCAGGATCGCCTTCGACCATGCCGGTCTGGCACCCAGCGCCCACGTCGAGCGGCTTGGCAAGACGGTCGCCGATGAGTTCCTGGAGCCGACGCGAATCTACGCCCGGGCCGTGAAGCTCGTTCGCCGCAACTACCGCGTCAAGCAGATCGTGCACGGGATCGCGCATATCACCGGCGGGGGCCTCATCGACAATCCGCCGCGCGTTCTGCCCGAGGGCTGCGCCATCCGGCTGGTGCGCGGCTCATGGACCGTTCCGCCGGTCTTTCCCTGGCTGCAAGCGCTCGGCTCGGTGTCGGAAGCCGAGATGTACCGCGTATTCAACATGGGCATCGGCCTGGTGATGATCGTGGCCGAACACTTCGCCGCGTCGATCGTCCGACACCTCAAGTACAAGGTCAAGGTTCCCGCCTGGATCATCGGTGAGGTGATCGAGGGAAAGCAGGAGGTCGTCTGGGAGTGAGTGGGGCTGAGCGGCCGGACCGGCGGGTCGATATTGTCGCGGCAGATCGCCGAGGTGGGCAAAGGGGAAAATGGGGTGGGCAAAGCGGACATTCGAAATTTGCTGACCGTCACGGATTTTGGGGGCTCAAGCCCATCTGACCCTCGAAAAGCGGCTCTTTCGACAGGTTCACGGTCATGTGCGACGGCTTTCCTGCCTCTCTTGTGAGTAGGTCGAGGAACAAGGACTTTGCAATAACTTGCTTCTGAAAAAGGACTTGTGGCCATCGGATCTCAGAATGCACGTGGGCACGTCTGTATATACCCCCAAAATCCGTGACGTTCAGGAAATTTGTTTGGTAACTGGTTCTTTGCAAACTCACGGCAGCTTGTGTAAAAATGGGGAAGATGGAGCCGGTTTTGACCACTTTTCGCCTGGCGCAAATGGACCTCGGAGCATCTGCTCATGCCAGGAATCGTCGAGTTTCCCCAGGTCGTGCAGGACGCCTTGGTCCAGTACGGTGGTCTCTTCGCCAACGAATGCCAGCGGCGACACTTCGCTGAGTACCTCACTGGACTGATGGTGGCCGAGCGTAAGACGGTGCTCGGTATCAACCGCGAATTCGCCGAGACCACGGACCAATCCTGCCTCAACCGGTTCCTCACCGATGCCCAGTGGGACGCCCGAGCCCTCAACCAGCGACGACTGGACGAACTCCAGAAAGATCCCTCTACTCGGTACAGCGACCAGGGGGTCATCCCTATCGACAACACCCTGATCGATCGTGATGGTATGCTGATCCCCGACGCCGGGTGGTACTGGGACCACGCCGAAGAACGAAACAAGATTGCTCAGGACTACCGCTTCGCCAACTATGTCTGCACTAGCGACAAGCATTATCCCCTGGAGTTCCGGCTCTTCCGCAAGAAGGAGGTATGTGAGGCTTTGAATGAGCAGTTCCGCAACCACACCGTACTGTGCTGTGAGCTGATCGACTGGGTTTGTGAGCGTCAGATCCCCGGCGACTTCGCGATGGACTCGTACTTTACCTGTGCCGAGATCCTCAATCATATTCACGGCAAGCAGGATCGCTTGGGACGGCCTCGGGGCTACGTCGGCGACCTCAAGAGCAACCGCAAGCTGGGGTGGAAGGGACAGATCATCAAGGCCAGTGATCTGGCGGCCTCGATTTCGGCAACTGACCGCAAGGAGATGCGGATCGGTGACAAACGGCAGTGGTACTTCACAGTGACCGTGCGGATTCCCGACGTGAACCACAAGGTTCGGATCGTGATTCTCTGGCGGTATAGGAACGATGACCAACCCTGCAAGATCCTGGTGACCAATCGGATCACCTGGGAAGTGAGTCGGATCGTGCGGGTGTACCGGCATCGCTGGACAGGTACGGAGACCTTTCATCGGGACGGTAAGCAACAACTCGGCCTCGGCGACTGTCAGCTGCGTGATGCCCAGGGCCAGACCCGGCACATATATCTGGTCATGCTGGCGTATAGTCTCTTGATGAGCCAGTTGCGGCAGAACTGTGCGCGTGAGTGGGCGCTCCATCGACTGACGACAATCGGCGAAGCCTGTCGAGCAATGCTCCGGGAAAATCTGCGCGCGCCGCTGGCCTGGGCAATCCAGCAGGTAACAGAGAGGGAGCGGCCGTTTGGTCATGTGATTGCCCAATTGGGCCTAGCCTGACTTTGCAAAACTCCAGTGGTAAGTTGAACAATCCCGGCAAGCTACCTCTCAGCAGACTGGGCATCTTGCCGCGGCAATTAAGAACGGCCCCTTTGTTCGTGTAGAAAGACTCCCGTCCCCTTAGATTCGGTCGTGACATTCACGGCTTTTTACCAAGATATCCCAGCCTTGTCAATTTTGGTGGCTGTCACCTTTTTACCTCAGCTTTTGGTGGTTGTCACCTTTTTACCTGCCAATCTGGTGGCTGTCACCTTTTTACCTGCCGTTCGCGTTTGGTCCTTGATGTGATGGTTCGGCCATGCTGAGTTGCCTTCAGGATAACGGACTTCGACCACGATCGTCTAACCATCGTCCTTCCTTGAAGTGACGGCAGCACTCGTATCCCGCCGCCTGCCACATAGCATCGAAGGCCGGTTGGAGGAGCTTATCCGCAGGATCGTCGTAGCTCTCCATGACCGAGTCGGGCAGGAGGAGTGTATCGCGGTCGAATCTGTACATGTCCTCGGAAAGCGTCCACTCCGTGAGGATGCCGTATCCCTTGACGCCGACGAGACTCAGCATGATGAAAACGGGCGGCTCCATGCCCAGTTCCTGTTCGACCTTCAAAAACTTATCGAGTGAGACAATCAGAAACCTCTCGATGGGGGTGGTGCTGACCAGATTCTGACGCTCGGTCCCAGAGTCACGGGCGTGGATGTTGTTGTATTCGAGGAGCATCGACTCGACGGCCTCGATGGCACCGCTCCGGAAGATTTGGAGGTACGTCATAGGGGTCTGCGGGTTTCCGTGCCCGCCATATGTCAGGAAGCCATCGAGGTTGTGACGGTTGTTCCATTGATTCGCGTT
>JBEKTN010000274.1:0-17862 GCA_049516015.1 Isosphaeraceae bacterium | reverse complement strand
TCGGGCCCCTGCAGCCCATACCTCAAGTCCTTCTCCACGTCCGGATGGTGACGATTCAGGCTGTCACTGTCAAAATGGGCGAACCAGGATGAGTGACACTCAAGTGACCGGGAATTGCTGGTTGCCATCGACTCCTAAACGATGATATCATAGAGAGAGAGTCTCGCCTGTGGCGTTCGCAGGGGGAGGGAGAGATGCTAGACGACGCCCTGTTGCTCAAGAACCTGGATGAACGCCGCCGAGACCTTGGCCTTAGCTACAAACAGCTCTCGAAGCGGTGCGGGGTTTCTCGTCCGACGGTTCAGCGCATCCTGTCTGGCCGCCACGCTGCGGCGAGTTTCGCGAACATCGTGGCCATTGCCGAATCCCTGGGTCTCGGGCTTCGATTCGATTCCAAGGTCGATATTCGCGATCTGAAACGTGAGCAGGCAGTGCGGAAGGCCAAGAAGCTCGTTGCCCTGGTCCAGGGGACCTCTGGGCTTGAAGGCCAAGCGGCGGGTGAAAAGGACGTCGAGTCGATGGTCAAACAAACGACGCATGAGCTTCTTGCCGGCTCGAAGCGAAGGCTTTGGAGTGACGAGTGAGTCACTGGGGCTTCCTGCCGGGGGAAACCGCGATCGATGTGTCCGGCCTGAAGCGAAAGGGCATCAACACCCGGGCGGAGTTGAACCGGGCTGAAGCCGAGAACATCCGTAAAGCCGTGGTGAAGTATCTCGCCGCGAAGCCCTCACGCCGCTCCGCGCCGTTCACTCTCTCCTGGGCAAAGCGACTGCACAAGCAGATGTTCGGTGACGTCTGGAAGTGGGCCGGTGAGTTTCGCCAGGAGAACCTCAACCTCGGCCGTGACTGGCATCAGGTCCAGATGCAGCTTCAGACTCTTCTTGAGGATCTCGTCTTCTGGGAAGCACGGGGGGATGCTCTCCTGGAGCAGTCTGTGAGGCTCCACCACCGGGCGGTCTGGATTCACCCCTTCCTCAACGGGAACGGCCGCTGGGCCCGCATGCTCGCGAACATCTAGCTCAAGCGTCACGGGCATGCGATCACCGAATGGCCCGAAGAAACGATCGGCTCAAAGAGCGTGATTCGAGATGAGTATCTCACGGCAATCCGGGCGTCCGACAAAGGCGATGAAGGGCCGTTGAGGGCTCTTCATCAGCGGTTCACGCACATGGCGTGAGAGGCAGTCCGTAGCCAGCCGAAAACTCCATTTTCTGCTGGCGGGTGCGAAAAGCTCGCTGCGGTCGATTTCCAAGCTGCAAAGCTGGCCGTTCTTCCACGGCATAGATGACGATATCGGTGTCGAGGTCGTCGAGCATCAGCGACCCCCGGCGGGCGGACCTGACACTCTCTGGGATCGGAGCGCTCGCAACCGCTGCTCATAATCGTCCTCGCCGTTGCGCAGCCCTCCATCGATCTCGAGGTCCCTTGCTGTATCTACCTGATCACAGGACGGCCCAGGCATTCTCACCTCCAGTCGGCGTGAGTTACTCGCTCTCCTCACGTTGCCCTCACTCAGGACTCTCTCGCAAGAAGGAGCTTGGGGATCCCCATCCCGTGACGATCAGCCTGTCTCTGGCCCTTGTCGCTGCCACGAACAACAGCGACCACTCCCGCTCTTCGTGGTCTGCCAAGGCTGCTGGGTCGTCAGCGAGGGATGCCACACGCAATGGCATGGTCTGGGCGTTGATCCCGGCCAATAGCATGACCGGGAACTCCAAACCCTTGACACGGTGCATGGTCGCCAATCGGATGCCACTGTCTGGCTTCTCCCGGCCTCGTTCGAGGATCTGGTGATGGATGCCGAGATTCTTGACCAACGGCCCGTATTCGTCTCGGATAAGGGAGTTCGTCCGGGCGACCAGGCAGATCTCCTCAGGCTTTCGTTCCTTGACGAGGTTGCGAATCGTCGTCGCGAGGAAGTCGCGTTCTTCGTTGCGGTTGCTGAAATGGCGGGCCTCAGGCTCGGCGCCAGAGAGGAGCGACCGATAGCCCCTTTCATCATCCCGCTGGCCGTCGAGGTCGTCCGCTTCGACTCCCTGCAAGAGCGGCATGGCCCAGGCTCGGATCTGCTTTGTCGTTCGATAGTTGATCTTCAAGCGAGAAGACCGGCCCTGGATCGAGATGCCGCAACGGGAAAGCACGACTTTGGGTCCGTAGATTCGCTGGTGAGCATCGCCTACCAGGAAGATGTCGTTGGGACAAGGCCAATCGAGAAAACAGCGAGATTTTCTAGGAAATCGTGAATCAGTGCAAGGCCATTTGTTAGTCGGTTTCCCCTGCATGGGAATCCAGGCTAGGGTAGTTTGGCAAGGCCTCAACGGTCTCATAGCAGGCTCCTTCGCGAGTGAGTGGGGAACGAGACGTGAGAAAACCCCTCTCATCGTGCCGCAAAAGAGCAAAGAAGAGGCCAATGGGGTCCAGCGAGGCGGGTGCCGGAGCGGATCGGAGAAATAGGCAGGGACAGTGGAACGTAGGAGGGGCAATCGAGATGGAGGAGCCAGACGGGCAGGCCCGCGCCGTCATTCTTTCTTGTCCACCGCGAAACGGTTTAGTTCAAGGGGATTATATCCGTAAGGCCGGCAAGGCTCCTGGGAAGTCCTACGTATGGACGGCCCCACGGATATAACCTTCTTCATTCGGGGTCAAGAGAGCGGGCGGGCGTCGGATGCTGTTCCTCTCCGTGCCGCGGATGCGAGATGCTCCTTCATTGCACCGAGCGCCTCAGTAATCGAGTTGCATCGGGAGCGACCTCGGCATCAGGCCGGCGATTGGCTCATTGACACTCGGTCCGGGGTACCGTAGCTTGCAGGTGGATCCAGTGCGAGTCATGGGACCCAGGGCTACCCGCGTCGGGTCTCAGGCGGCAGGATTGCTGGGACCGTGACCGATCCATGAGGTCTCGTATGTGGATAGCAATCTTGACCAACGAGTACCCGCCCCACGTGTATGGGGGCGCAGGGGTCCACGTCGAATATCTCACCCGGGAACTGGCCACGATAGAGCGAGGGTGTCATCGCGTCTCGGTCATCTGCTTCGGCGACCAGGACATCCGCGACGGGAACCTGACCGTCCGGGGGATCAACCCGAGTTTCGAACTGCCTTGCCAGGACCCCCGGCACAAGAAGTTCCAGGAGACGATGCTCAGGGACCTGGTCATGGCGGGGATGCTCGAGGGCGTGGACATCGTCCATTGCCACACGTGGTACGCCCACCTGGCCGGCTGTCTCGCGAAGCAGCTCACCGGGGCGAGCCTGGTCCTGACGACGCATTCGCTGGAACCTCACCGCCCCTGGAAGGTCGAGCAGCTCGGCTCCGCGTATCGAGCGAGTTCCTTCATCGAGCGGACCGCCTACGAGAATGCCGACGGCGTCATCACCGTTTCCGAGGCGATGCGCGAGGACGTTCATTCCCTCTATGGAGTTCCCTACGACCGGGTTCGGATCATCCATAACGGGATCGACTTGAGCGAGTACAAGCCGACTCCCAATCAAGCCGTCCTGGCCAAGTATCGAATCGACCCCCAGAAGCCGTTCGTACTCTTCGTCGGCCGGATCACCCGCCAGAAGGGGATCATTCATCTGGTCGACGCCGTGAAGTACATCCGGCCGGGCGTACAGGTGGTCCTCTGCGCGGGGGCCCCGGACACGAAGGAGATCGGCCGCGAGATGGAAGAGCGGGTGGAACAGGCTCGCCGCGACGCCGCCGTGCCGATCATCTGGATAGCCCAGGTCCTTCCCAGAGAGGAGATCATCCCCCTCTACACGCACGCATCGGTCTTCGTCTGCCCGTCCGTCTATGAACCGTTCGGGATCATCAACCTGGAGGCCATGGCCTGCGAGACCCCCGTCGTCGCCTCGGCGGTCGGCGGAATCAAGGAGGTGGTGATTCCCGGGGAGACGGGATTGCTGGTGCCGTTCGAGGCGACCAGCCGCACGAACTTCGAGCCGAGAGAACCGGCGCAATTCGTTCACGACCTGGCAGCCGGCGTCAACCAGCTTCTCGACGATCCCCAGCGCCTCCGGGAGATGGGCCTGCAGTCGCGCGACCGGGTCGAACGGCATTTTAGCTGGTCCAGCATTGCCAGGCGCACGCTCGATTTCTACTCTGAGCTCGTGCACGAACACGCCCCCAAGGCGTCCGAGAAGTCCTGATCAGCAGCCTTGCGCGTCGACCCATGCCCGCAGCAGGACCGCCCCCGGGCCGTGGAACTCGATCCTGGGTGCCGGCCCGGAGAGATCCACGCGCGGAGCCGAAGCACCCGGGGCGAACGGGGGATCCTCGGTCGTGAGGATGAGATCCCAGTGTCGGCATGGCGAGGAAAGCTGATCCTGGAGCGAGCGAGTCCCTGAGCCTCGGAGTCGGATTACGACCCAGAGCGAAGGTCCATGGTCGGCCTCGCGGCGGAGAAGCAGCGAGTCGTCGTCGAGGGCCCGGGCCTCGAAGCTGCCCCGTCGTGAGCAAGAAAGCGCAGGCTCCATCCGCCGCAGCCGAAGCAGGGCCTGATAGAGCCTGAGCATTCCGGCATGCGGCTCGCGATCTCGCTCGGCCCAGTCGATCTTGCAGGCGAGGAAGGTCTGCTCGGACTGGCAATCGGGAATCTTTTCCAGCCCGGCGGGATCGGCGAAGGCTGCGTAGTGCCGGAACTCGTGGCGCCTGCCCTCCTTGACGAGCCGACCCAGCTCGGCGTTGTGGTCGGTGAAGAAGAGGAACGGGGCGGTCGCCCCCCATTCCTGCCCCATGAACAGAAGAGGAGTGGCGGGCGCAGTGAGCAAGAGTGCGGAGGCGGCTCGGTACGTGGCTGGGTCAAGCTGATGGTTGAGCCGCTCTCCCATTGCCCGGTTGCCGATCCGGTCATGATTCTGCAGGTAGAAGATGAAGCGGTGGGGCTCGAGTCCGGCCGGGTCCGTTCCCCGGACGTAACCTCGGTGGATCGAGTAGGAGCCGCAGAAGAGCCACCCGCGGTTGATCGTCCGGGCCAGGTCCGCCAGAGAGCCACGGAAATCGCGGAAGGCCCCATCCGAGTCGCCGACGAGGTAGCGGCGCAGCTCGTGGTGAAAATCATCCGACCAGAGCCCATCGAGTCCCCATCCCCCCTCGGATTCGGCCCGGACCATCACCGCGAGGTTGCGTGGGTCCTCAGCGAAGAGGAGGACCGACCGATCTCTGATCGACTCCCGTACGAGCACCGCGAGCTCCGCGAGAAAGTGGCGTGGGCTCTCGTCGAAGAGATAGTGCGTCGCATCCAGACGCAGACCGTCCAGGTGATACTCCGAGAGCCAGCAAAGTGCGTTCTCGAAGAAGAAGGAGCGCACCTGGTCACTTTGTTCGCCATCGAGATTGACGGCAGGCCCCCAGAGAGTCTGGTGGCGATTCGAGAAGTAAAAGGGGGTGAACTGGGTCAGGTAATTGCCGTCGGGGCCGAGATGGTTGTAGACGACGTCGAGGAGGACGGCTAGTCCCAGCCGGTGTGCTTCATCAACCAGGTTCCGGAGGTCATCCGGCCTCCCGTAGCATCGCGCCGGGGCGAACAGACTCACGCCGTCGTAGCCCCAGTTCCGGCTGCCGGGGAAGTCGGCCACGGGCATGAGCTCGATCGCGGTCACGCCCAGCCCTGCTAGCTGCGGAAGCCGGCGGGTCACCCCCTCGAAGGTTCCCTCGGGCGAGAAGGTGCCGACGTGCAGCTCGTAGATGACCAGGTTCTCGCGCGAGGCCCCTTGCCAGCCCCGATCGGTCCAGGAAAACCGGGCTGGATCCATGACCTCGGACGGTCCGTGGATTCCCTGGGGCTGGAATCGCGAAGCTGGATCGGGGAAGGGGCCCTGACCGTCCAGGCGATATCGGTAAAGCGCTCCGGCTCCCAAGCCCGGCACGAACCCGGAGAACATCCCCTCCGGAGACTTGCCGAGGTGAATCACCCGGTGCTCGGGGTCCTCAATGACGACCTTGACCTCCCGCTTGCCGGGGGCCCAGACCCGGAAGAAGACGCCATCGCCGTGGGGATAGGCGCCCTTGGGCGGTGGCCGGCTCATCTCGGAGCCTTCTTGAAGATCAGGACGGTCAGGGGAGGCAGGAGCAGGACGATCGACTGCGGTTGCCGGTTCCAGCCGATCGGCGATGGGACCAGCCCCCCCATGTTGCCCTGGCCGCTGCCGCCGTAAATCGTGGCGTCGCTATTGAGGATCTCCTCCCAGCGCCCGCCACGCGGAACTCCCACGCGGAAGTTCCGCAAGACCTGACCGCTGAAGTTGCAGACGACCAGGGCCTGGTCGTGCTCCACCGAGCCCTTGCGGAGGAAGGCGAGCACGCTGTCGGCGGCGTTGTCGGCCTCGATCCAGGCGAAGCCATCGGTCCGGCAATCCAGCTCGTGGAGGGCTGGCTCGGCCCGGTACTGCGTGTTGAGGTCGCGCACCCACCGCTTCAGGCCTTGATGTCGTGGGTCTTCCAGGAGGTGCCAGTCGAGGCTGGTACCATGGGCCCATTCCTTCCACTGGCCGAATTCATCACCCATGAACATGAGCTTCTTGCCGGGTAGCGCGAACATGTAGCCATAAAGCAATCGCAGGTTGGCGCGCTTTTCCGACTCTTCCCCCGGCATCTTGGCCAGGAGCGATTTCTTGCCCGGTTTGGAGTCGTCGTGCGAGAGCGGCAAGAGGTAGTTCTCGTTGAAGGCGTAGTGCATCCTGAAGACGAGCTTGGTGTGGGCTTTCGGCCGCTCGGTTGGTTTCAGGGGCATGTACTCCTGGAGCGTGTCGTGGACCCAGCCGAGGTCCCACTTGTAGTCGAAGCCGAGTCCGCCGCTTCGTGCCAGCCGAGTGATGTCGGGCCGCGCCGTCGCGTCCTCGGCGAACGTCAGCACCCCGGGGTGGTCCTCGTGGACCTTCTGGTTCACCCCTTGGAGGAACGCGACGGCCGCGAGGTTCTCGTTGCCGCCGAACATGTTGGGCTGCCACGTTCCCGGCTCGCGCATGAAGTCGAGCCGGATCATCGATTCCACCCCGTCGACCCTCAGGCCGTCGAAATGATACTTCTCGAGCCAGAACAGGGCGTTTGCGGTCAGGAAGTTGACGACCGGGGGGCTCTCGAAGTTGTAGGCGTATGTTCCCCAGACCGGGATCTTCCGCCTTTTGGGGTCGGCGGGCTCGTAAAGGTGGGTGCCGTCGAACTTGGCGAGGCCGTGCGGGTCGGGGGCGAAGTGGGCGGGCACCCAGTCGAGGATGACCCCGATCCCCCTCTGGTGCAGCGTGTCGACGAGGAACATGAGGTCATGGGGCGTGCCGAACCGAGCCGAGGGGGCATACAGGCTGACTGCCTGGTAGCCCCAGGACTCCGCGGCCGGATGCTCGAAGATGGGCATGAGCTCGACGTGCGTGAAGCCCATCTCGGCGGCATACTCGGCCAACCGCGGGGCGGCTTCACGGTAGGTCAAGAGCCGATTTCCCTGCTCGGGAACACGCATCCAGGAGCCAAGGTGCACCTCATAGATCGTGATCGCCGCGGTGATCGATTGGCGGTCGCCACGGCCGGCCATCCACGAACCGTCGCCCCACCCGTAGAGTGACGGGTCCCAGACTTTCGAGGCGGTCCCGGGGGGGGGCTCGGCGGCGAAGGCATAAGGGTCGGCCCGGTGGAACCGCGAGTTGCCGGCGGCGGCGACCATCGAGAATTTGTAGAGCGCCCCCTGTCCAATCGCCGGAACGAAGCCGGACCAGACTCCGGTCCTGCCCCTCCGTTCGAGCGGATTCACCGACGGGTTCCAGCCGTTAAAGTCGCCGATGACGGAGACCTCGCGGGCGTGCGGGGCCCAGACGCCGAAATGGGTGCCGGATGAGCCGTTAAGGTCAAGGACATGGGCCCCCAGCTTCTCGTAAATCGAGTCGTGGGTTCCCTCGCCGATCTGCTGCAGGTCCGAGTCACTAATGATGATCATCGCTGGCCAAATGGTCCTTTCCCCGGGGCCGCACCGCGGCCGCCCGGTGTGACGCTGGCATAATCGCCGTCGCTTTCTGGTTCCAGTGCTCGACGCCAACTGCCCTGGAGCTGTCTGCCAACACGGGGTCTCCCGGGCTTTCCGGCCCGCCCCGGCTGATCTGGTATCACATCATCACATGAAGTAGTCAAAGTCTTGCTCGGTGCGGAGCTTCCGCCGGACCCGCAGGATGTGAGCGGGGTTGACCTGGGGGTCGAGCTTCACGAAGTTCGTCGCGCCGCGCCAGAGGAACCTCTCATCGCTGATCAGGTCGTGCACCTGGTACGATTCGACCAGCCCCGAGCCCAGATGGAGATCCTGCACGGGGAGCCGCACCCACCCCGAGTGGGCGTGAGACGGATCCAGGTTGACGATCACCACGATCAGGTTGGTCATGTCCGGGGTCGACTTGCCGTAGCAGATCAGCGCGTCGTTATCGATGTCGAAGAACCGGAGGTTGCGGTTGAACTGGAGCGCCGGATTCTCACGGCGGACCTCGTTGACCCGGGCGATGTAATCGCGCAGGCTCCAGGAGACCTCGAGGTCCCAGTGCGTGATCTGGTACTTCTCGGAGTTGAGATACTCTTCCGAGCCGGGTCGTACCGGCGTGCCGACGCACTGCTCAAAAGGCGGCCCGTAAATGCCGTAGCTCGCCCCCAGGGTCGCGGCCAGGACAAGGCGGGTCATGAAGGCCGGCCGGCCGCCGATCTGGAGATGCTCGGGAAGGATGTCGGGCGTGTTGGCGAAAAGGTTACCGCGCATGCACTCGGCCGATTCGCTTTGAGTGAGCTCGGTCAGGTAGTCGGTCAGCTCCTTCTTGGTGTTCCGCCAGGTGAAGTACGTGTACGACTGCGAGTATCCCCCCTTGGCCAGCCGGGCCATCACCTTCGGCCGCGTGAACGCCTCGGAGAGGAAGATGGCCTCGGGATGCCGGGTCCACACCTCGGTGATGACCCAATCCCAGAAGCGGAAGGGCTTGGTATGGGGGTTGTCGACCCGGAAGATCGTCACGCCGTGATCGATCCAGAAGAGGAACACGTCGCGGAGCTCGGCCCAGAGTGCCTTCCAGTCGTCGCATTCGAAATCAATCGGGTAGATGTCCTGGTACTTCTTGGGTGGGTTCTCGGCGTACTTGATCGTCCCGTCAGGGCGGTGGCGGAACCACTGGGGATGCTCGCGCACATAGGGATGATCGGGCGAGCATTGGAAGGCGATGTCCAGCGCCAGCTCGATGCCAAGTTCCCGTGCCTTCCTCACGAGGCGACCGAAGTCCTCGATCGTGCCCAGTTCGGGGTGGATGGCCTTGTGGCCCCCCTCGGGGCCGCCGATGGCCCAGGGGCTTCCGGGATCGTTTGGGCCGGGGGTCAGCGTGTTGTTCGGTCCCTTGCGAAAAGCCCGTCCGATCGGGTGGATCGGCGGCAGGTAAAGGACGTCGAAACCCATCTCCGCGATGTAGCCCAGGCGCGCCTCGACGTCGCGAAACGTGCCGTGGCGGCCTGCGACCGAGGACGCCGACCGAGGAAACATCTCGTACCAGGCCCCGAATCTCGCCAACTCCCGCTCGACCATGATGCGGAGCGACCGGTCATACGTAATAGCCGCGCGCCGGTCGGGGTACCGCGCCATCTGCTCTACCAGGTCCTGCTTCAGGCCCGCCCGGACCCGTGACTCCTGGCTCTCCGTGCCCGCCAGGAACCGGGCCCGCTCGCGCAACCAGTCGGCATCGGGGCCGTTGGCGCGCTCGGCCGCCTCGCGGAGATGCTCGACCCCCTCCAGAAGCTCGCTGGTGAGATCCTGCTGGCCGGCCTCGTGCTTCTTGATCAGCTCCTTGTGCCAGGTGAGATAGCGATCGACCCAGGCCTGGATCGTGTACTCGTGCCATCCTCGAGCCGTCACCGTGAACCGGCCGGTCCAGCAGTCGTTGCCCAGCAAGGTCATGGGGACCTCGTCCCACTCGGTCGCGCCGGTGGAACGATGGCGGAGGACGGCCACGATCACATCATGCCCGTCGCCAAAGATGTCGGCAGCCACCACCAGCTCCTCCCCCACCGTCCGCTTGATGGGGAATCGCCCGCTGTCAACCTCCGGAGAGACTCCGGCAATGATCACTCGCGACGGAGCCCGGTCACGCACCCCGTCCCCCTGCGCCTCTCCTGCCGATGCCATGATTCGCTCTCCCCCGCGGTCACCATCGCGGACCGTGGCCAGACCTCTTGCCATCGCCGGCCGCCAGTGCACTGCCGGCAAGGGCATGATCCCGGAGCACCAGGCTCATCGGACGCCCGGCGCAGTCGATCATGCCCAGACCCATCTTAACACAGACCGTCATGAACGTTCCCGAGTCAAGGGAAGCAGCCCGCGAAGATCAGAGATCACCGGGACCGTGGGTGTTCCATGCGCCCTCTCTTGCTCCTGGGACCGACACACCCAGATCCCCCGGATTCCCGCATCGCGGGCCCCGATCATGTCACGTTCCCAGGAGTCTCCCACATAGACCACCTCCTCCCGCGCGAGCCCCAGGCGCGCCCGAGCATTCTGGAAGACTCGGGGATCAGGCTTGCGGTATCCCAGCTCCGAGGAAATCACGATGACCTCGAAGAGCTCTGCCAGGGAGGTCGTGCGCAGCTCGGGTTCAATATAAAGAGTCTGGCTGTCCGACACCAGTGCCAGCCTATAGCGTTCTGCAAGGGTCTCCAGCACCTCTCGAGATTCCGGGTACAAGCGGAATCGCTCGATCGAGAGCAAGCGGAAAAGCTGCGCGACCGCCCCGGCCAGATCGGAAGAGGATCCGGCGCCCGAACGCTCCAGGAGCCTGCCGAAGAGCTGGGCGGCGTCGACTTCCGGATGCCGCTCCGCGCTCCGATCCAGGCTCTCTTGCACGATGTGAAAGTAGATCTCACGCAGCTCCGCGGCCTTGACCGCGGCTCCTCGATACTGGAGGAAGGAGGCCAGGACCTGCCAGAGGTGGTCCTTCCTTTCGTCGGTTTTGATATCGACGATGGTCAGGTAGAAGTCAAACAAGATCGCCTTGACCGGCATCTCGAGGACCATACGCCTGCCTACTTTCGGGGGAGTCTCTTCTACCCGCGTGACGCCGCCTTCGATCACTTTACAGCGACAGCGCAAGACGGCATCTGGCGATCCCCAGCTCAAAGCCTTCATAAGACCCAAGCTCTATCAGACAACCAGCACTCGCTGCACGAGGCTCAACCGTATGGAACAGGCTCCGAGGTAGTACGGCCGAGCTGCCTCGATTCCTCCCTGGCGAGTGGTTAAGAACGCTGAAGCCTTCGCCTGAAGGCGAGGGTTTTGACCCTCCCAGCATGCGACAATAAGGACAGGCTTGCGGAATACTGGTTGTAGGGGGAACGTTCCTTGGCAATGCGGACGAAGAGGTAGTAACCAGTCGACTCGCGTAGAATGCGCACCGGCTTGCCGCTCCGCGACTCGACTGGTTTTGAGCTCCATCGCGGTTACAATGTGCGCCGAACAAACCCAATTTTCGGTGGATGTAAATCATAGCAATTTCTCAACTTCCGTGGTGGTTTTGGTCGAATGGCTAGCGCGTTTTACCGTTGAGTTGCAGACGCGGCGGGACGTTCTCTCCTCTCCTTCTCCCGTGGGGAGCGGGGGGAACCCCGCTTGCGGGGTCGGGTTTGCGGGCCAAGGCTAGCATCTCATCCCTCATCCGCCCCTGCGGGGCACCTTCTCCCGCGGGGAGAAGGTAGGATCGCCACGGCCTTTCTTGATCGCTGTATGCAACGCGCGAGCAAACCGTGCTAGCGCGAAGGAAGCCAATTTCCGTGTCGGCATCGCTGATGGATCGCGTGATTCTGATTCCTCGTCAATTCCCCTCACTCCATCCCGGCAGAGGTCATGCTCTTCCTTCCAGGCCGATCATGTCAACAATCCCATGCTGTGGGACCGCGTGGGATGTCATAATGGGGGAATCCGCCGAGGGCACGATCACGACGACGACGACAGTTCCTCGCGGAATCGGCAGATCGTCGATGATCCCGCTTGACCGCGGCTGCCCGAGTTACTCGCCAATATTTCGGGCCTGATCCGGTCCGGAAATGTCCGGAGCCACCGCCATGGACCGTGCCTCTAGACCCGTGTCCTTCCAGGATGTTCAGAAGCTTGCGCGTCGGTGTCAGTTTTACCTGCTGCGCTGGGAGACCGAGTTCACACCATGTACCGGAATCACCGCGGTCACCCGCCAGGAGCGGCGGTTCTTCGGGCACCAGGGGATGATGATCGCACCCTGGCAGTCGCGGATGCCCGCGGCCAGGGCCGCCCTCGATCAGGGGCGAGTCGTGGACACGGAGTCGCCGTTCAGGATCGCCGGGCCCTGCGCTCATGGCGCGAGGGTGCAAGTGCTGATGACATCGCCCGGCGAGGTGATGCCGATTATCTACCTGGACGTCGAGCGGGCGTTTCAAGGCTTGCCCACTCCTTACGATACGCCCGGGCTGGCGCGCGACACCCTGGTCTTCGGAGCGGCGGTTGCGGAGTTCCTTTCCAAGGTCGGGGCCACAGGCCGCCAGTTCGTCTGGGGTGCCGACTGGCAAATGGTTCCCGCCCTGACCCGCTTGCGCACCCGGCACCACACAGTTCTGACCCTGCACAATGAGTTCGATGCCTGGCTTAACCACGAGGCGTCCGATTTTGGCGGTGGTCTCTATCCGCTGTTTCGCGGTCAGGAAACGGCGCTGCGGATCGGGCTGAAGCTGGCCGATGTCGCGACAACCGTCAACCAGGGTTATGCACGAGGGCTGCGCACCGAACCCATTCACACGCAGGTGATGGCCCATCATCTCCAGGATCTGGTCTGGAGGATCGTGCCGGTCGAGAACGCCAATTTTTTGTCGCTGAGCCCGGAACACAAAGAGCTTGAGGCGCTCCTGGCGCGTGACCCGTCTGCGGGCTTGAAGGTGATCGAGGACACCCAGCAGCAAGCACGGGCCGCGCTTCCCGAGGTGATGAGAGCTCGGATCGGCGATCGTGTGCTGATCGTGGCGATGGGTCGGCTGGCGGCTCAGAAGCTTCATGATGTGATCTCCGAGGGTGTTCGTATACTGCTCCGGCAGCACCGCGATTTGCCTCTGTTTGTTGCCTTCCCGATTGTCTCTGGAGAATCCGGGGATCGGAGCCGGCTGGAACGGATCCACTACCTGGCGAGTGAATTCCCGGACCAGGTGTACTATACAGACAGGCGGATTGACTATTATGATACGTTGATGCGTGCCGCCGATTACAATGCCATGACCAGCCTGTACGAGCCTCACGGCGGGGCTTTCGAGGGCTGCGTGGTTCCAATCGTCCGGTTGATCGACGGCCTGGCCCGCCAGGTGAACGCACTGGAACCGACAGGCCGCGGAGTTTCGCTCAATACGATCTGGCATGATCCCTGGGAACTTCCTTCCGGCTTGGGATTCCGCGAGCCGACCACGCTGACCGAGGTGGACGACCTCCGGGCTCTCTTGACCGGCTCGTTCGCAGCCGAGAATCTGACCTTTCGCGCGATGGTCTTGTCCTTTGCCGAGGTGCTGGCGACCGCCGTGTCGATTCGCTGCGACCGCCCCGAGGCCTACGCCCGTCTCGTCCAGGGCGCGCTGAGGGCCCAGATGGAACGCGACTGGCTGATCCAGCTTGGAGGAATTCTTGCCCTGGTGGAAGAGGCTCGCCTGCGCAGGCCGTTATGAGGGTCAACCTTCTCCGTTGACTTGGAGTTTCTGGTTCGGAAAGATCTTGACGAGGCCTTATCAGTGACCGACAGCGAGGTGGCCGAAGAGGTAAAGCGCTGCCGCGAGCAGCATCGCGCCGGGGAGGGTGAGGATCCAGGCGAGGCCGATCTTGCGAATCGTGGTCATCTGGATGCCCGACCTGTTGGCCCACATGGTGCCGGCGACGCCCGAGGAAAGGACGTGGGTCGTGCTGACGGGAAGGCCGGCGACGTCGGCGAGTCCGATGGTCGCCATGGCGACAAGCTCGGCACAGGCCCCCTGGGCGTAGGTCAGGTGGGTCTTGCCGATCTTTTCGGCAACGGTGACGACGATTCGCTTGTAGCCGATCGCCGTGCCGATGCTCAGGATGGCCTCGATCAGGGTGTGCAAGCTCGAGACCGGCAGACCCAGCCACCAGGTTGACAGATTCCAGGCCATTCCCGAACACCCCCCAGCAGGACACCCAGGAAATTGTAGAAGCCGGAGAAGAACACGGCTGGTATCGGCCGCAACGTGCGCGTGTAGATCACAGTCGTCACGGCAGTGGCCGTGTCGTGAAAGCCGTTAACCACTTCGAACCCGAACGCGATGGTCAGTAACACCACCAGGATGACCGCGCGGTGCGGGTCGAGATGGCAAACCGCCTCGAAAAGCTCTACCATGCGGATATTCCAACAAGTCGGAGCCGGTGAGCTCCCTGGCCACCCGGCGCGCCGCCTCGTGTCATGATTCCTCGAAGATACGACCGCCGCGCTCCAGAGAAAAGAGCAGGGCCGCCCGGAAAGCTGCTACCATGGGCGGCCCCGGGTTCTTTGCGGCGTTTTGTTCCCGAAGTATGATGGTAAGGCGAGCTCAAGGCACTGCCAGGCGCGGCCAAATGCAGGCGGCCTCGACCCGGGGTGCAACGGACCGGCCTGGTCGGGAATCATCCGGTAATGAGCGAGACACCAGCGATATCCTCGTCACCTCATCACGTCATCGAGACCACGTCGGAGACTTTTGTCCGGGAGGTGATCGAGCGGTCCTCGACCGTCCCCGTCGTGGTTGATTTCTGGGCTCCCTGGTGCGGGCCTTGCCGGATGCTGAGCCCGATCCTGGAAAAGCTGGCAGGTGAGTACGGCGGCAAGTTTCTCCTGGCCAAGGTCGATATCGACCAGAATCCCGACGTGGCCGGCCAGTTTGGCGTCCGGTCCATTCCCGCGGTCTTCGGCGTGTGGGACGGTGCAGTGGCCGACGCCTTCATGAGCGTTCAGCCCGAGTCGGTGATCCGGATCTGGATCAACCGGCTCCTGCCCACCGAAGCCGAGTCGCTCGCCGCGGCCGCGCGCCGCCTGGAGAGCTCCGACCCGCGTGCCGCCGAGGCGAAATATGGCCAGGCGCTGGCCCTCCAGGTCGACCTGCCCCAGGCTCAGATCGGCCTGGTGAGGATTGCCCTTGCGGAGGGACAGATTGAGGACGCGGCGGCCCGGCTTGCCGCTCTAGAGCGGCGCGGCTTCCTCGAACCCGAGGCCGAGCGGCTCAAGGCCGCACTGATGCTCCAGACTCAGGCCGAGGAGGCAGGCAGCGTCGACTCCGCACGTGCCCTTCTGGCCGCCCATCCCGACGATCTCAAGCTCAAGTTCGCCCTGGCTGAGGCGCTTGCCGCCGCCGGCCAGTATGCCGACGCCCTCCCCCTCTGCCTGGATCTGGTGGAGCGCGATCGCAAGGGAGTCGGCGAGCAAGCCCGGCAGGTGATGGTCGCGATCTTCCAGCTTCTTCCTCCGGGCGATGAGCTTGTGACCGAGTATCAGCGGCAGCTCTCGCTGGTACTGTAAGCCTGGCCGTCGATTCAACGAAAAACCTATCTTTATCGATTGGGCAATGAGAAGATGAGCACTGAGAGTCGCCCGCGTCAGCCCTCGACATCCTGCGTACAATGGAACATCGCGGCGGGATCGACCGCCTGATCCGGACCGTTTCTCGATGAGAGACACCATGGCTCGCATCATGAATCCACCCACTATTGCTGAACAATTCACGGCACCTTCGATCTCAGAATCCGGACCCGGGAACTGGCGGCAACGGCTGGCTATGATTGCCGAGATGATGCGCGAGATGAGCCTTCAAGGCGACCCCCAGGCCATGGTGCGGAGCCATGGAGAGCGGGTGCGGAGGCTCTGGATTGGAGATGCTCAACGAGGTTCTGACGCGATGCACCCAGGTTGCATCGGCGATGCGTGATACGATCCTGGAAGCGCTCGACCGCTTCACCGGCAGTACAGCCGCACTTGACGATCGCACGCTGCTCGTAGCCAAGGTCTTGTGAAAGGAACAACAATCATGATCCCTCGCTTTGGTAAGACGGCGATCAAGCTTGCTCCCTCGATTCTGTCGGCCGATTTGGCGCGTCTGGCAGAGCAGGTGGCCGAGGCGGAGCAGGGGGGCGCCGATCGGATTCACGTCGACGTGATGGACGGCCACTTCGTTCCCAACCTGACCTTCGGCCCGGTCATCGTCAAGTGGCTCCGGCCTGTCACGCAACTGCCCCTCGAAGTCCACCTGATGATCGCCAACCCCGACCAGTTTCTCGAAGCCTTCGCCGAGGCCGGTGCGAATACGCTCATCGCTCACCAGGAAGGGGCGATCCACTTGAACCGGACCGTGCAGCAGATCAAGGCGCTGGGCCGGCACGCTGGTGTTGCGATCAACCCGGCAACACCCGCCGCGATGCTGGAGGAGATCCTGCCCGATCTGGACCTGGTCCTGGTCATGACCGTCAATCCCGGCTTCGGCGGTCAGCGTTTCCTGGCCGGCACGCTGCCCAAGATTCGTACCATCCGGCAGATGATTGATTCACTCGGCACCGGTTGCGAGCTGGAGGTTGACGGCGGGATCGATCACAAGACCGCGCCTCTGGTCGTCGAGGCAGGCGCTCGCGTGCTGGTCGCCGGCTCTTCGATCTACGGCGCTACAGACGGCGTGGCAGCCGCGATGGATCGGCTGCGCGACCTTGGGGGCGTCAGGTAAGTTTACAAAATGGATGGATGGCCAACAGAGACCTTGAGAAAGGGCTGAGCAGATCGCCATTTTCGTGCTTAGTGCCTTGCTCCCAATCAATTCCGGTCGCAAGGGCCTTGACCACTGGTTTTCCAGGTCTTGGCCTAACAATTTATATAGGCGAGATGGTCTTACTCCCCGCCTACTTAGAGTTTTGCATCGCGACAACTTGCCGGCTTCGTTTCGGAATGCTGGCTGCAAAACGGACGACCAGAAACGTCCCCGGCGTGCCGGCATCAGGTGCGAACCGGCTAATGCCTCGATCCGTCAAAATACCACCCAGTCGTGCCAGGGCCACGTGGCGCGGTAAACGTCGGCCTAATATCCATGGGTGTCGGCATATCTCGCCACGTCCAGCCAGTCGACGGCCATTCGCTCGCCGAATCGGGGCGAGGCCAGCAGTCGGTCCACCAGCCGCTCGTAGGCGTCGGGCCGGCAGTCAGCCAGGAATGCGTTGATCTCGGCAAGCGCTGGCGGCAGCCCCGTGAGGTCGAAGGTGACCCGGCGGATCAGCCGTTCCTTCTTCGCCTCAGGCGAGGGCGTAAGCCCCTCGGCCTCAAGTCGGGCCAGCACGAAGCGGTCGATGGCATTTCTGGGCCAGGCCGGATGCTTCACGTCCGGAAGCTGTACCGCCCCGGGCGGGATGAACGCCCAGTGGTTCTTCCACCTTTTGATTATATCGAAGACCGCCTCACCGCGGGAACCCTGGGCTCAGCCCAGCCTCGATCGCCCGGCACCCGTTCGAAGTCCATCACGCGGCGAGAGGTTCCTCCGTTCGGACCACAACAAGCCGGACGGCAACCTTTCCCCGCAGAACCCGACGATCGGCATGGGACGAATGAGGGTCAACGACGCAATGCCTGTCCTCTTTCGATCTCAAGACAGGCCGTTTACCAAGTCTTGGTTACGGGAGTGGGAAGCCCGACTCTCATGAAAAACCTGGCAAATGATTGTGATAGATGTTCGCGGTAGGGAGGAAGAAGTTGGAGACGGTCTTGGTTCCTCGCTTTGAGTAAGGGAATCCCCGCAGAATAGTCTCGGCATGATTCG
Source organism: Isosphaeraceae bacterium (assembly GCA_049516015.1). Lineage (GTDB taxonomy): Bacteria > Planctomycetota > Planctomycetia > Isosphaerales > Isosphaeraceae > Aquisphaera. The sequence goes on along the minus strand of JBEKTN010000274.1, from coordinate 84 downwards.
AGTTTTCTGTTCTACTCCCCTCCGTTGTGGTTTCGGATTCGAGAACTGGTCCCAGGGAGGGGATGATGAAAGTTCTCACGGACG
>JBEKTN010000273.1:0-11768 GCA_049516015.1 Isosphaeraceae bacterium | reverse complement strand
GGCCAAGGCTAGCATCTCATCCCTCATCCGCCCCTGCGGGGCACCTTCTCCCGCGGGGAGAAGGTAGGATCGCCACGGCCTTTCTTGATCGCTGTATGCAACGCGCGAGCAAACCGCGCTAGAGCGATGGATTCCGATACCTGGCAGACGCCGCCCGGCAGCCGCAATGGCCTCCCCGGCCAATTCGCGAGAGACGGGCTGGACAGTTCAAGCGTCAGCAGTCTAACCTCTCGCTCATTCATTCCTCGGCAAATGCCTTGATCGCCTCATGTTCGGTTCCATAAATCGAGGCGACCTTGTCCAGCCCGATGATGTCAGCGCCGATGCGAACCTCCGGGTCCAGGTTGCAGAACTTGAGCTTCGCTCCCCGGTCCTTTGGCCCCCGAGCAGTTTCCCGGCGCCTGTTTTTCCTGGGCAATGCTCCAGGATCTGCTCTTGAGATTTCCTCCCGCCGGTCTACAGAATAGATGCGTTCATCGTTTCTCTTGTCAGGTGGCACGCATGGATCAAACAAAACACACCAACGGCGCTTCGCTGATGGATATGGGAACCGAGAAGAAGAAATACGATGCGATCCTGGTCGTAGGCTTCGGCGGTCCGGAAAAGCAGGAAGATGTCCTGCCGTTTCTGGAAAACGTGACGCGGGGCCGGAACATCCCCCGCGAGCGTCTGCTCGAGGTGGCCGAGCATTACTATCATTGCGGGGGTTCCAGTCCGATCAACGGTCAAGTGCGCGAACTGATCGACGCCTTGCTTCCCGAGCTAAGGCGGCATGCAATCAGCCTGCCGATCTACTGGGGGAACCGGAACTGGCATCCGCTGCTGGCCGATACCCTGCGTGAGATGGAGGCAGCCGGGGTCAAGAAAGCCTTGGCGGTCGTGCTGGCCGCGTACAGCTCGTATTCCAGTTGCCGGCAGTATCGCGAGGACATCGAGCGGGCTCAGGACGAGGTCGGCCCAGGGGCCCCGACGATCGACAAGACCCGTGTCTTTTACAACCATCCCCAGTTCATCAGTGCCAACTCGGACCGGATTCGTGAGGCGCTGGCCCAAGTTCCGCTTGATGACCGCTCGACAGTTCGGCTGACATTCACGGCGCACAGCATTCCCCAGGCGATGGCCAGGGGCTCCAGCTACGAGATGCAGCTTCAGGAAACGTGTCGGCTGGTAGCCGCGGACCTGGGCATCCCCGCCAGTCGCTGGGCCCTGGTGTATCAGAGCCGAAGCGGCAGGCCCCAGGACCCCTGGCTCGAGCCCGACATTCTCGATCACCTCCGGCACCTGAAGGATCGGGGAACAGCAGCCGTGATCATCCATCCGATCGGGTTTCTCTCCGACCACATGGAAGTTCTCTATGATCTCGACGAGGAGGCGATGCACCTCTGCAAGGAGCTGGGGCTGCCGACGGTTCGCTCGCGGACCGTGGGTACGCATCGCGGGTTCGTCCGGATGCTTCGCGAGCTGATCTGCGAGCGCGTCTCGAGCACCCCGGCGGAAGAGCGCCGGTATCTGGGCCAGTTCGGGCCAGGTCACGACACATGCCCCACCGACTGCTGCTTGCCTCCCCCGCGGTCTTCGTCCGTCGCCACGGCCTGATCGGATCGCGACAGTCCGCGCCCCGATCGCCTGAGGCGCGATTTCCTTCACGTGACGAATTCCGCCATGGCGAGGCTGCCCTAGCCAGTTCACGCGTCAGGTTCGTATCATGAGATGGCAGTCCACGGGCTGGTGCTCTTGGCTCAGCCTGGCGCGAATGGCCGCGCGCGATTGTCGAATTTCGCCGGTCGTGAGCTCCCGCAGGAGGGATGATCGGCGCACGAGACAGGGCCGCGACGTGCCGATCGGGCAAAACTTTGCGGGGCTGGGCACGGTTTCGGCCGTGCACGATTGTGAGACCAGGAGATGAGGGTCATGGCGTCGCGTCGCCTCTTGCTAGTCGAAGACAGTTCCACGATGCGGCGCATGCTCGCGATGATGCTCAAGGAAGAGGGCTATGACGTCAAGACGGCCAATGACGGTGTCGAGGCACTGGCCAAGGCACGCGCAAAACCGCGTCCCGAGCTCATCCTCACCGATTATGAGATGCCCGAACTGGATGGCGCCGGGCTCTGCATGGAAATCAAGAATGACAGAGAGCTGCGCTCCATACCGGTCCTCATGCTGACCACCCTGGGAGAGACACAGAAGAAGATCGCCGGCCTCGAGGCCGGCGCGGATGACTATATCCAGAAGCCGAAGAGCCCCGACGATGTGCAGGAGATGTACGCCAGGATCCGGGCGCATCTGCGGATCGCCGATCTTCGCGCCGAACTCGCCGAGCGCAACTGTTTGCTCGAAGCCGCCCACAAGAAGCTGACCTTCGAGCTCGATCTGGCTCGCAAGGTCCAGTTTGCACTGATGCCCCGCCCCCCGAAACCCCGCGGAGTCTTGCAGGCGGCGGTTCGCTACACGCCCGCCAATCAGCTCGGCGGCGATGTTTATGACTTTTACCGGCTGGAGAACAACCGGCTGGGAATCCTGGTCGCTGACGTGTCGGGGCATGGCGTCAATTCGGCGATGCTTTCGGGAATGGTCAAGGCGCTGGCCGCACCTTTGTCGATTGCAGTGCTCGAGCCGGGTGAGATGCTGGCCGGCCTCGATGTCGCCACCGAGCAGTATTTCCCCGAAGGTTACTTCTGTACGGGCTTCTACCTGATCGCCGACGAGGAAACGGGGCTGGTCCGGTATGCTGGGGTCGGCCACCCGCCCGCGATCATCGTCGGACCCGCGGGCTCGCGAATGTTGCCTTCGAACCCCGGAATGCTCGGCATCGGCATGGTCGATGGCACCGCCGGCGATGACGACCGGCTCGCACCCGGCGAGTCGCTGATCATCTACACCGATGGGCTGACCGACGCCATGGATCCCGCGGACGTCCTCTTCGGCGAGGATCGGCTCAGGACCCTGCTTCAGAGCTACCACGGCGGCGACCCCCTGGAAATTCTCAACGAGGTCGACGAAGCGCTCAACCGGCACACGATGCCCGGGCGCCCCGCGGACGACATCAACATCATCGTTCTCCAGCGACCGGCCAGGTGAATTGAACGCTCCCCATTCACCCAGCAGCGTGGTACAATAACATAGAGTTGCAAAATGCCTGAGCGGGAGGATGAACTGTCCCCGCCTGCATCCTCGCTGTCCACCTTCGAACGCTCGAATTGCGACCAAATTCTGCTCGCTCGGTGTGGAACGGGTGGTACGTGCCATGGCGGTTGAACGACCGGACCTCATGACAATTTCGTTCGAAGGACCGGCTACGATCTACGAGGCCTCGGCTCAACGTGAAACCCTGCGCGGGGCGCTGGCCGAGGGAAAGAATTTGCGGATCGACCTGGGAAACTCAGGGAAGTGGGACCTGGCCGGCCTTCAGCTTCTGATCTCCTGCGTGAAGACGGCGGAACGCCAAGGCCTGACGGTCCGACTGGCCAGGGTTCCGCGGGTCTGTGCCGAGATTGCCGAACGTTCCGGTCTGTCGGCCTGGCTCGATGCCGTGTCCGACTGAACCAATGACTTGGCTCAATGGGCATGCTGCGTCTTCGATCGGTGCGAGAACTCACGTGACTCTATGTGCAAGATCATCGTTCATGCCGACGACAGCGCCTCGGTCAGGCGCTGGGTGGCGGAACAGCTTAATGACATGAATCTCAGGGTCGTCTCGGTCTCCGACGGCGAAGCGGCCTTGTCGCTCTTGCGCGAATCGCACTGTGATTTGCTGCTCACTGATCTGGAAATGCCGAACCTCGACGGTCTCGCGCTGGTTAGCGCCGTGCGGGAGCTGCCGGCGCATCGGTTCCTTCCTGTTCTCGTGCTCTCCTGCCGGCATCCGAGCGAGTTTGAAGCGCACCGCCGCCAGGGTGTGACGGGCTGGATGGTCAAGCCCATCGATGCGGAACACCTCCGCCGCTGGGTGCGCCGGGTCTTGCCGGAATAGTCAGAAGGCCGAATCATTTATATAGGTTAGGATTCCCGGATCGCCTGCATCATCTCATCGGCCGCGGGACACGTCTGCATCGGATCGACCGGCTGGCTGTTGGCACGAGTTTTCTTGCGAAGGGGGTAGTCGTTTTCGGGTTTCTCGGTCGGCCGGTCTCTCGGCCGGCTCCTTTTCGTGTAGAGTTTCGAGTAAACAGCCGCGCTTTCAAAGTAAGGATCGGAGCGGTCCGGGTCTCTGGATCGGTGTAATCAAAGCAGACGGCAGAACCGGTAGAGATGAGGAGCAGCACGCGGGGCGGTTTCGGGTCTGACCGAATTTGCGCGGCGATTTCGAGCGGGCGGGCGGGCGAGCTCCAATCCGACCTGCAAAGGGATCTGGCTGGGAACGGCTTGGGCGGTTTATCTCCGGCCCGGCGCAGGTCACTGGCTTGAGCTCCGAGCGTATCCTTTGAGAGGTGAAGGTCTTGGGGAGTTCGGATGACCGTTTCCGTGAGCTGTTCTTCGAGGAGGCGCGAGAACTCCTGATCAGCCTGGAGGAAGGGCTGATGGACCTGGAGAGGCGCCAGGGAGACCGCGCGCACCTGGATAAAACGTTCCGCGCGGCCCATAGCATCAAGGGTGCCGCGGCGATGGTCGGCCTGGAATCGATCGCCCGGTTCACGCACGGCATCGAGGCGGTTCTGGAGAAGATCCGGGCTGGTTCGCTGGCTGTCGATTCCGACATCATCACGACGCTTCTCGAGGCACGCGACCATCTGGCCGCCATGGTGGAGGGAGCTGCTGCCGGTTCGCCGATTCCCGGCTCGGGGGACCTCAGCCAGAGATTAAGTGACCTGCTCCGCGTGACGCCTCCAGGGCCGGCGCCTGCTCCGTCAAGCCCAGCGCCCAAGGCCGGCGGACCCAGCCGGCCGGAACCAGGCTCGGTGACCGGACGTCCCGCGCCGGCAATTCCCGCCCAGACCGAGTTGCCCTTGGGCCCGCCCCAGCCGGCCGCTCCCGCGCCAACTCCCGACGATGCGGCGGCAGCGCGAGCAGACGTCGCCGGGTCACCGTCATCGTCGGCGTCGCCGACTTCGGGTATCGGGCCGATCAAACCGCGGCCACGTGCTTCCAGAGCCAGGAAGAAGAAGGGGGGGGGAGAGCCCAAGTCCAGGCCGCGTCAAAGCAAGTCGCGAGCCATGGACAAGGCCGCACCGACCGGTCCGGCAGGGGCTGGACCCTCGGCGGCCGCGTTCGACAGAAGCCTGCAACCGGATTCCCCGTCCTCTTCCTACCAGATCACTCTCTCTCCGGGACCGGACACCCTCCGCCGGGGCGTCAACCCGCTGGGCGTCCTGGACGAGCTGCGCGAACTGGGCGAGTCGACCGTGACCACCGATCCGCAGGCCGTCCCCTTGCTTGACGAGCTCGACCCGGAACGCTGTTACCTGAGCTGGATCATCACGGTCCGGACCGATGCCGAGCCGGAGCGATTGAGGGATGTCTTCCTCTTCGTCTCCGAGGACAGCAACGTGCACGTCGAGCGCCGGCTGGTGGATGGGACTTCGCTGCCGGTACCCCTGGATTCCGGTGATCAGCAGCCCGGCATCACCCCGACAGCGGCCGATTTCCTGGCCCCGATCCCTGCGTCCGGGGCGGGAGCGATCGCGGCCCCGTCGCTCGCCGGAGGATTGGCGGCGGCCGACCCATCGACTTCCAACGGTGCGCCGACAGTTGCCGGAACGTCCGCGGCGGGGGCCGGTCCATCGCGCCCGGGCACCCAGGTGGGCGGACTTTCGCCTTTTCCGGGTGCCAGACCGCATGCCCGGATCCGGGTCGATGCCTTGCAGCTCGACGACCTGGTCGGCCTGGCCGGCGAGCTGGCTGTCCTTTCCGACAACCTCCAGAGCCTGCGCGAGATTTCCGGGCTCGTTCCCTGGCTGCACGCCCTTGAAGCCCTCCAGCGGGTCAGCCGGCAGATCCGGGACACGACGCTCGACCTGCGCATGGTGCCCGTCGATGAGCTTTTCTCACGGTTCCCCCGGGTGGTTCGCGACCTGGCTGACCGCTCGGGCAAGGAGATCGAGCTGAGGATCATGGGCCAGGAAACCCGGCTGGACCGGACGATCGTTGAGCGGCTGGGCGACCCGATGGTCCACCTGATCCGCAACGCCGTCGATCATGCGCTCGAGACTCCCCAGGAACGGCTCGCGCAGGGGAAGCCCCGCATGGGTCGGATCACCCTGATCGCCGGCCACGAGGGAGATCGCGTGGCGATTCGGGTCGAGGATGATGGCCGCGGCCTGGATCGTGAAAGGATCATCCAGAAAGGGACGGCCAGGGGCTTGATTCCGGCGGGGGTTTCGCCCGACGATCCGCGGGTGGTAAGCCTGATCTTCGAGCCGGGCTTCTCGACCCGGGATGACGTGAGCGAGCTGTCGGGCCGGGGCGTGGGCCTGGATGTGGTCCGGGACTCGGTCCGCGGGCTGCGGGGCAGCCTTTCGGTCGAGAGCACGCCCGGCAAGGGGACTTCATTCATCTTCCGGCTGCCGCTGACCCTGGCCCTGATCGACGGGCTCCTGGTCGAGACGGCGGGCGGGCAGTTCGTCGTGCCCCTGGCCCAGGTCGAGGAATGCGTCTCGCTCAACGGCACAAGCCCAGCCCTGGCCAAGGAGCGGCCCTGTGTGTCGGTCCGGGGCGAGCTGGTTCCCACGATCTCCCTGCGATCGCTGTTTCGATCCACCGGTCCCTTGCCGGCGCGGCAAGAATTGCTTTTGACCCGGCACGCCGGGCAAAGGGTCGGGGTGGCCGTGGACCGGCTGGTTGGCCGCGTTCAGGCGGTCATCCAGTCGCTCGGTGAAGGATTGCACGGTCTCAGCCGATTTTCCGGCGCGACCATCCTGGGCGATGGCTCCGTGTCGCTGATTCTCGATCTCTCGGCTGTGGTCACCGAATCGCTCGTCGCAAATCATAGTGTTCATTCCACGCCCTCGGGCGGCGTGAGGGCGGAGAGTCTCCGATGAGAATCCCATTACGAACCAAAGTGACCCTGACCCTGGTCGCCTTCGGGTTGATCCCGGCGGGAATCGTGGCCGCTTTCGCCTACATGTCGGCGCAGGAATTCATGGGCCGGCAAACTCAGATGATCAGTGCGGCCGCCTCGGCCATCAGCGACCACGTCAAGATGCTCGTCCTGAAGAACAACGAACTGGAGCGTAAGGGCGAGAAGATGCCTGCCGAGAACTCGCAGCCCTTAAAGTGGGTGCTCACCGATGCGGACCGAGATGATCTGCAGACGCGTATTTCCTATGCGCTGAGAGATCACAACCTGCCCAACGCTGCGGTCTACCTCGTGGACCCGATGAATAACCTGGTTCTGCAACGATTCAACACGGGCGCCTTCAGCACCAACCTCAAGGACAGCAAGCTCAATCCCAAGTACGAGGCCATCGCCGATCAAGCGACTTTAATGATGGGCACCAAGCCTCTCGATGCCAGGACCGAGCCGCCCTACGAGGCCGCCGAGATCGTGGGCTATGCTGGGGTGACGGGGATTCAGAGAAACAACGCCGCCGCAACGCATGGCTACGTCACCTTGATCACAGTGCCACGCAGTTCGGCCTTTGAAACGATTTATGACAACCAGGGCCGTACCCTCGCCATCCTGGCCGCTTCGTTCATTCTGACCGTGCTGCTAGGCATCCTCTTCGGCCGCTGGTTCATTCGCCCGTTGCTCGAGATCAAGGACGTCACCGAAAGCCTTCACGAGGGCCACCTTTACAACCGGACGCACATCAACCGGGGCGACGAGCTGGGCGACATGGCGAGCCTGACGAACTCGGTCGTGGACCGCTTCTCGGAGGTGATCGGCCAGATCCGGACCGTGACTTCGTCGGTTTCCACGGCCAGCAGCGAGCTCAATTCCAGCGCCCAGCAACTGGCGCAGGGGGCCGCTGAGCAGGCGGCCACGCTTCAGGAAATCGCCAGCAGCTTGCAGAATGTCGATGCCTCGGTGGGACGTAATGCCCAGCACGCCAAGGACACCGCTCGGACCGCCAACGAGGCCAGCGGCCAGGCGGAACGCGGTGGCGAGGCCGTCCACGAGACCGTCGCGGCCATGCGGGAGATCACTCAGAAAATCCTCATCGTGGAGGACATTGCCTACCAGACGAACCTCCTGGCGCTGAACGCCGCCATCGAGGCAGCCCGAGCCGGTGCCCATGGCAAGGGCTTCGCGGTCGTCGCCGGCGAGGTGCGAAAGCTCGCCGAACGAAGCCAGGCCGCGGCCCAGCAGATCAGCGACCTTGCCAAGAAAAGCGTTGCGGTGGCCGAAAACGCCGGCGGCTTGCTGGAGCGGACCGTGCCGATGATCAGGGCGACGTCGGACCTGATCCAGGAGATCGCCGCCGCGTCCCAGGAACAGATGGCCGCCATCCGGGAGATCAACGTCGGTGTCAGCCAGCTCGAAGAGGTGGTCCAGCAAAACGCGGCTGCAAGTCACGAGCTTGCCGCAACTTCCACCGACCTGGCTTCACAATCGTCGAGCTTGCAGCAGAAGGTCGACTTTTTTCATCTTGACCCCGCCGCCAATGGACCCCGTGGAGGTCCTCCGGTTCCGCCCCCACGGGCGCACGTGAGCAAGCCACATCCGAGGACGGAACTGTCTACCAGCAGAAAACTTCCGGCACCACGACCGGCAACGCAGCATTCGTCCGATGGGCAGCAAAACGCCGCGCACACTCCGACCGCGGCGAGCTCCGGGCCCGGTGCGTCGCCGCCGGCTCAAGGCAGCACGGGGGGCCCGGCGCAACCTCCACCGGGGGCAGGGATGGTCTCTCCGCAGCGCGGCGGGGTGGTGGTTAACCTTGACGACGACGACAATTTCGAGCGATTCTCGTAGCAGTAAGAAGGTCCTGTTAAATTAGAATAGCAGCAGCCGGGTGGGTGTGAGTTCAAAACTTTCGAACGCACTATTGACTGCACTCATGGCGAGTCATCGAAAGGTTGGAAGATGGTCGATCTCGTCACGGATGCCATGACCGAGTCTGACCGGGATGGAGCCCAATCCTATGTGGTGTTCCGGCTTGGCGGCGAAGGATATGCGCTCGAGGTGATGAGGGTTCAAGAAGTTCTTGACGTCCAGTCGATGACCGAGGTACCGGGCAGCCCGAAATGTCTGCTGGGAGTGATCAATTTGCGCGGACACGTCGTGCCCGTCTATGATCTGCGGATTCCCTTTGGCTTGCACACCAACTCGAATCTCAACCGTGCACTGAGCGTATTGATCGTCGAGACCGAGCAAGGCAATGACTCGCAGGTGTCCGGACTCGTCGTGGACCGCGTTTCCGACGTCCTCGAGTTCTCCCCGGAAGAAGTGCAAGCCTCGCCGCAGTTGGGACTTGGGAAAACGACCCCATTCATCCGCGGGCTGATCCGTCACCAGGAGGGTTTCCTGCTCGTATTGGATCTGGATCGGGTTTTCGCTGCCCTGGCGTCGTTGCACGGTGAGGGAGTCTAACGTGGCGACATCGGGCATGCTGCCACCCCCGCCGTCGGATTCCGAGCCCTGGGCGGAGAAGGACTTCGCCGCGATCGTCGTGTTCCTGCGCCACCAGATTGGAATCACACTCGAACCTCATCGCATGGGCCTGCTGCAGGCAAGGCTGCGCTGGCGCCTTCAGGTCAAGGGCTTCTCGAGCTTCTGCCAGTTCCATGAGCAGGTTCTCAGGAACGACCCGAGCGGCTGGGGTGCCCAGTTGCTGATTGACCTGAGCACGGTCAACCACACCTCGTTCTTCCGCGAACCGTCGCACTTCACATTTCTCAGCGAGCACGTTTCCGCCTCGCTCAAGGAAGCACCCACCTCGACGGTCCGCCTCTGGTCGGCAGGTTGCTCGTCGGGCCAGGAACCGTACAGCATGGCCATGTCCCTGGCGGAAGCCTTGCCGCCTCACAGTCTTGCCAAGTTCGAGATCTGGGCCAACGATCTTTCGCTGGAGATGCTCAAGGTCGCGGCCGGCGCGATCTACGGCACGCGCGATGTGCAGGGCGTCTCTCCGGCCCGTCTGCGCCGGTTCTTCCTGCTTGGCCGGGGTCCTCGCGAGGGCTCGTTCCGGATCGTGCCCGAGATCCGCGACCTCGTCATGTTCCGGCATCTGGATCTGCGCAACAGCATCTGGGCGCTACCCAACGACTTTCACATCATCTTCTGCCGCAATGTCTCGATCTACTTCGCCGATGAAGAGCGCCTGATCTTGCTCGACCGTCTGTCTCATCACCTTCGTCCCGGCGGCTGGCTGGTCATGGGCAACGGTGAGATCTTGCCCTCGGTCCCGGCGTTGCTTAGCAAGCAATCGCCATCGCTCTATCAGAGAGAGGCTTGATCGTCCATGGCCCTGCGCGATCGTCAATCTCCCCCGAGCCCGCCTTCCCAGCATCCTCCGGCCATCGAAGTGATGGTCGTTGATGATAGTGCCGTGGTCCGGCAACGATTGAAGTCGATCATCGAGTCTGACCCGCATTTCCGGGTGGTTCTGGCGGCCGATCCCTACGAGGCGGTGGCGATCCTGAGCAAATCGGTCCCCGGCGTCATCGTGCTCGACGTCGAGATGCCCCGGATGGACGGACTGACCTTCCTGCGGAAGCTGATGCGCCAGCATCCGATGCCGGTCGTCCTCTGCACGGCGCAGGCTGAACGAGCAGTCACGGCCCTGGAGATGGGTGCCATCGAGGTCATCGCCAAGCCCAACTGGCAAGACACGTCGCGGTTGTCGGAATGGTCTCAGAACCTGATAGAGAGCATCCGCAACGCTGCTCGGGCCGGGCGGCTGCCGATGCGGGACGACCGGACAGCGAGCAATGACCCGCGTCATACCGCCGACGTGATCCTGCCGCGGACGTCCTATGCGCCGCCGGGCGGCACCAGCGAGCGAATCATCGCGGTGGGCGTGAGCACGGGTGGCGTGCGGGCAATCCAGCAGCTCCTGGCCGGTTTTCCGGTCGGATGTCCAGGCATCGTGATCGTCCAGCACATGCCGGCCGATTTCACGTCGGCATTCGCCCTGAGGCTCAACGGCGACACGCGCATCGAGATCGAGGTCGCCGAGGCCCGGCATCACGATCCGATCCGCCCTGGCCGGGCCCTGGTGATTCCGGGTGACGCGCACGGCCTGGTCCGCCGATCGGGCAGCGGCTACCGGGTTGAGCTGGTCGACGGTCCGCCGGTCTGCCACCACCGTCCCAGCGTCGAGGTCCTGTTCCGGTCGGTGGCCCAGGCCGCCGGCCCCTTCGCCGCCGGTGTCATCATGACCGGCATGGGCGACGACGGCGCAGGCGGGCTGCTCGAATTGCGTGAGGCCGGGGCGCTGACCGTTGCCCAGAACGAGGCCACCTGCGTCGTCTTCGGCATGCCCCGCGAGGCCATCCGCCGCGGCGCTGCCAAGTATGTCGTGCCCCTCGAGTCGATCGCCACCACCCTTATGGCCTGGCACGCGAACCCCGACGCTGGAACGTGGTATTGAGGATCGAATCGATCACTGCTACGATGCAGTTCCATCATTCAGCCAAGATTCGTAGGCGCTCGCCAGTTGGTGCGCCAGGACGGGGGGTCCGGTGGCTCATTTTACGGTGCGCAACCGCTGCAACCTACCCAGACGCGCGCACCAACTGGCGAGCGCCTACCAATGGCCTTGACCGGCCAGCAATTCCCGGCCACTTGAGTCTTACTCGTCCTGATTCGCCCATTTTGACAGTGAGATCATGATACGTCATCTTGCACGGGCGGAAATGATGGCGAAGTCGGGCATGCCGGAGCCCGA
>JBEKTN010000272.1:0-11800 GCA_049516015.1 Isosphaeraceae bacterium | reverse complement strand
CCATTCCAGAGCTGCCAGGATCCGGGTGGCTGGCGGCGGAGCCGGAGGCGACGCCCCAGACGCACAGGCTTCGGCCCTGGGGCTTCCCTACGGTCAGCCCCAGCCACCCAAGCGTCTTTCCCCATCATGGGATACAACGAATCACGGTGGAGTTCAGCGAGAAGTCTCGGAACTTCCACCGGGTGCGCTGACTGATGTTGACCAGCGACTCCTTGAGTATTTCCCCCATGGTCCCGGCCGTCGAGCGAGGGTCGATCCGATCTTATCTCTTGCCGGTGTACGCGACCCTCCAGACGGAACCCGAGCCGTCGTCAGTCACAAGGAGCGAGCCGTCCGCCGCCACGGCCACGCCGACCGGACGGCCCCAAACGTTTCCATCCCCGGTGACGAAACCGACCAGGAAGTCTTCGTACTCTCCCGTGGCCTTGCCGTCTTTCATTGGCACGCGAATCACCTTGTAGCCGGTCCGGCGGGCACGGTTCCACGAGCCATGCTCGGCAGCAAACGCGTCGAGCCGGTACTCTTGCGGGAACTGGCTGCCGTCATAAAAGGTCAAGTCGAGCGACGCCGAGTGCGACTGAACAAGCACATCGGGAACAATCACCTTGTCCTTGAGCTCGGGGTGCTTTCCCTTGTGCCTGGGATCCTGGTTCGGCCCAAGGTAGTACCATGGCCAGCCGTAGAATCCTCCTTCCTCGACGTGGGTGATATAGTCGGGCACGAGATTGTCACCCAGCCCGTCGCGCTCGTTGGCCGAAGTCCAGAGCTGCCCGGTCCGGGGATGAACCGCCAGGCCCACGGGATTGCGAATGCCCGAGGCGAAGGTCCGCTCGTTCTTGCCGTCAGGGTCGAAGGCGAGAATCACAGCGCGGCGCTTCTCGGAGGCGTCGTCGCTGACATTCGACCGCGAGCCGACAGAGACATACAAGGTCTTGCCGTCGGCAGAGAACTGCAGGTCACGGGTCCAGTGGCCGCCACCGCCGACTTCCTCTCGGCCGGTCGGGATGTTATCGACGATCATCTGGGCTTCTCCCCGCGCCTTGGTGTCGCCATTGCGGTATTCGAAGCGCACCACCGAGCCGGTGTTGCCGACATAGAGGAATTCCGGCTCCGGGCCCGGCGGGAAGAAAGCGATTCCAAACGGGCGGTCCAGCCGAGTCGTGAATATTTCGTTCACCTCGGGCTTGCCGTCGCCATCGGCATCCCGGAAGACGCGCAGCCGGCCGGCCCGGCTCTCCGCAACAAAGAGGTCGCCGTTGGGTGCCCGCACGATCACCCGCGGCTCGACCACCCCGTCGGCGAACTGCGTCACCTCGAAGCCTTCGGGCGCCATGGGCCATGCCCCCTGGGGCCGCTCGACGACCCTTGGATGGTTGTTTGCCGAGGGTGTGTCGTAGGGGATGACAAGATCAGCAACCGTGATCTTGCGACGGACGCCCGGCGCATCCCTCGTCCAGTCGCCCAGAGCGTCCTTGCCCTTCAAGGTGGCGTCAGCGGGGCGAGCACCATCTTCATCAGCCATCGCCACCGACTCGGACCCGAGGGCGCCCGGCAGAACCAGGCCGAATGCGAGGATCGCAGCTCGTACTTGCTTGCTCATCGAGGCATGTCCTGTTTGGTTGAGTGAGGCCGGCCAAAATCCCTTCCACGTACGATAGACGCTTCGAATCGAGCCCGACGAGCGGACGTCGAATCCGGGATGAATCACATCACCACCAGGGTAATCGAGACTGCTGGCCGCCTGCCACCTCCACCGTCAGACCGAGCAAACTGCCTGCCGTGGGTCTCGACGCGACAAGGCTTGGTGGCTTGCAATCATGACTGAGTGCCAGATATCGTGAAACCAAAGTTGAGTTCTTGAATGTTTGATCGGATTATGATGACTCAGCGTCCCGGATGACTCTGTGAACTTGCACTGGCATTACGAGATACCGTCGTGCATGATGGGGCATGGAGCGGAAGAGACAGCCGATTTCAGAGATCAGGAAGTCTCGGGTCAGCGGGGCAAACGGCGCGATTCCCGGAGCCATTTCGCAGTGCCAAACGATCCTGATGCCAACCCTTGTGGCCTCTCGTCGGCGGACTTCCTTGCGACGATGGAACGGTCGGGCATACTGTCCGAAACCGGTTTGCAGGAGGTCCGTGATTGCCTGGTTCAGGACAGGCAACTGCAAGACTCATGCGTGCTGGCCGAGCGGCTTGTCAAGCAAGGCAGGCTGACGGAGTTTCAGGCCCGCCGCCTGTTGGTTGGGAAAGCCGAGAGCCTCGTTTTCGGACGTTACGTGCTGCTGGACCGTCTCGGTATCGGAGCCATGGGCCGCGTGTTCAAGGCCCGGCATCGGTTGATGGAGCGCCTGGTCGCCCTCAAGGTCGTATTGCCGGTCTGTGCAACCTCGGAGTTTTCCGTCTCGCGGTTCTTCCGCGAAATGAAGATCGTCGGGGTTCTCGACCACCCCAACGTCGTCCGCGCCTTCGATGCCGACCAGCACGAGGACTCCCCGTACATTGTCATGGAGTACCTGGAGGGAGAGGATCTCGAGAAGGTCCTGCGGCGCCGGAGGATGCTGCCCCCGCAAGAGGTCATCGACTGCATGATCCAGGTGGCAAGGGGTCTCGCCCACGCTCACGAGAAGGGGGTGGTCCATCGGGACATCAAGCCCACCAACCTCTTCCTGGTCAACACGGGGGTCGTCAAGGTCCTCGACCTTGGACTGGGAGCTTTCGTCGGGGTCTCGAACGAAGGAGCGAGTGCTCAAGACACCGACGAAGGCTTTGTGGTCGGGACATGCGATTACATGTCGCCCGAGCAACTCAATGGGCAGGCGGTCGATGCGCGGACGGATCAATTCAGTCTCGGCTGCACCATGTACCGGCTGCTGACGGGAGAATTTGCCTTTCCGGGCATGACCAAGATGGATCGGATGGTCAAACGGATCCAGGATCGACATGTTCCGATCACGGACGTTCGCAAGGACCTGCCTGTCCCCCTGGTCGCGGTGATCGACCGTCTGCTCTCCCCTCGTCCTGAAGATCGCTTTTCCTCGGCTGCCGAGGTGGCGGAAGAGCTCGAGATGCTGCTCCCGGCCGCGGACCGCCGCAAGCGGGTAACCCGAACAAGCCCTGGAAGTCAACAGCTCCGAACCTCGACCTCCTCGTCTCTCCCCGAACCCGAAACTCCTCTCGACTGGTCTCTGATCGAATCGGCACTTCAGTCCAAGCGGGATCGAGCCCGGGAAACCGCGCACTCCACCAGAAGAGCAGCGCCGGATTCCCCCAGGCCGACCTCGACGCGTCTCGACTCTCACCGTAGAAACCTCGAGGACGAGGGTGTCGAATCAGGCAGGCGTGTTCAGCAGGAATACCGTAAGGAAGTGATCCAGTTGAATCGTGCCTTGGTCGAAGAGCGCACGCAGGATCAGACGCTCGAACCGCCGACCGTTGCCGAGCGCTGGCTCGAACGACTTGGGGAGCAACTCGGCGACTTTCTGGCGGAGCCGAGCGCGGGCCACATCATCCTCATCCTCGTAACGATGGCCATCATCGTCGCGCTCGGCCTGGCTTACACACTTTCATAGCTCGCACAAATGGCTCGTCGAGCACCGACCGTCGATTCCCGACCACTAGAGCGGTCTTCAGATCCATTGCATACGCCACGGCCCTCACCCCCCCTACCCCCCCTTCGCAAGGGGGGGAGAAGTCGGCGGCGTCTCGTCTTTTTCCCCCCTTGCGAAGGGGGGAGACAGGGGGGTTCTTCGAGTGCCTCTGCGTTGCACCAGCTTCGTGATCCAGGCGACTGAAAACCGCTCTAAACTCGTAGCTTGGCCCCCAGGCGGGATGCGCAGGCAGCGACGATGGCCTTGACGACCTGGTCAACTTCGTCACCGGTCAAGGTTCGCTCGGGATGGCGGAAGGTCATGCTGAAGTGAACGCTCTGCTCGTCTGCCGCGAGGTTGCCCCCCTGAAACGTATCGAGGTACTCGACCGCGGCAAGGGTTGGACCGGCGGCCTCGACCACGGCCGCCCTCAGGTCGGCCCAGCTCAATGAGCGGGAAACCACCAGGGACAGGTCGCGGACAACCGCGGGGAACGAGGGCAGCGGACGATAGAGAGGGACGAGCTGCGCCTGCTGCATCAGAACGGCGAACTCGATCTCGGCCGCCGAGCAGGCACCACGGAGCTCGAGTGTCGCGAGCTGATCGGGATCGACCTCGCCCGTGTCACCAAGGTGAATGTCACCCAGCAGGAGCTCGGCAGCGCGCCCTGGTGCGAACAGAGCGACCTCGACCGGTTGAGCCCTGAGTGGCGAGGAAACGTGCAGTCGCGCGAGGAGCGACTCGATCACGCCTTTGATTTGCCGGAAGTCGCGGCCGCTGACCAGGGCCAGCCGGGTCGGCTCGTCGGGGAGGGGTTGGTCAGGGCGTGGAAGATAGACATGGGCAATCTCGAACAGTTCGGCATCGAGGTTGCCGTGGGCCTCGTTGTGCCGGCGAACCGCCAGCAGGCTGGGGATCAGGCTCTGCCGCAACGCGACCTCCCGTTTGCGGCTGGAATGCTCGATCCGCAGTGGCGGCGGTCCGGAGCCGGGGCCGACCGGCAGGCTCAGGGCCTCGTCGACCAGGCTGAAGGTCACCGCCTCGTTCAGCCCCAGGCCCGTCAGCAAGCCGCGGACCTCGGATTCGACCCGCTCGCGCAGCCCACGCGGCGCGCTGGTGACGGGGACAGCCCGATCTTCGGGAATGTGATGGTAGCCATGAATCCGCGCCACCTCCTCGATCAGGTCGATCTCACGCTCCAGGTCCGGCCGCCAGCTCGGCGGGCGGACGGTGACCGAATTGTCAGTCTGCCCCAGCCATTCCAGCCCCAGGGCGGTCAGGATATTCCGGACCTCGCCAGGTTGGATCCGGATGCCCAGGACCCGCTCGATCTGAGCGAGCCGGAGGGTGATCGGTCCGCGCTCGGGAGGGGGTCCGCCGACATCGATCACGCCAGGATGGAGCGTCCCGCCGGCCACTTCCAGGATCAGCTCGGCGCAGCGGCGGCTGGCCCAGTCGGTGATCTCCGGGGCGAGCGGCCGCTCGAAGCGAAAGCTGGACGGGCTGAATAGACCCAGCGCGCGCGAAGTGCGGCGGACCGACATGGCATCGAATTGCGCGGCCTCGATCAGGACGTTCGTCGTGTCGAAGCCGATCTCGGTCTCCAGCCCCCCCATCACTCCCGCCAGTCCGACCGGGCGGGTCGCGTCGGCGATCACGAGCATCTCGGGGTCGAGCTCGTACACCCGGTTGTTGATGGCCGTGAGAGTCTCGCCCGGGCGGGCGCGACGGATCACGAGCCGGTGCTCGGCCAGACGGTCAAGGTCATAGGCGTGCAGCGGCTGCCCGCACTCGAACATGACATAGTTGGTCACGTCGACAATGTTGCTGATCGGCCGCACGCCGATCGTCTCCAGCCGCTTCCGCAGCCACCAGGGGCTCTCCCCCACGCGCACGCCCGAGACCACGCGGGCCGTGAACCGGGGGCAGAGGTCGCCCGCCTCGACCGCGATTGCCGTGCAAGACTCCACGCCCGGTCCTGAGCTCGTCGGCCGGGCAGCGGGCACCCGCAGGGGCTTGTCGAAAAGCACGCCAATCTCGCGGGCGACGCCAATGTGTCCCAGGCAGTCCGACCGGTTGCTCGTCACTTCCAGGTCGATCGCCAGATCGCCCTCGACCTCGGAGGTCGACTCATGGTTCAGCCCGGTCAGCGCGAGCCTTTCGGCGAGGATCTCGGCCGGCATGTCGAGCCGGATGTAATCGGTGAGCCAGTTCCAGCTTACGATCATCGTTCAGCACGCATCAGGTTGGACCTTCGGCCCTGCACGCAGTCCCTTCCGGTCGCTGATCCGTTGCCGGATCAGGTAGACCGGAATGCCCGCCAGCACGATCAGGAAGCCGATTCCCGAGGTTTTGGGTTTGAGGTAGATGAAATCGACAACGAGCAGGACCGCCAGGGCGATGTAAATCAGGGCGGGGAGCGGGTAGGCGACTGTCCGGTACGGCCGCTTGAGGAACGGCGCCTTGATTCGAAGGGCGATCACGGCCCCGACCATGAGCGTGTAGAAGCTGACATCGACCGGGATGATGTATTCGAGCAGGTCATTGTAGAGGTTGCCGTACTTGACAGCCTGCGTGGCCGCGTCGGTGGTGACGGTCACCGGCAGAGCCAGCAGTGTCGCCCAGATGCCCTGGGCCGCCAGCGCAACTGCCGGCACATGGTGGGAATTGGTCGTGCCTGCGCTCTTGAAAAAGAGACCATCGCGAGCCATTGCATAGTATACCCGCGCGCCAGCCAGGACCAGGCCGTTGACGCATCCGAAGGTAGAGACCAGGATCGCCGCCGCCATCGCGTAGCGGGCGCCCGGCCCCAGCGCGGCCTCCATGGCCGCGGTTCCCACCCGGTCCTGCGGAGCGTGCTGGATCTCCGCAAAGGGAAGCGATACCAGATACGCGACGTTGGCCAGCAGATAGAGTGCGACCACGCTGATGGTTCCCAGAAACAAGGCCCGCGGCAGAGTCCGGCCGGGGTCGCGGGTCTCGCCGCCGGTGAAGGTCACGTTGTTCCAGGCCGCCTGCGAGAAGAGCGGCCCGATCATGGCCAGCCCGAGCAGGAAAATGAGCGCGGGGCCTCCCTCGACCGGGAGATGGCCATCATACGCACCCAGCGAGCTCCAGCCGTTGGCCGTTGAGTTCCACCATGACGCTGTCCAGGCGGCCGCTTTTCCACTCCAGCCCAGGGTCAGGCCGATCACGATCAGGGCGGTTAGCGCACCGGTCTTGGCGAAGGTGAACGTGTTCTGGATCAAGGTCCCGAGCTTGAGTCCCCGGGTATTGGTGATCGTCAGAACCACGATCAAGGCCACAGCGACAAGCTGCTGGGTGGAAAGGCTGACGGCATAGTGGCCCAGGATCACGGGTCGGAAGAGCGGATAGGCATCGGCCGAGATCGCAGGCCAGAACACGCCCAAGAACTTCGCGAAAGCCACGGCGACGGCTGCGATCGTTCCGGTCTGGACGACCAGGAACAACGACCAGCCGAAGAGAAAGCCAAACATCGGACCGTAAGCCACCCGGAGAAAGACATACTGGCCCCCGGCGCGAGGCATCATCGCAGCCAGCTCCGCCGAGGCGATGGCGCCTGAGACCGTCATCACTCCCGCCAGAGCCCAGGCCAGCAAGAGCCAGCCGGGTGCCCCGACCAGCCGCGCCGACTCGGCCGAGGTGATGAAGATCCCCGAGCCGATCATCGCGCCCATGACGAGCATCGTGGCGTCCAGCGCCCCGATGTCGCGATGCAAGGCGCCCGCTTTCGCGGCCTTGGGGTGCCGGACGGCTTCCGGGGTCGTCATGGACGGGGCGTCTCCGTGGCGCAACGGGCAGGTGACGATCAGGTCACCGGGCAGAGGACAAGTAACTCCAAATGGCAGATGGCAGATGGCAGATGGCAGATGGCAGATGGCAGATGGCAGATGGCAGATGGCGGATGGCAGATGGCAGACGGCAGACGGCAGACGGCAGATGGCGGATGGCAGATGGCAAACAGGGAGTGACAACGAATCACTGGCGGCGAGCCAGTGGCCATTAGCCCCTACCCGCTGAAGGTCAATCGTCTTTTTTCACGAAGGCTTCGACATCAGCGATCGCCTGGCCGAGCGTCTGGCGGCGCCAGTCGGTGAGGGCCGTGTCGAGTGCGGCGGCCAGCTTGTTTGCCAGGTGAGAGGCGGCTTCCTTGGCGGATCCGCCGTCGGCGCGAATTTCCGAGAAATCGCGATGGTGCACCTGGGTCGTATGCGCGGTGGCACCGCTGCTGACGATCACGCGGCTGACGTCGATTTCCATGAGAGGCTCCGTCGACAGAGAAGAGGCGGCAGTCGATGAACGGGTCGGGTCGGATCCAATCCGATCACAACGGTTGATTTCCTGGTTGTGTCAGGACGTCGGGGCAAGATCAAAGATCGGCTGGCCGGGCCGGGATCAGAACTGGTCAAGGAACCGGATGTCGTTCTGGTAGAGTAGTCGGATGTCATCGATTCCATGCCTTCGCATGCAAAGCCGCTCGATCCCCAGCCCGAAGGCAAAACCGGTCACTTCCTCGGGGTCGTAACCCACGGCGCGGAACACGTTGGGATCGACCATCCCCGCTCCCCCCATTTCAACCCATCGGTCCCCGCCGTGCCAGAGCATATCGACCTCGACGCTCGGTTCAGTGAACGGGAAGAAGGAGGGCCGGAAGCGAATCTTCACGTCGTGGCCGAGATAACTGCGGGCGAAGAGCCGGAGCACCGTCTTGAGGTCGGCCATGGTCACGCCGCGATCGACCATCAGGCCCTCGATCTGATGGAACATGAACGAATGGGTGGCATCCACCGTGTCGGGGCGATAGACCCGGCCAATGGCGATGACCCGCACCGGAGGCCGCTGCGCTTCCATGACCCGGATCTGCACGGTGCTCGTCTGGCTCCGCAGCATGGTATCCTCGGACAGGTAAAAGTTGTCCAGGGGATCACGGGCGGGGTGCGAGGGGGGGATATTGAGGGCATCGAAATTGTGGTGAATATCCTCGACCTCGGGACCACGCGCGACACTGAAGCCGAACCGGCCGAAAAGGTCGATCAGCTCGTCGGCGGTCTGGGTCAGGGGATGGCGATGGCCCAGGCGGGGGACGGCTCCCGGAAGCGTGACATCAATCGCGCCGGCGGCCACGGAGCGACGTTCCAGCCGCAATCTGGCGGCGCTGAGGGCGGCCTCGAGGGATTGCTTGACGCCGTTGAATCGCTGGCCATAGACACGCTTGCCGGCCGGATCCAGCGTTCGCAGCCGCTCCTGGGCTGCTTTGACCTTACCTTGCTTCTGGCCCAGGTATTCGATCCGCGCAGCCTCGAGCGCCTCGGGGCTTGAGGCCGCAACCAGCGCCGCAGTGCCGAACTGCTCGAGGCTTTCGAGCTCAAGCAGCGCGGTTTTCAAGGGATCGTTGGGGCTCATCGTGGCGTTCGCGATCAGTGGGTGGCCGTTGCCGGCTGACGGGACTTGACGGCCGCGTCGTGCCGATTCAGTTCCTCGCGAGCCAGGGCGACAATCGCGTCGAGCGTCTCGGGGTCGTGGATGGCCAGTTCCGAGAGGCTCTTGCGGTCGAGCCCGATCTTGGCCAGCTTGAGTCCGTGGATCAGCCGGCTGTAGCGTAATCCGCGCATCTCGGCGGCGGCGCTCAGGCGGGTGATGAACAGCCTCCGAAAGTCGCGCTTCTTGGCGCGGCGGTCGCGGAACGCGAACATGCCGGCCCGCAACAGGGTTTCCTTGGCCGATTTCAGGAGGCGACGGCGGCCTCCGACAAATCCCTTGGTGGCCTTGAAGAGCCGCGTCTTCGACTGGTTTCGGGCCGCACCGCTCTTGGAACGCATCGTTCGGGTCTCATCTCAAACATAGGGGTGCGTCGCGAGGCACCCGGTCCATGGGGAATCTCTGGATGATTGACGAAGGCAACCCCCGTCCAAGGAGACACGGGCCCGGATCCTGGCCAGTTCGTCCGTGGGGGGCGGCCGGTACACGGTCAGTCGGACTTCGGCGCCGGATCGCCGGTGCCCGGAGTGCCGGTCGAGGTCCGGGCCTTTTCGGCCAGAGCCGCCAGCCTGCCTGCTTCCACATCGAGCGGGTTGACGCCAGGGCGAACTTGCAGGGCCGAGCGGACCCGTCGGGTTTCGGCCGCGACGTTGAGCGTCGTTGGCTTGCGCAGCCGGCGGACCCGCTTGCCGCTCTTGTGGCTCATCAGGTGCGACGACCCACAGCGCTTGTGCTGGACCTTGCCATTGGCCGAGACTTTGAACCGCTTCTTCATCCCTTTGTGGGTTTTCAGCTTGGGCATGATCGATACGTCCTGTCAGTGCTCACGGTCGTTTCGGCTGAGGCCCTCGCATCGCCGTCAGCGGCCTGGGCTCCATCGACTCGATCGCATTTCGAATCTGGGATAACTCTCTGGGGCCATTCCCGCTCGGGCAACTGCCGTCGAGCGGATCGGCGGGCCGAATCAAGCCGACCGGCCGGGCTCACAGTTCTCACACCGGGAATCCAGGCAATCGGTACCGGCAGGCTTGAGCCGCGGTCTGAGCCGATCGCTTTGGGCGTGCTCCGGCGCCGCAACGCTGGGAAGCCGTGTATGCTATCACATACGATCGCCTGACGTCCAGTCACGGCAGAGCACGTTCTGCTGCCGAACAGTCTCGAGCTGAGCCATCCGGACCCACCGCGCGGCAAGAAAACCCGCCGCCATGACTCGCACGTATGGGGAGGATCCACGTGCGAGCGGGCGGGCATCTCCAGCCAGCGGCTGCGGCAGCGCGACGTCCCGGCCAGGCGAACGCCTGCCTGGCCTGGCGTCGTTCCTGGCCTGGCGTTGTTGGGGCTGGCGTCGGCTCAGGTTTTCGGGGCGAGGATCGCGGTCATCCGGCGTCCTTCCATCGAGGGGTTCTTCTCGAGCTTGCCCACTTCCTCGAGAGCTAGGAGCACCTCTTCCATGACTCTGCGTCCCTCGTCGATGTGGGCGAGCTCGCGACCCCGGAACAGGACGTTCACCAGCACCTTGTCCTTGTGCTCGAGAAATTCACGGGCACGCTTGACCTTGACTTCGATGTCGTGATCTCCGGTCTTGGGGCGAACCCGGATCTCCTTGACCTGGATCTGGTGCTGCTTCTGCTTGGAGAGCTTCTTCTTCTGGGTGTATTTGAACTTGCCGTAGTCGATGACCTTGCAGACGGGGGGCCGCTCGTTGGGAGCGACCTCGACCAGGTCCATGCCTGCCTCGCGGGCGGCTTCGAGGGCCTTGCTGGTGGGCATGACGCCCAGCATCGCTCCCTCGGCATTGATGACCCGCACGGGTGAAATGCGGATCTGTTCGTTGACCCTCAAACCACGCTCGATCGGTCCGATGACGTCCTCCTCGGGGACGAGAACTCGTGAACCTTCGCCAAAGCGGGACGCTTCCGCCCGGCTGGGGGCGGCAAATCGAACCCGGACGATGCCGCGGCTGACCCCCTCAGTCAGTCGATCGGTCGCCGCGAGGCAACCTAGACATTTACTTTCGAGAACCCGGGCTGTCAAGGTCCTGCGCCATGACCTCAGGGCGCTTTCCTTCCAGCTTACCTTTCTTTGGAGGTCTTCCTTCGAACTCTTCCAGAACGCCGCCAGCCCCTTCTCCAGGTGCCGGAATCTCGGTTTCGTCGTGGGATCGGGTTCGTTCGGGGCCCAAGAAACCGAAGCCATCGGACGTTATCCATTTGAAGTCAAGTAGTTAGGCACGGTTTCCGTTGGCTTCGTTCGGCGCTTTCTTGACGACCACTCGGCTTGAGCTGCGCCTTGCCGTGTCGATGCGGGGTGAACCCGGCGGCTCTGCGCCCCGTCAGCTTCGGGCCGATCTTTGCCATCGGGCGATTCCGCAACATCTGCGCGACCCGCATATCAGACAGATTTATCGATTTTCGTCACATACCCCGCGCGCCGCCCTTCCGCTGCTGCGGCGCGCGGGCCTGCATCTCTCGGCGAATCCCCATGAACTCCAGGATCCTATTCTGTGTTTTCGTACACTTCCGTCTGCCACCGCCAGTTCACGAGGCGTCGGGGAGCCGGGTACCGGCGCAAAGGTTGTCAAAGACCACAACGAGCCGACAAAGAGCTAAAAGCACCGCCGCCACTGAGAGGATCGGCCATGGTGGCGCGACCCACCAGACCGCAAATCTTTGCAGTAAACTGAACTGCGCCAGCTCGTCACGACCGCA